>NZ_JBIVFO010000018.1:0-140846 GCF_044748225.1 Streptomyces sp. NPDC090021 | reverse complement strand
GGGGGGCCCGCCCGGGGGGGGGGGGGGGGGGGGGCCCCGCGGGGGGGGGGGGGGGGCCCCCCGCGGGGCCCCCCCCCCCCCGGGGCCGGCCCCCCCCCCCCCCCGGGCCCCCCCGCCCCTTCGTACACGTCCGCGCAGCTCGCGTCCCTGCGGAGGCGATCAGACGGTCGTGATGACCTCGTCGAAGGCCAGGCGCGGGGAGCGGTCGAACCAGGCACCCTCGGCGGCCGGCTTGCCGATGTTGACGACCATGATCGGGGTGTGGTCGTCGTCCAGGAACTCCTTCTGGATACCGGCGAAGTCGGCGCCGGTCATCGGGCCCGCGGCCAGACCGGCGGCGCGGATGCCGATGATGAAGTACGCGGCCTGCAGCGCGGAGTTCAGCAGCGCGGAACGCTCGCGGACCGGGCGCTCGGAGAAGAACGCGTCCTTGGCCTGCGGGAAGTGCGGCAGCAGCTGCGGGAGCTCCTCGTGGAACTCGTTGTCCGCAGAGAGGATCGCGACCAGCGGGGCGGTCGCGGTCTTGGCGTCGTTGCCCGGGGCCATGTGCTTAACGAGGCGCTCGCGGGCCTCGGGGGAGCGGACCAGGGTGATGCGCAGGGGGGTCTGGTTGAAGGCGGTCGGGCCGAACTTCACCAGGTCGTAGATCGCCTGGACCTGCTCCTCGGTCACCGGCTCGTCGGAGAACGAGTTGGCGGTGCGGGCCTCGCGGAACAGCAGGTCCTGCGCGGCGGAGTCAAGTACGAGAGACATCGGGAAAGCCTTCTTCCATACGGACGTGAAGCGATGTCCATGACTCTACGGCGCAAGTAGATGAACTTTCAACTAAACCGGTGTGGTCGTGACCGGCGTCACTCCCCCTCGGCGGCCTCGCGCGCCGCCAGCGCCGAGTCCAGCCGGGCCCGGGCCCCCTCCAGCCAGTGCCGGCACACCTTCGCCAGCTCCTCGCCGCGCTCCCAGAGCGCGAGGGACTCCTCCAGCGAGGTCCCCCCGGCCTCCAGCTTGCGGACCACCTCGATGAGCTCGTCGCGGGCCTGCTCGTACCCCAGCGCCGTATCGGCCTCTGTCATTCCCTCGTCCATCCTCTGCGTGTTGTGCGACCACGTGATTGCGGCCGTATGGCGTATGGCGCTACTGCGAAGCCTCGGCCGTGTCCGGTGCGTCTGCCGCGCCCAATAGGTCCGACGCATCCGACAGGGAGACCTCGACGGAGAACGTGCCCTGCGCCACCCGGGCGCGCAGCACCTCCCGCGCCGACACCTCCTGCGGCGAGCGCACCACGTGGCCGTCCGCCCGCTGCAGTACGGCGTACCCGCGCTCCAGCGTCGCGGCCGGCGACAGCGCCACCACCCGGGCCAGCGTGTGGGCGAGTTCCGAGTCGGCCCGGTCCAGCAGGTGCCCCAGCGTGCGCCTGCTGCGCGCCAGCAGGGAGTCCAGCTCGTCCTCCCGCAGCTCCACCATGCGCTGCGGATGGACGAAGACCGGCCGGGCCAGGGCGTGCGCGAGCCCCCGCTCCTCCCGGTCGAGCAGGGAGCTCACCGCGCGCAGCCCCCGGCCCTGCAGCTGGCGTACGCGCTCCAGCTCCTCGCCGACGTCCGGGACCACCTTCTTCGCCGCGTCCGTGGGCGTGGACGCCCGCAGGTCCGCGACCAGGTCCAGCAGCGGCGAGTCCGGCTCGTGGCCGATCGCCGATACCACCGGGGTACGGGCCGCGGCGACGACCCGTACGACCTCCTCGTCGGAGAAGGGCAGCAGGTCCTCGACACTGCCGCCGCCGCGCGCCACGATGATCACGTCGACCTCGTCCATGGCGTCGAGCTCCTTGACCGCCCGGACCACCTGCGGCACGGCGTGCACGCCCTGCACGGCGACGTTGCGCACCTCGAAGCGGACCGCCGGCCAACGGCGCCGGGCGTTCTCCAGGACGTCCCGCTCGGCCGCCGACGCCCGCCCGACCACCAGACCGACCAACTGCGGCAGGAAGGGCAGCGGCTTCTTGCGCTCCGGCGCGAAGAGCCCCTCGGCCGCCAGGGACCGCTTGAGCCGCTCCAGCCGGGCGAGCAGCTCGCCGATGCCGACCGGCCGTATCTCCGTCGCCCGCAGGGACAGCTGCCCGCGCGGGGCGTACCACTCGGGCTTGGCCAGCAGGACGACCCGCGCGCCCTCGGAGACGACGTCCGCGACCTCGTCGTAGACCTGGCGGAAGCAGGTCACGCTCACCGAGATGTCGTGCGACGGGTCGCGCAGCGTCAGGAAGACCACCCCCGCCCCCGGCCGCCGCGAGAGCTGCGTGATCTGCCCCTCCACCCACACCTGGCCGAGCCGCTCGATCCAGCCCCCGATGAGCCGGGACACCTGGCCCACCGGCAACGGCGCCTCGGCCGACGTATTCAGACCCATGTGCGCAGGCTATCCGGCCCCACCGACACGGCGTCAGCCTCCCGTGCCGGTGTCGGAAGCCCAACCCCACCCGCCCCTCGGGACAGCCCGCCCCTCGGGACGGCCTGTTCCTCGGGACGGCCTGTTCCTCGGGACGGCCTGTTCCTCGGGACGGCCTGTAGCTCGGGACGGCCTGTTCCTCGGGACGGCCTGTAGCTCGGGACGGCCTGTTCCTCGGGACGGCCCGCCCCACCAGGCAGCCCGCCCCACTGGACGGCCCCGCCCCACCAGGCAGCTCGCGAGCCCGGGATCCGGCCAGGAGTGCCCCTGCACCCCGCGGCTCCCGCGGCCCCGGGCCTCCTGCGGCCCCGGGCCTCCTGCGGCCCCGGGCCTCCTGCGGCCCAGGGCTCCCGCCGGTACCGGCACCGCCGCCGCGGCTTCGGCGGCCCCGGGCTCCGCCGGTACCGGTACCGGTACCGGCGCCTCGGCCTCGGCCTCGCCCTCCGGCCCCGGCACCGCGGCCCCGGGCCTCCGCCGCCGCGGCCCGGGCTACTCGCCGTCCCCGGCCCCTGCCCTGTCCCCGTCCCCGGCCCCTGCCGTGGGGGCGGCGGGGCGTCGGCCGCGTTGGGCGAGGAGCAGGGCCAGGCCTGCCGCCAGCCACACCGCACCCACCGCCTGCGCCGCAGGGGACGCCTCGACGATCACCGCCACCGTCACCACCGCCCCGAGCACCGGCACCACCAGGTGCTTCCACCAGTTCGGCCGGCCCTCCCGCCGCCGGACCACGAACCAGCCCACCACCGAGGCGTGCAGCAGGGTGAAGGCCACCAGCGCCCCGACGTCCACGACCGAGACCAGGTGGTCGAGTCCGTCGTCGCGCCGCGCCGCCCACACGGCGGCGACCAGCGTGACCGTCGCCGCCACCAGCAGGGCGGCCCGCGGGGTGCCGTCCGAGGTCCGCGCCAGCGCCCGCGGCAGCCGCCGCTCCCGGGCCATCGCGAACACCAGCCGACCAGCCGCCGCCTGCCCCGCGAGGGCGGCGAACGCGGCCCCGACGGCCTTGCTGATCGCCACCAGGTCGTGCAGCCAGAAGCCGACCGATGCCTCCGCCGCGGTGTAGAACGCCGGGCCCTGCCGGGCCGGATCCGCCGCCAGCTCCGCCGAGGACACCGGCATCAGCAGCGCCGCGAGATGGCTCTGGACGACGAACAACGCCCCGGCCAGCGCCAGACAGCACAGCAGCGCCCGCGCCACCCGCTCCGATCCCCCCGTCACCTCCTCGGCGAAGGAGGCGATGGCATCGAAGCCCAGGTAGGACAGGACCGCGATGGAGACCGCGCCCAGCACCGCCGCCGTGCTGAAGCCGAGCGAGCCGTCACCGGTCAGCGGTGAGAGCCAGCCGCGCCGGGGGCCGTCCTGGACCAGCACGACCACCGCGGCCACCACGAACACCAGCAGGACCAGCACCTCCATGACCAGCACGGCGAACCCCACCCGCGCGGCCACCCGTACGCCCCACAGGTTGAGCCCGGTGGTCACCACCACGGCCAGGGCCGTCCACACCCACCGGGAGACCTCCGGGACCAGCGCGTTCATCGCGATCCCCGAGAAGAGGTACGCGACCGCCGGGATCAGCAGGTAGTCCAGCATCGCCATCCACCCCGCGATCAGCCCCGGCCCCTCGCCCAGGCCCTTGCGGGCGTAGGTGAAGACCGAGCCGGCCTGCGGGGCGACCCGCACCATCTGCGCGTAGGAGAAGGCCGTGAAGGCCATCGCGACCGTCGCGACGAGGTAGACGAGCGCGACGGCACCGTGCGACGCGGCGTCGAGCGCGCCGAAGACCCCGACCGGCGCCATCGGGGCGATGAACAGCAGCCCGTAGACCACCAGGTCCCGGAAGCCGAGACTCCGCCGCAGCGCCGCGGACCCCGGGGCCCTGCTGGAATCCGTGGCGGACGCCATCAGTCCTCCGGGTGATGGGTGGGACGTTCTTGCGGGCCT
Source organism: Streptomyces sp. NPDC090021 (assembly GCF_044748225.1). Classification (NCBI taxonomy): domain Bacteria; kingdom Bacillati; phylum Actinomycetota; class Actinomycetes; order Kitasatosporales; family Streptomycetaceae; genus Streptomyces; species Streptomyces sp. NPDC090021. The sequence continues at coordinate 136,466 of NZ_JBIVFO010000018.1, read as the reverse complement.
CCCGGTCAGTCTGTGCCGAACGGGCGACGTTCGGCCTGCTGGAGACCCCCGTACGATGGAGCACATGACTGCTCCCGCCCCTGCTCCCGCTTCCCGCCGTGTCCTGCTCGCCGCGCCCCGCGGCTACTGCGCGGGCGTGGACCGAGCTGTGATCGCCGTCGAGAAAGCCCTTGAGCAGTACGGGGCGCCGGTGTACGTCCGTCACGAGATCGTGCACAACAAGTACGTCGTCCAGACCCTGGAGCGGAAGGGCGCCATCTTCGTCGAGCGGACGGAGGAGGTTCCCGAGGGCAACATCGTGATGTTCTCCGCGCACGGCGTCGCCCCGGTCGTGCACGAGGAGGCGGCGCGCGGCAAACTCGCGACGATCGACGCGACCTGCCCCCTGGTCACCAAGGTGCACAAGGAAGCCATCCGGTACGCGAACGAGGACTTCGACATCCTCCTCATCGGCCACGAGGGCCACGAGGAGGTCATCGGCACCTCCGGCGAGGCCCCGGACCACATCACCATCGTCGACGGCCCGCACGACGTGGACAAGGTCACCGTCCGCGACGAGTCGAAGGTCGTCTGGCTCTCGCAGACCACGCTGTCGGTCGACGAGACCATGGAGACCGTCGACGCCCTGAAGACCAAGTTCCCGCTGCTCGTCTCGCCGCCGAGCGACGACATCTGCTACGCCACCTCGAACCGGCAGGCCGCCGTCAAGGTGATGGGCGCGGACTCCGACCTGGTCATCGTCGTCGGCTCGAAGAACTCCTCGAACTCGATCCGGCTGGTCGAGGTCGCCAAGGACGCCGGCGCGAAGGCCGCGTACCTCGTCGACTTCGCGAGCGAGATCGACGAGGCCTGGCTGGAGGGCGTCGCCACCGTCGGCCTCACCTCGGGCGCCTCGGTGCCGGAGGTCCTGGTCGAGGAGGTCCTGGAGTGGCTGGCCGCGCGCGGCTACGCCGACGTGGAGATCGTCAAGACGGCGGAGGAGCACATCACCTTCTCGCTGCCCAAGGAGCTCCGCCGCGACCTGCGCGCCGAGGCGGCGGAACTGGTCGCCGACAAGTAACTCCTTTCGTACGGTATGTCCATGCAGATCTTCGGCGTGGACATCGGCGGATCCGGGATCAAGGGCGCTCCCGTGGACCTGGAGCGCGGCGACCTGGCGCAGGAGCGCCACAAAGTGCTGACACCGCAGCCGGCCACCCCCGACGGGGTGGCCGGCTGCGTCGTCGAGGTGGTGCGCCACTTCGGCTGGGACGGCCCGGTCGGGGTGACCTTCCCGGGCGTGGTCACAGGCGGGGTCACCCGTACGGCGGCCAACATGGACAAGTCCTGGATCGGCGTCGACACGGCGGCGCTGCTCTCGCGCGAGCTCGGCGGGCAGCGGCCGGTCACGGTGCTGAACGACGCCGACGCCGCGGGCGTCGCCGAGATGACGTACGGGGCCGGACGCGGGCGCGGCGGCACGGTCATCCTGCTCACCCTGGGCACCGGCATCGGCAGCGCGCTCTTCACGGACGGACGGCTGGTCCCGAACACGGAGCTGGGCCACCTGGAACTGAAGGGGCACGACGCGGAGACGCGGGCCTCGGTGAAGGCCAAGGAGGACGGGGGCCTCACCTGGGAGCGCTGGGCGCACCGGCTGCGCAAGTACATGCAGCACGTGGAGATGCTGTTCTCCCCGGACCTCTTCATCATCGGCGGCGGCGTCAGCCGCAAGCCGGAGAAGTTCCTGCCGCTGATCGAGGGCGTGCGGGCCGAGATCGTCCCGGCGGCACTCCAGAACAACGCGGGCATCGTCGGAGCGGCGATGGCGGCGAAGCGGTAGGCGGGTCCCGGCCCCGCCCTCCGTCAGTCGACGCGGCGGGGGAGGCGGCGCCGGCCGATGAGCACCGCCTTGCGCACCAGCGCGATGAGGGCGGCCACGAGCGTCCCCGCGTACAGCCATCCCGCGTGCAGGGACAGTGCGGAGACCAGCCCCATCAGCTGGCCGCCGAAGCCGCCGGAGCCGCCCGAGATGGGCCACACCCCGGCGGCGAAGGCGATGGGGACGCCGATCGGCGCGGTGATCAGGTCGGCGGGCCGCACCCAGAGCGCGGTGGCGGCCGCGACGGGCGGGAAGAGCAGCCCGTAGACGAAGAGCGAGGAGCCGAAGAGCAGCGCGCAGATCCCGGCGACGAGCACCATGGAGGTGCAGGCGAAGAGCCCGCCGCCGAGGCCGGTCAGCCGGGGGCGGGGCATGCGCACGCGGCGTACGGGCGCGGGCCGGGGGGCGCCGCCTCCCTGGGCGGGCACGCCCGCGGGCCGCGGGCCGCGGCGCTGGGCCGGGGGTCGCTGCGGGTGAGGGGCCGGTCGCGTCCTGTATTGCTCCACCCCACCAAACTAGGCGGGAGGGCGGCCGGATCCGGGCCCGGACACGCGTACATCGACCGCCACTCATCGGAAAGTAAACTGTCCGGTGGCCCACTCCCGGGCCGCCGCCCCCTCCAGCTACGGGAAGTCGCCAACGTGTCGCTCACGATCGGAATCGTCGGCCTGCCGAATGTCGGCAAGTCGACCCTGTTCAACGCCCTGACCAAGAACGACGTGCTGGCGGCCAACTACCCGTTCGCCACCATCGAGCCGAACGTCGGCGTCGTCGGCGTCCCGGACCCGCGCCTGTCCGTCCTCGCGGGCATCTTCGGCTCGGTGAAGATCCTCCCGGCGACCGTCGACTTCGTCGACATCGCGGGCATCGTGCGCGGCGCCTCGGAGGGTGAGGGCCTGGGCAACAAGTTCCTCGCGAACATCCGCGAGTCGGACGCCATCTGCCAGGTCATCCGCGCCTTCAAGGACGAGAACGTCGTCCACGTCGACGGCAAGGTCTCGCCGAGGGACGACATCGAGACGATCAACACCGAGCTGATCCTCGCCGACCTCCAGTCCATCGAGAAGGCCGAACCGCGCCTGACGAAGGAGTCCCGCCTCCAGAAGGACAAGGTCGCGGTCCTCGCCGCGGTCGTCGAGGCGAAGAAGATCCTCGAAGCGGGCGACACCCTCTTCTCGAAGGGCATCACGAAGGGCACGGAGCAGGGCGACCTCCTGCACGAGCTCCACCTGCTCACCACGAAGCCCTTCCTCTACGTCTTCAACGTCGACGAGGACGAGCTGACGGACGACGCCTTCAAGGCGGAGCAGTCGGCCCTGGTCGCCCCGGCCGAGGCCATCTTCCTCAACGCCAAGCTGGAGGCGGACCTCGCCGAGCTGGACGACGAGGAGGCCCTTGAGCTCCTCCAGTCGGTCGGCCAGGACGAGCCCGGTCTCGCCACCCTCGGCCGCGTCGGCTTTGCCACGCTGGGCCTGCAGACCTACCTGACGGCCGGCCCGAAGGAAACCCGCGCCTGGACGATCAAGCAGGGCGCGACGGCCCCCGAGGCGGCGGGCGTGATCCACACCGACTTCCAGCGCGGCTTCATCAAGGCCGAGGTCATCTCCTTCGCGGACCTGGTCGACTGCGGCTCGGTGGCCGAAGCCCGCGCCAAGGGCAAGGCCCGCATGGAGGGCAAGGACTACGTCATGCAGGACGGCGACGTGGTGGAGTTCCGCTTCAACGTGTAATCGTATCGTTACCGCATGTTAGATGGATTCGTCAAGCGTGCAGGTCAGGAGGGGTTGGACTCTAGCGAGTCCGACCCCTTCTGCGTTCCCGTGCCGACTTGGTGCTGACCTGGGGTGCCTCGCGCTAGGCGCCAATGAGCATTCCGGTGAGTGTGCGAGTGCCGATTGTTACTTTCATTGGACGCTTGATATCCAGCGCCCAATGAAAGTATCGCCAAGTCTGCTCCCCATCCTCCGGTCTCGCATGCAAGGCGAGCTCCTCGCGCTGGTGCTCCTGCACCCGGACCGGGAGTACAGCATCACTGAGCTCGCGGCGGAGGTCGGCGTTACGCCCACTGCTGTCCTGCGGGAGGTTGACCGGTTGGCAGGTGGTGGAATCCTGGCCGACCGGCGAGTGGGGCGCAGTCGCCTCGTCAAGGCCCGCACGGATACTCCGCTGTACCGTCCGCTGAGCGAGCTCATGTCCGTCTCCTTCGGCCCCGTGCCCGTGCTCACCGATGCGCTCGCCGGACTCGAAGGCGTGGAGCGCGCCTATATCTATGGCTCGTGGGCCGCTCGGTACAAGGGTGAGCCGGGGCTGCCGCCTGCCGATGTGGATGTCCTCGTCGTGGGTGCCCCCGATGCCGACGCGCTCTTCGACCTGGCCGAGGAGGTTTCACGGCGCTTGCATCGTGAGGTCAACGTTCATCGGGTCTCCGTCGAGGCGCGGGAGGGCCGTACGGACGATCCGTTCCTCACCAGCGTTCGCGAACGTCCCCTGGTGCAGCTGAATCCTGACTCGGAGGCGCAATGACGCGCTGGAATCAAGGGCGGTCGATGGTTGACGCGCTCATCGCGGGTGGCGGACTTGAACGAGTCCCCGCTTCTCAAGAGGCGGCCGAAGCGGAACTGGTCCGGGCGCGTACCCATGTCGGCTCCGCGCGGCAGTTGGCGGCCACGGATCCTGAGGGTGCGTAAAACACTGGCCTACGACGCCGCGCGTAGAGCGCTAGCCGCGGTATTGCACAACCAGGGACTGCGTGCGACCAGTCGTGGCGGCCATACCGTCATCTACGAGGCTGTGCGCGCGCAGCTCGACCCGCCACTCGGTTCCATGCTGCGTCCCTTCAACCGCATGCGAGCCCGGCGAAACGAAGTCGAGTGCCGGTCGTCGGAGGCCCCCGCGGTGACGCCGGAGGAGGTCACGACCGACTTGGCGAAGGTGGAGGCGCCTCGCACCCGGTGACCGGATCACCCTCCGCGAGACGGCTGGGCCCGGTGGGACGGGGGCGGTCCTGGAGGTGCGGCCGTCGGCGTCGCCGGAAGCGCGCTCCCGCTGGAGCCGCGAATCGGCGCATAGCGGAATAAAGTGGATATAAATAGCCGAGGCAGGCCGGGAACCGGCCGGTGGCCCGGGAGGCGTGATGACCGTACATCCCGACGCGGGTCCGCAACGCGCGCAGCATGACCCCGAGGACACGCTCAACCAGCTCGGGAGCTCGTGGCACTGGGCGCTCGGCGTCGCCCTCGCGACCCTGATCCCGGGCGTCCTGGTGCTCGTCTGGCCCGACGAGACCCTGCACGTCCTGGCCGTGCTCATCGGCCTGCAGTTGCTCGTGGTGGGCGGATTCCGATTCGTCGGTGCCTTCTCGCACAGCAACGACGCAGGCGGCAGCAGGCTGGCGAGCGTGCTGATCGCGGTCCTGGCCTTCCTGGCCGGCGTCCTCGTGCTGCGCCATCCGATGCAGACGATCGGCGCACTGTCCCTGATCGTCGGAGTGTTCTGGCTGATCACGGGGCTGCTCACGGTCTACGTCGCCATCGCCGACCGCCTGCTGGTCCACCGTGGGATGCTCTTCGGCCTGGGTGCGCTCGGCGCCGTCGCCGGAATCGTCGTGCTCTGCTTCCCGGTGGACTCCGCGGTCGCCCTGACCAGGCTGCTGGGGCTGTGGCTCGTCCTGCTCGGCGTGTTCGAAGTGGTGATGGCCCTCGTGCTGCGCTCGGCCACCCGCCGGGTCACCGCGTCCGGGTAGAGGGTCCTGCCCCCGCCGCCCTGCCCCGCCGCCCTGCCTCCCCCCGCCGCCCAGCCCTCCACTGCCTTGCGGCACAAGACAGTCGCCCACTATCTTGTGCCGCATGACAAAGAGGCTGCCGAAGGAGCCGCCGCCCGCCGGCGACCAACGGCGCAGTCAGCTCCTGCGCGGGGTGCTCGACCTCTGCCTGCTGTCCCTGATCGCCGAACGGCCCAGGTACGGCTTCGAGTTCGCCGAGGCACTCGCCGCCGGCGGGCTGGAGCTCGTCAGCGACGGCAGCATCTACCCGCTGCTCGCCCGGATGGAGCGGTCGGGGCTCATCTCCTCGTACCGCGCCCCGTCCCCGACCGGCGGCGCCCCGCGCAAGTACTACCGGCTGACCGAGGCCGGGCAGGCCGAACTAGGCCGCGGCCGTGCCGACTGGCACGCCTTCGCCGGACCGGTGGGCCGGATCCTCACCGCCACCACGCCATCCACGGGGGAGAACACGTCATGACGAACGCGCAGATACTCGCCGCCTGCCGCAGCAACTGGGAGTACCGCGGGATCGACGACGCGTCCGTGCGGGAGATGCTCGACGAGCTCTCCGCGCACCTGGAGGACGCGGAGGCCGCAGGCCGCACCGGGCGGGACGTCGTCGGCAACGACGTACGCACCTTCGCCGCGGCCTGGGCCCGGGCGCGCGCGCCCTTCCCGCGCAGGCTGCTGCGCGTGGCCTGCCTGGGCATCTTCGTCGTCGGCTGCCTCCTGCTGCTGGCCTGCCTGCGCCGGTGGACCGCCGAGGTGGCCGTGACCCCCGGCGAGATCACCTTCTGGGCCGTGGTCGGGGCGGCCACGGTCGTCTGGGAGCTGCGGCGGGGCAGCCTGGGCATACTCCGGAGCTGGGCGATCGGCCTCTGCGTCGCTCTGCCCGCGGCCATCCTGACCGGCCGGCTGGCCGGGGAGGCGCCGGTGCTCACGATGCCGCTGTGGGCGGCCGCGTTCCTGCTGTTGCCCGGGCTGCCGTACGCCCTCGCCGACGTGCGGGCCCGTAGGAACGCCACCGTCGTTGCCCAGGCCTGACGGCGGGGGCGGGCGTGGGCGCGGGCGCGGTCCCGGTCCCGGTCCGTCAGGGCCGAGGCCGTGCACCGAGGCCACCGTGAAGGTGGTCGGGGTGCCCGAGCCGGGGTTCATCGGACCGCCCTTGTAACGTGCTGGAGACCCGGCTCGCCGACGAGGGGCGCGCGGTCATGGAACTCGCGGACGCCGGCGCGGTACGCGTGGAACGGGCGCTCGCCGCCGCTTTCACCGAGGAGGAACGGGAGTTGCTCATCGAGCTGCTCGGGCGGGTGCGCGGACGTGCTCGACGCCCAGCGGTGAGATCCCGCTCGTGCGGGCAGCATCACCGTATGTTTTTTGCTCGAATTTGGAACTGTGCGGGTGGTTTGCTCATCAGGACTTAGGGGAGACCAGCCGTTCTGCCCTCGGGGGCAGTCAAGACCGTTCGGAGCGAAGTTCGTGCACCAGTACCCGCAGCGCCCGCGGCCTGACGACCAGCCGTCGTACCAGGAGTACCCGCCCCGGGGGCAGGGCGGCCACCAGCAGTACCAGCACCCGCAGCACCCGCAGCACCCGCAGCGCGCGGAGCAGGCGCAGCGCCCGCAGTACGCGCAGCACCAGTCGTACGAGGCGCCGTACGGCTACCCGCCCGCCCCGGCCGGCCACCCGCACGAGGCCGAGCCCCCGCAGCCCAAGCGGTCCCGGCGCCGAATATGGATCAGCGCCGTGGTCGCACTCGCGCTGCTCCTCGGCGGCGGCGGGTTCGCCGCCTGGAAGCTCGACTGGTTCTCGGGCAACGGCGAGGCCGTGACCTTCGGCAAGAACCCGCCGCCGGCCGAGGGCAGGTCGGACGCGGGCGCACCGTCCGCCGAGGCCAAGCCCTCCGGCGACCCGGACGTGCTCATGCCGACCGGCCCGAAGTCGGACTTCAAGCAGACCGCCAAGCTCGATGACGGCACGATCATCGCCAAGACCCGTGTCACAGGCGCGAAGTCGGGCTTCGAGGGTGACGTCTGGGTGTGGGCCCCCAAGCAGTACGACGACCCGAAGTACGCCAAGAGCGGCTTCCCCGTCCTCATCGCCCTCCCGGGCGGCAACGGCTTCCCGAACAACTACTGGGCCGACACCAGCCTCGGCCTGCAGAAGGCCATCAACGAGGGCGTCAAGGCGGGCACCAGCCTCCCGTACATCGTGGTCATGCCGGTGCTCAACCCGGACGCCAAGTACTACTACGACGGCTCCGACATCCCCGGCCAGGCCAAGATGGGCACCTGGATCGCCGAGGACGTCCCGGCCTTCGCCAAGGCCAACTTCCGTACCTACAAGTCCCGTGACGGCTGGGCCTTCATGGGCTCCTCGTCGGGCGCGTTCGTCGGCATGAAGACGGTCCTCCAGCACCCGGACAAGTTCAAGGCCGTCATCGCCAGTGGTGGCGAGATCGTCCCCGACTCCCCGCTGTGGAAGGGCCACCAGGCGGAGATGGACGCGAACAACCCCGAGAAGCTCGCCCAGAAGCTGATCGACACCAAGGGGCCCGAGGTCTACATCAACTTCCAGATCGGCACCAAGGAGTCCGGGAAGGACCGGATGACGAAGTTCCAGCAGCAGTACGGCAAGGGGCCGATCAAGACGACCATCCGCGACATCCAGAACGGTGAGCACAACGGCTGGCACTACGTCCGGGGCATGAAGGAAGGCTCCCTGGAGTGGGTCAGCAAGGTCCTGAAGGCGCCGAAGCCCGAAGCGGGCTGAGCCGGAGCGCGGGTGAGCGGGGCGGGCGGGGCAGGGTGGGGCTGCGGGGGTGAGCACCCACCCCCACCCCCACCCCCACCCCCACCCCCACCCCCACCCCCGACCCCGCCCCCGCGGCCCCAGTCCCCGCGGACCGCCCCCTCCCGGGCCCGGCCGCGTGGTGCTCGCCACGTCACCCCCGTCCCAGGCAACCCGCGCCGTCGTTCATACCTCTGTAAAGGGTGTAAGGGGGACCGATCGGTCCGGCCCGCGCTCCGAGGTGAGCGCCGGAGAAGGAACGGGACAACAAGCGTGCAGTATGACCAGCAAGGCGATGGCAGCCCCATGACCACGGGCCCCCGCCCCCGCCCCCGCCCCCGCCGCCGGCGCCTGCTTCTGATCGGCGGCGCTCTGGCGCTCGCCCTCGCCGGGGGCGGGGCGGCTTACACGTTCGGCCTCTTCTCGGAGATAGGAGATCCGGTCTCCTTCGGCAAGGTCCAGGTCCAGGCGCAGGAGAAGACGGCCACCGCCTCCGAGGCCCTGCCGGAGGTGCTCATGCCGACGGGGCCGGCGGCTTCGTTCGTCCGGACCAGCCGACTGCCCGACGGCACCCAGATCGCCAAGGCCACCCTCACGGGCAAGAAGTCCGGCTTCACGGGTGACGTGTGGGTGTGGGTACCGAAGGAGTACGACGACCCGAAGTACGCCAGGAGCGGCTTCCCGGTCCTGATCTCCCTGCCCGGCGGCCGCGGCTACCCCACGAACTACTGGGGTACGGGCCCCGGCCTCGGCCTCCAGCAGGCCGTCGCCGACGGGGCCAAGTCGGGCAAGAGCCTGCCCTTCATCCTGATCATGCCGGTGACCAACGCCGACACCAAGCACCACTTCGACGGGTCGGACATCCCCGGCCAGCCCAAGATGGGCACCTGGATGGCCGATGACGTCCCCGATTTCGCGAAGGCCAATTTCCGCACCTTCAGCTCCCGCGACGGGTGGGCCTTCATGGGCTCGTCGGCCGGCGGGTTCAACGGTTTCAAGCAGCTCCTGAAGTACCCCGACCGGTTCAAGGCGGCCATCGCGAGCGGAACCGACATCGTCCCCGACTCCCCGCTGTGGAACGGGAACACGCAGGCCATGGACGAGAACAACCCCGAGAAGCTCGCCGCGAAGCTGATCGACGCGGGCGGCCCCGAGGTCTACATCAACTTCCAGATCGGGACCAAGGAGACCGGCCGCGAGCAGGCCGAGAAGTTCATGAAGGAGTACGGCAAGGGCCCCGTGCACACCTCCCTCCAGGTGATCCAGGATGGTGAGCACAACGGAAAGTCGTATGTGCGCGGCATGAGGGAGGGCTCCCTGGAGTGGATCAGCAAGGTGATGAAGGGACCGACACCCGATCCCGCCGTGCGATGAGCACGGTGGTGAAGGGAACATCGGCGGTCGCCGCCGCGGGCATCGTGGCGGTGTGCGCCGTGGCCTTGATGAAGGCGCCCGGCGAGCGTGCGGCGCTGCCCTTTCCCACCGTCGGCGTACTCATGGCGGGCGGCGAGCACTGGTGCACCGCGAGCGTCGTCGACAGCCCGAAGGGCAACGTCGTCGCCACCGCCGCGCACTGTGTCGCCCCCGCCGGCGAGGACGGTCAGCCGGGCGAGGTCGCCCACGACGGCCTGGCCATCGGCGAGCTCTCCTTCGCCCCGGCCTTCTCCGGCGAGGGTGCCGGCACCCGGCCCCTGGGGGTGTGGAAGGTCAAGGCGATCCATGTCGACGACCGCTGGACCAAGTGGGGCGAGGACACCGCCGACTTCGCCTTCCTCACCATCGAGCCGGACGAGGACGGGCGCAGCGTGCAGGAGGCCGTCGGCGGCCGGGCCGAGGCGCCGCGGCCCGAATGGACCTCCGGCTACGAACGGGACGTCACCGTCGTCGGCTACCCGGAGTCCGGGCACAACCCGGAGAACAGGCCCGTCTCCTGCACGACGCAGACCCGCCACGACGATGACGACCCCGACATGCTCTACATGAGCTGCGCGGGCTTCTGGACGGGCACCAGCGGCAGCCCCTGGATCGCCGACCGGGGCGGGGCGAACCCCGCCGGTCACCTCATCGGGGTGCTGAGCGGCGGGGACACCGACGTGGACTCCACGGCCGCGCTGTTCGACGAGCGCGCGGAGGCGTTGTACGAGCGGGCCGCGCGGGGCTGAGCGCCCGGGCGGGGCTGAGCGCCCGCGCAGCCGCTACTTCTTCCTGCGCTCCGTGCTGACGATCACGACGACCGCCGCCACGACGACCGCACCGCCGACCATGATCGGCCAGGTCAGGGCCTCGTCGAGGATGAGCGCGCCGAGTGCGACGGCGACGACGGGGTTGACGTACGCGTACGTGGCCACCAGGGACAGCGGTGCGGCCTGGAGGAGCCATACGTACGCGGTGAAGCCGACGAGCGAGCCGAAGAGGACCAGGTAGCCCAGGGCCAGCCAGGAGGCGGTGGAGAAGGACGTCGGGTCCAGACCGCGGTGCTCGCCGCGCAGCAGGCCGACGATCACTCCCGCGATACCGCCGGCGAGCATCTGGTAGGCGCTGCCCGTGAACGGGTTGCCGGGCAGGGACAGTTTCGATGCGGAGAAGGAGCCCAGCGACCACAGCAGGGACGCGGCCACCACCAGCAGCACCCCCGACAGCCGTACGGTGCCGCTCAGCCCGGGGCTGGTCAGCACGGCGAGACCGGCGAGGCCGACGAGCACCCCGGCCAGGGTGCGGCCCGGGGGCCGGTCCCCGGTGGCCGCGCGCAGCACCACCACCCACATGGGTACCGCTGCCACCAGTAGTGCGGCCAGACCGGACGGTACGGAGGTCTCGGCGAGTACGACCAGGCCGTTGCCCCCGAGGACCAGGAGCAGGCCGACCAACACCGCCGAGCCGACCTGCGCCCGGGTGGCGCGGAGCGCGGCCGTGCCGTGGCGCCAGGCGACCACGGCGGCGAGCAGCAGGCCGGCGGTGATGAAGCGGGCTCCGGCGGAGAGGAAGGGCGGCATCGTCTCGACGACGATCCGGATGCCGAGGTAGGTCGAGCCCCACACGACGTAGACCAGGGCCAGCGCGGTCCACACCGCGCTGGTGATCCTGCCGTGCGGGGTGGCCGTGGCCCCACCGTCCACCGGGGTCGGGCCCGAGGCCGGGGCCGGGTCCGAGGCCGGTGCCGGGGTTGAGGTGCTCATGCCCGGATCCTATGGTCGTTGGCCCATGCAGGCATCTGGGTGTCTCAGCCCTTGAGCAGGTTGTTCAGCTCGCCGTACGGGAGCGAGTGCCCGAGCGCGCCGTAGGTCCCCTCGGTGATCAGCTCCTCGGCGGCGCGGCGGACCACGGCGTACGCGGCTTCGGCCACCCAGGAGCCGAGGCTGACGCGGCAGACGCCGAGGGCGCCGAGGGCGGCCACGGTCGGGGCGTCGGGACCGAGAAGGACGTTGAGGGGGGCGTCGATGCCCTTGGTCAGCTCGGCCACGACGGCCGGGTCGAGGACGCCGGGCACGAAGACGCCGGTGGCGCCCGCCCGGACGTAGGCGGTGGCGCGGGCGAGGGTCTCGTCGAGGCGGGCCTCGGGCTCGCCGAGGCCCTTGAGGTAGGTGTCGACCCGGGCGTTGATGTAGAGCGGGACCCCGGCGGCGTCGGCCGCGGCGCGGGCGGCCGCCAGGCGCTCGGTCTGCTCGGCGGGGGCGCGGGTGCCGTCCTCGATGTTGATCCCGACCGCACCGGCGGCGATGACGCCGGTGACGGTCTCGCCGACGGCGTCCGGGTCGGCGCCGAAGCCGCCCTCGATGTCCGCGGTGACCGGGACGGACACGGCGGCCGTCACCCGGGCTATCAGGTCGAGGGCGCGGTCGCGGGCGAGCGCGTCGCCGTCCGGGGAGCCGAGGGACCAGGCGACGCCCGCGCTGGTGGTGGCGACGGCGGGAGCGCCGGTGGCCTCCACGATGCGGGCGCTGGCGACGTCCCAGGCGTTCGCGAGGGCGAGGGGAGCGGTGGGGGTGTGCAGCGCGGTGAACGCGGTGGCTTTGGCGGCGAGGCCGACATGGGTGCTCATGGGGTCAGTTGACCAGACCTCGGCGGCCGGGGGCTCGCGGATTTCCGACGTCTGCGTCCGCCCTGCGGGGAGCTGCGGTGTACTGCGGTGCGGCGCCGCGGTGTGCGCCGGGGTGCGGCGCCGTTGCGGGGGCACTCCCACACCGGGCCTCCGGGCCCCCGGGCCTCCTGGCGTCCGGGCCCAGGCCCTGGCCCCCCAGACCCCGGGCCCCCAGGCCCCGGGCCTCCGGGCCTCCGGGCCGGGCCTCCGGGCCGGGCCTCCGGGCCGGGCCTCCGGCCCCCCGCGCCCCCTGGGTCTCCGGCCCCACGCGCCCCCTGGGTCTCCGGGCCCCCGGGTCTCCGGGCCCTCCGGCCCCCGGGTCTCCGGCCCTCGGGCCAGGCCCCCGGGCCCCCGGGCTCCCCGGCTCCCCGGGCCCCCGGGCCAGGGCCTCCGGCGCCTCGCGCCTCAGACGCCCGCGGGGCTGGAATCGGGGCTGCGCCCCGAGCCTCGGCTCCGTGCTTCACGTGACGGCGGGGCCGACGGTGGGGTGGGGCTATGGCGCCAGGCCTGTCTTCGCGCCCGCGCCGCAGAGCGGGATGACTGCCGTGCGGCCCTGCAAGGGGTCGGCCGGGGAGGAGGGGCCCACCGCTGCCCAGCAGGCGGCGGCCGTCGGTTCCACGAACAGGCCGCGCCGGGCCAGGTCCCGCTGGGCCTCGCGCAGCCGGGCGTCCGGGACCGTCACGAAGGTGCCGCCCGAGGCCCGGACCGCGGCCAGGATCTGGCGGGCGCGCGGCGGTGCCGGGATCGCGATCCCCTCGGCCAGGGTGGGCCGCTGTTCCACCGGCGCGGCATCCTCCGCGCCCGCCGCGAACGCCTCCGCCAGCGGGGCCACCGCCTCCGACTGGACCGCGATCAGGGCCGGCGGCCTGACGCCGCGTCGGGCCAGCTCCTGCGTGGCCAGCGCGGCGCCGAGCAGCAGGGTGCCGTTGCCCACCGGCACCACCAGCGCCTCGGGGAGCCGCCGGCCCATCTCCTCCCACACCTCGTACACGTAGGTCTTGGTCCCGTGCAGGAAGTACGGGTTGAACACGTGGCTGGCGTAGAAGACACCGGGGGAGTCCGCCTCCTTGCGGGCGGCGAGGGCCGCGGCCTCGCGGCCGCCCGGGATCACGCGGACGACCGCCCCGTGCGCCCGCATCTGTTCGGTCTTCTTCTCCGATGTCCCTTCGGGTACGAAGATTTCGCAGTCGAGCCCGGCCCGTGCGCAGTACGCCGCCACCGACGTCCCCGCGTTGCCGCTGCTGTCCGCCACCACGCGCTGCGGCGCCAGCCGCCGGGCGAGCTCCACCAGCATCACGGCGCCGCGGTCCTTGAAGGACAGCGTCGGCATCAGGAAGTCGAGCTTGGCGTGGATCCGTTCCCCCAGCGGGATCAGCGGGGTGTGACCCTCCGCCAGGGAGAGGGAGAACGCCCCCGGAAGCGGCAGCACCGGCCCGTACCGCCACAGGGAACTCGGTCCGGCGGACGGTTCGAGCACCGCGTCCGGGTCCGGCGTGAAATCGAGGTCCCAGGGTCCGCCGCACAGAGGGCACCCCCAGGGAGCGGTCCGGACGTCGGCGCGTGTACCGTCCTCGGAGCAGACGTACCCGGGGGGTGCGTGCGTCATGTGCGGAGTGCCTTTGCTCGGTCACGACCGGTGTATGGCACGGATGTTACGCGTTCGCCCGTCCTCCTGAGGGTCTCGCCGAGGGCGGGTCGACCTTTCGGGGGCGACCGCCCGTCGGGCCGTATGTGTTGTCATGCCCACGTTGCGAGGCCGCGCTGCCCCCCGCAATGCACCACCTAGGAGGAGGACCGTCACATGCCAGTGATGCGTCATACGCGCCGGAAGATCACCGGCATCAGCGCGACCGCGGTCGCGGCCCTCGCACTGGGCGCGGCCGTCGCACTGCCCGCCTCGGCCGCCGACGCCGGTGCGCGGGGCGTGGTCCAGAACGCCGGGGCCCCGGGCTCGGTGCCCAACAGCTACATCGTGACCCTGAAGGACACCGCGCCCCGTTCGACGACGACGCGCGGCAAGCTCATCGCCAAGAAGTACGGTGCGAAGATCGACCGGACCTACAGCGCGGCCCTCAACGGCTACTCCGTCGAGGTCTCCCGGGCGCGGGCCGAGAGGCTCGCCGCCGACCCCGCGGTCCAGTCGGTCGTGCAGAACCGGACCTTCACCGTCAGCGCCACCCAGCCGACGCCGCCGTCCTGGGGTCTGGACCGCGTCGACCAGCGGGCGCTGCCGCTGAACCAGAGCTACACCTACCCGGACAAGGCGGGCGAGGGCGTCACCGCGTACGTCATCGACACCGGTGTCCGCATCACGCACGAGGACTTCGGGGGCCGTGCCTCCTACGGCTACGACGCCATCGACAACGACAACACCGCCCAGGACGGCCACGGTCACGGCACGCACGTCGCCGGCACCGTCGCGGGTGACTCGTACGGCGTGGCCAAGAAGGCCAAGATCGTCGGCGTACGCGTCCTCGACAACACCGGGACCGGCACGACCGCCCAGGTCGTCGCGGGCATCGACTGGGTGACCCGCAACGCCGTCAAGCCGGCCGTCGCCAACATGTCGCTCGGCGGCGGCGCGGACACCGCGCTCGACACGGCCGTCCGCAACTCCATAGCCTCCGGCATCACCTATGCCGTGGCCGCGGGCAACGAGTCGGCGAACGCCTCCACCAGGTCCCCGGCGCGCGTCGCCGAGGCCATCACCGTCGGCGCCACGACCGGCTCCGACGCCCGGGCGGGCTACTCCAACTACGGCCCCGCCCTGGACATCTTCGCCCCCGGCTCCGCCATCACCTCCGCGTGGAACACGGGCGACTACGCGATGAACACCATCAACGGCACCTCGATGGCCACGCCGCACGTCGCGGGTGCGGCCGCCGTGTACCTCTCGCAGAACCCGGCCAGCACCCCGCCGCAGGTGGCGACGGCCCTGATCGGCTCCGCCACCACGAACGTGGTCTCGAACCCCGGCACCGGCTCGCCGAACCGCCTGCTGCACGTCACCGCCCTGGGCCCCGTCCCGCCGGGCAAGCGCTTCGAGAACACGACCGACCGCGCGATCAACGACCAGGCGACCGTGGAGTCCTCGATCGCCGTCAGCGGTGTCGTCGGCAACGCCCCGACCACGCTGAAGGTCCCGGTCGACATCAAGCACACCTACATCGGTGACCTGAGGGTCGACCTGATCGCGCCCGACGGCAGCGTCTACACCCTGCACAACCGCTCCGGCGGCAGTGCCGACAACATCCTCAGGACCTTCACCGTGAACGCCTCCTCGGAGGCGGCGCCGAACGGCACGTGGAAGCTCCGGGTGCACGACAACGCAGGCGGCGACACCGGCAAGCTCGACTCCTGGGCGCTCCAGTTCTGAGGAACGGGCCGCCGGCGATGACCGGGCCGTGAGACGACAGCGGGGGCGACCGAGTGGCGGTCGCCCCCGCTGCGTACTATTCGCGCATCCGTTCGCGCCCCTCGTGGTGCCCCCTGGCACCCGCGATGCCACTGCCACCTGCGATGGAGTCCGACCCCTTGAGCACCCCGCCGAGTCCTCCTCCCGGACCGGGCCACTCCTGGCCCCCGCCGTCACAGCAGCCGGGGTGGGGATGGGCGCCGCCGCTCGACCTGGGGCCGCAGCCGCCGGCGCTCAACGGGTTCGCCCTCGCCTCGCTCCTCGCCGGGCTGCTGTGCTTCCCGCCGCTCGGCATCGCCTTCGGTGTCGCCGCCCTCGTGCAGATCGCGAGGAAGGGGGACCGGGGCAAGGCCCTGGCGGTCTCGGGGCTCGTGCTGTCCGTCGTGATGACCGGCGTGATGCTCTTCGCCGTCGGCCGCTTCGTGGAGGGGGCCGGCAGCCGGTTCCCCGCGACGGCCGACCTCGCCGCGGTCGAGGGTGAACTCAGGGACATCGACGACCTGAAGGCGGGCGACTGCTTCAACGTCCCCGGCGGCGACCTGTTCGAAGAGCGGCCCCTGATGTACGCGGTCGACTGCGCGCAGGTGCACCACGGCGAGGTGACCGCGTCGAAGACCGCGGCCACCGTGGAGGACCCCGATTCGGAGGTGGCCGACCGGGCGTCGGAGGACGCCTGCTGGAAGGCCCAGGACGAGTACGCGATGGACACCTGGGCCCTGCCCGAGTTCGCGGAGATGTTCTACTACGCGCCCTCGCGCGAGTCCTGGCAGCAGGGGGACCGGCTGCTGCTCTGCGTGATCGGCACGACGGAGCAGGAGTGGCGCGGCAGCCTCCGCCGGGACGCCGGGATGCTGGAGCCGGAGCAGGCGGCCTTCCTGCGGGCCGCCAACGGCGTCGAGTTCGTCATGAGCCGGCCGCCCGAGGAGGATGCGGCGGACGCGCTGGCCGAGCATCAGGCGTGGGCGCGAGAGATGCACGCGGCGCTCGGCGAGGAGGCGAAGGTCCTCCGGCAGGACGCGAGCCGGCCCGGGCTGGAGACGGTCGTCCCGGTACAGCTCAAGGAGATCGAGGTGGCCCGCGCGGCCTGGCAGCGCGCCTCCCAGGCGCGGACGGGGGCGGAGTTCGACCGGCTGTGGGACGGGGCCGTCGCCGCGATGTCCCTGGAGACGGAGAAGGCGCTGCGGGGCGCGTACGGGCTTTCGACGGAGATTCCGCAGTGGCTGGAGGACAGCCAGAGCAGCTCGGCGGAGCCGGAGGACGGGTCCGGCGGAGAGTCCTCCTCCGGGGCGGCGTGACACAGGCGGTCATCGGCGGGGCGGTGGGCGGCGGCGCGTGGCAGCCGCATGGCAGCCGCGTGGCGGCCGCGAGGTCGCCCGGGTAACGCACGGTAACGGGTTTGAGTGACCTGGCTTCATCACTTCGGGTGAAACTCTGGCCCTTACTTGCGGTCTTCAACCGTCGGTTGCCAGGGTGTAGCTGTCTGTCAACCTGATGGGAGTGGCCAGTGACTTTCGGTGAGCAGCCGGCCTATCTTCGCGTGGCCGGTGATCTTCGACGGCAGATCGTCGACGGTTCTCTGCCCCCGCACGCCCGGCTCCCGTCCCAGGCCCGCATCCGCGAGGAGTACGGGGTCTCCGACACCGTGGCCCTGGAGGCGCGCAAGGTCCTCATGGCGGAGGGACTGGTCGAGGGTCGGTCCGGGTCCGGTACGTATGTGCGCGAGCAGCCGGTGCCGCGGCGGGTGGCCCGCTCCGGCTACCGCACGGGCGGCGCCTCGACGCCGTTCCGGCAGGAACAGGCCGACTCCGGCGCGCGGGGGACGTGGGAGTCGAGCAGCGAGCAGACGGGCGCGCCCGCGGAGATCGCGAAGCGGCTCGGCATCGAGTCGGGCGAGCGGGTGATGCGGACGCGGTACGTCTTCCGCGACGCGGGGGAGGTGATGATGCTCTCGACCTCCTGGGAGCCCCTCGCCGTGACCGGCCGCACACCGGTGATGCTGCCCGAGGAGGGCCCGCTGGGCGGCTCCGGAGTCGTCGACCGGATGGCCGCGATCGACGTCGTCGTCGACAACATGGTGGAGGACGTCGGGGCGCGGCCCGGGCTGGCCGAGGAGATCCTCCTCCTCGGCGGCGTCCCGGGGCACGTGGTGCTGGTGATCGGCCGCACCTACTACGCCTCCGGCCGCGCGGTGGAAACGGCCGATGTGGTCGTCCCGGCGGACCGCTACCGCCTCTCGTACCACCTGCCGGTGCGCTAGCCAGGTAGGCCCTCTCGTCGGCCCCGCCTGGCCCGCGGCGTCCGGCACCGCGCCTCGCCGCATCCTCGGGGCGCCCGAGTGCGTCCGTACACGGGCGCTCCTCCGCCCCTCCGCCCCTCCGCCCCGCGGGCCTGGGGGCCCACGGCGCCGGACGCCGCGGGGCCCTCCCTCCGAGCGGCCGACGCTGCTGCGCGGGCACCCCCCCGGCGCGCCCGCGCGGCCGAGCCGGCCCGGCCGCCCGGGCCCCTGCCGCCGCCGGGCCGCAGGGGCCCGGGGCCGCTCCGCCCCGCCCGCGGTGTACGGCGCCGGGTCCCGCCGCTGTGCCGGTGCGGTCCGGGCGACGGCGGGTTTCGGCGCGATGGTGATCGCCCCGGCCGCCCCGAAGGGAGCGTTCCGCGGGCCGCCGGGCGGCCCCGCCCGCCGTCGGCGGCGCCCCCGCGCCGGTCGGAACCGACCTGCTCGCGGGCCCCGGAGCAGCCCCGACACCCCGAGCCCCCCGAAGCTACCTGCGGGTATACCGGCCCGTAGGGAGCCGTGGGTGCGCGGTCGCGTCCCCCGGCGCCCTGCGTGCACCGGCTTCGGACCGGCGCGCGCGGCGCACTCGTACGCATGGCCGGATGCGTACGCCCGTCAGGTACCTCTTCGTGAAAAACCGTATCCGCTCCGTAAAGGTCGGGCGTAAGGTCGGGCATATGCGCAATGCGGTTTCCCGGGCAGATACGTCGGCGGAGGGTGAAACGCGATGAACGACAGCGGTGCCCTGCTCCCGTGGCTGGTCATACGTCAGGACGACAACGGCAACCGCTACCGGGTGGGCCGGTACGCCACCCGGGCCGAGGCCCAGAAGGTCGCCGACAGTCTCGACGACCGAGGACACAAGCAGCTCTACTGGGTCGAGCGGATCGGCCAGACCGCCACGATGAACTGAACTCAGCGGCGCCTCGCGGCGTCGGCATAGGCTCCGCCCATGACTGAACGAGTGGTCGTGGGCGGAGCCCTTTGCCATGAGGGGCGCCTGCTGGCGGCCCGCCGCAGCGCGCCGCCGGAGCTCGCCGGACGCTGGGAGCTGCCGGGGGGCAAGGCCGAGCCGGGTGAATCCGTCCCCGAGGCGCTGGTGCGCGAACTGCGCGAGGAGCTCGGCGTGGAGACCGAGCCGCTGGAACGCATCCCGGGGGAGTGGCCGCTCCGGCCCGGGCTGGTCCTGCACGTGTGGACGGCCCGGCTGCTCTCCGGGGTGCCGACGCCGCTGGAGGACCACGACGAACTGCGCTGGCTGGGGCCGGAGGAACTGGATTCGGTGGACTGGCTCGACCAGGACCGCCCCGCGGTCGCCGAGGCCGGGCGCCGGCTGCGCGCGGACGGGGCCGGGGACCGGACGGCCGCCGGTGGGGGCGTGTGACGCCCGCCTTCTCAGCCGTCTGCGCCACAGTGCGCCGGTGGGTTCGGGATCGAGTGGTACGACGCCCCGAATATCGGGTATGTCGCTATTAATCCCTATCTCGTCCCTCTTTCGTCCCCGACGAACCGGACTGGGGTCCCTGTCGGCCCGGGAAGTGATCGGCGTGATCGACACAGACGGTGAGTGCGCCGAGTGGGCCTTCCCCGCCGAGCCCGGCGCCGTCCGCACCGCTCGCCACGCCGTGCGCGGAACCCTGCACGACTGGGGCCTCGAAGCCGTCGGTGATGTCACCGTCCTGCTGGTCAGCGAGCTCGTGACCAACTCCCTGCGCTACGCCTCCGGCCCCATCGGTGTCCGCCTGGTACGGCGGAATCCGGCCGCGGACGGCACTGCGGACACCCCCGCCGGAGGACCCGCCCTGCTGGTGGAGATCTCCGATCCGCTTCCGGATCCGCCCCGCGAGCGGGTGGCGGACTCGGAGGACGAGGGGGGTCGTGGCCTGCACCTCGTCGCCGTCTCCTCACAACGGTGGGGAACGCGTCACGGGAAAACAGGGAAGACTGTGTGGTTCGAGTTGGCTCTTCCTGGTGAGTAACAAGGTGAGCGGTGGCGGGAGACCCCCCGCGGCGTCTTCCGGCGGTGGTCGGGAGGGGGCCGGGGGAGATCGCGCAACATGGCTCGAAATCATCGAGACCGTGCTGTGATCGTGAACGCCGTGCCGTCCGGGGTCGTGGTGCTGAATACTTCCGTCATGGCCGGTCCGGTTGCGGTGAGCTGGAGGGGACGGTCGCGTGAGCGAAATACCTGCGCAGGCACATCAGGCCGACGTGCCTCGGGAGACATGGCACGAGGCCCTGTGGCACAGCAGTCCGCCTGGCTCGATATATGACTACATAAAGGTCGCATCTTTCTCGATCGGACCCGACGGGTACATCGACCAATGGAGCCTGCGCGCCGAGGAGCTCTTCGGACTGACGGCCGCCCAGACCGTGGGGCGCGACCCGGTCGACGCCTTCATGCCCCCCGAGTTGCGACCCGACGCCCACCGGAAGGTCGCCGAGATCCTCGACGGCAAGGAGTGGACCGGCCTGATCCCCTTCCGGATCCCGGGCGGGAACGGCGCGCACGGCGTGGCCGAGATCTATGTGATGCCCACCCAGACCGAAACCGCGCAACGGGCCGCCCTCTGCGTCGTCGTCGACGTACGCGCGCTGCGCCGCATCGAATCCGACCTTGCCGCCTCACAGGCCATATTCGGCCAATCTCCCTTCGGTTTCCTGCTGTTCGGCACCGACCTCACCGTGCAGCGGGCCAACCGCCGCTTCGCCACCGTCTTCGGCGGCACCGCCGAGACGCATCGCGGTCGCACCGTGCACGACTATCTGCCCGCGCACGAGGCCGACCGGATGGCGGACGCCCTGCGCCGGGTGCTGGACACCGGCGACGCGGTCACCGACCTGCGCATCACCGGATCCACTCCGCGCAGCCGGGAGAACCGCCACTGGTCCATCAACCTCTACCGCGTGCACGGCGGCAGCGGCCGCCCCATCGGTGTCGCCGGCATCGGCACCGACGTCACCCGCCGCCACCTCGCCGCCCGCGAGGCCGCCGGGGTACGACGCAATCTCGCCCTGCTCAACGAGGCCGGGCACCGCATCGGGAACTCCCTCGACCTGGAGACCACCGCCCGGGAACTGCTCGACGTCACCGTCCCCGGCTTCTGCGACCTCGCCGCCGTCGACCTCTACCAGGGGCTGCTCCTCGGCGACGACGACCGGCCCGCACGGCCACAGGGCCCCGGCGTCCCCAGCCTGCCCGGCCAGGGCCCGGCCCGTACCCCCTCCGCCCCGCTGCGCCGGGTGGCCTTCGCCTCCGCCGTCTCGGACGCACCGCTGTCCGGCCCCGGCGCCCTGGTCGCCGTGGGCGACATCCACCGCTACCCGGCGGCCTCACCGGGCGCGCTGGCCCTGCGCACGGCACGGCCGCGGCTGATCGAGGGCGGCGGGCCGGAAGACCTCGTGCAGTCCACCCTGGTGGTGCCGATGGTCGCCCACGACACCGTGGTCGGCCTCGCGCAGTTCTCCCGTACCAAGGGCAGCGAGCCCTTCGGCGAACGGGACCGGGCGGTGGCCGTGGAACTGGCCGCCCGGGCCGCCGTCTGCATCGACAACGCCCGGCTGTACCGGCGCGAGCACGAACGGGCGCTCATCCTGCAACGCAGTCTGCTGCCCCCCGGTGACCCGGAGGCCGCCGGCCTGGACATCGCCTGCCGGTACCTGCCGGGCAACGCGGCGACGGAGGTCGGCGGCGACTGGTTCGACGTCATCGAACTCCCCGGCCACCGCACCGCCCTGGTCGTCGGCGACGTCATGGGCCGCGGCCTGCGCGCCGCCGTCGCCATGGGCGAACTGCGCACCGCCGTACGGACCCTGGCCCTGCTGGACCTCGAACCGGCCGAGGTGCTCACCGCACTCGACGAGATCGCGCGCGGGCTCGGCGCCCCCGGCGGCTCCCAGCAGGCCTCCCGGGCGGCCCTGCACTCCCGGGACTCGGACCGCTCGGAGGTGTACCTCGCCACCTGCGTGTACGCGGTCTACGACCCGGTCACGCGGCGCTGCACCATCGCCAACGCCGGCCACATGCCGCCCGTCCTGGTGTCACCGAACCAGCACGGCCCGGAGGAGGACCGGGAGCCCATGCCCGCCCTGCTGCTGGAGGTGCCGACCGGACTGCCGCTCGGAGTCGGCGGCGAGCCGTTCGAGGAGGTCGAGGTCGAGCTCCCCGAGGGCGCCCTGCTCGCCCTCTACACCGACGGGCTCGTGGAATCCCGGGACCATCCCCTGGAGGAAGGTCTGCGCGGACTGCGCGAGGCCCTCGCGGACTCCGTCCGCCCCCTGGAGGACGTCTGCGACCACGTGCTGAACACCCTGGACACCCGGCACGGCGAGGACGACATCGCCCTGCTGATGGCCCGGGTGCAAGGGCTGCCCGTGGACGCCGTCGGCGACTGGCAACTGCCGCGCGAGGCCCGCTCGGTGGGCCGGGCGCGGGAACTGGCCCGGGCGAAACTGCCGGCGTGGGGCCTGGAAGGCCTGCTGGACACCACCGAGCTCCTGGTCAGCGAACTCGTCACCAACGCCCTGCGCTACGGCGAGGGCGAGATCCGGCTCAGGCTGCTGCTGGACCGGACGCTCGTGTGCGAGGTGTGGGACGCGAACCTCGTCCAGCCGCGGCGCCGGCGCGCCCGCGACACCGACGAGGGCGGCCGGGGCCTGCAACTGGTGGGCATGCTCTCCGCCGGCTGGGGCACCCGGCGCACCCACCGCGGCAAGACCGTGTGGTTCGAACTGCCCCTGCCCGGAGCCGCGGAGGAGGCCGTCTCGGAACTCTCCGCGGAACAACTGCTGAACATGTACGGCTGACCGCACCCGGCCGCGGGACTCCACCCCGCGGCCTCACTCCCGGCCGGCCGGGCGTCTTCGCGGCCCCGGCCAGTGCGGTGACCGCGAGGGTTCACCGGGTCGCGGCGCACCGGGTCGCGGCGCCTGGACACCGCACCCGGCCGCGCTGTCGGACCCCGCGCGTACGTCCGGTACGAGCCGCGGACCTGCGCCGTGCGCGGCACCGCACCGACCACCGCGCCCCGGCAGACCCTCACGGCCACAGCACCAGGTCCTGTCGTCAAAGCGGCGCGGGCCGGGCGGGACTGCGAGGACACGTCCCTAGGGCCTGTATTGAGTTGCCCCGCGGCGTCGCGACGCCCGGCACGCACCCTCGGCGCACGAGCCGAATGTCCTAGTAGCTCCGCTACGAGGATATTCGTCCCGCACGCCGAGGGCACGCACCGAACGCCGCTCCTTGCTCCACGGGGCAACTCAATACAGGCCCTAGTGCTGTGACCCTAGGCGTCGTAGACGTCGGCCTTGCGCGGTGCGGGCTCCTGGATGAGCCCGCTCATGATCGAGGAGCGGTTGGTGAAGCGCTCGGTGTCCACGCCGTTCTCCTCCAGGACCTTGAAGGTCGCCGTGTGGATCGCCCTCAGGACCGGAGCCACCGTGCGCAGGGCGTCGTCGGCCATGAACCGGTGGCGCCACATCGAGCTCGCCCAGACGTGGCGCAGACCGAAGGGCTCGGGCAGCACCAGCTTGCCGCCGAAGAAGTCGAGGATCGGCGGGTACCAGGTCAGCGGCGCCCGCACGGCCAGGCGCACCACCTCCTGGGCGTCCACCAGTGCCAACGGCTTCTCCACGGTCTCCCAGAAGCGGATGCTCTTGGGCACCTCCACCACCGGCGCCTTGGACTTGGTGGTGAACAGGCCGTGCACGGGACCCAGGGCGTGCGCGGTGACGTCCACGCGCAGGGTCTTGTAGAGCACGGTGACCGTGACCAGCATGTTGATGATCAGCTGGCCGTCCCAGAGCGGGTACTGGATGCCCAGGTAGTGCCGGTTCCCCGCGTTGAACTGCTGCTCGTTGCAGATGCGGGTGACCTCGTGCGGCTTGACGAGGAAGGCGTCGACGTTCTCACCGGTGGGGCGGGCCACCTCCGCGGCGCCCTCGCCGACCGGAGTGACGATCCAGTGCTGGATCGCGGCCGGCGGGAAGCCGCCGGTGTGCAGCGGGCCCCGCTCCAGCTTGCGCAGCTGGGCGTCGATGGCGCGGATGACGTCCCAGGCCCGGAAGGGGTGGATCTCCTTGTCCTCGTCCTTCGGCGCGAGCTCCTCGGCCATCTGCCAGTTGCCCCAGCGGGTGCCCATCCCGAGGATGCCCTTGGGGCCCGCGTAGAAGACCTGGTTGCTGCGGTCCTCCGCGGTGAGCTTGGCGAGCTGGTGGCGCAGGTCCTCGCGGGCCTTCTCGTCGGGGTTGCCGGGCACGGCCTCCGGGATCTTGGCCGCGACGCCGCCGCCGGACAGCAGCCCGTCCCAGCGTTCGCGCAGGTCGCGGGCGGTGGACTCACAGGTGCGGCGGGCGAGCAGCCAGCCCAGGGCGGGCGCGATGATCATGCCGCGTGCGTAGAGGCCGAGGAAGCCGGTCAGTGGCAGCCTGAACATCAGGACGGCCACCACGACGCCCACGCCCACCAGGAGCGCGGTCCCCAGCCAGGAGTGCCTGCCTTCCTTGGCGGCCAGGGACTTGCGGAGCTGGAAGAGGCCCAGCCACAGCAGCAGACCGGGCAGGAACAGCACCCCGCAGACCAGCATGATCACCCTGAGCCTGCGGTCGCGCTCCTTGCGGATGCGGGACGCGGCCAGGCAGTGCTCCACGACCGTCTGCGGGTCGGCGCCGAAGGACTGGATCAGCGGCTTGCGGCCGGAGCCCAGGGTGCGGGCCTCGACGGCCCGGCAGAAGGCCTCGCCGAGGCTGGGTTCGAAGAGCGAGAGCTTCGGGGGCTTCACCGTGGCCGGGTGGTTCTCGCTGTTGGCCCCGAGTATCGCGTCGAGCCGGGTGTCCTCACCGCCGTCGCGGTACGCGGCCGAGGCGAGGGCGTTGGTCGCCGCCGTCTGCCCGCCGCCGTTCTGCAGAGGAATCTGCGCGCCGGGCCTGAAGTCGAATCCGTCGTCCGCCACCGCTGCCCCCACCCCATCGCTGTGCGTTCCTGCTGTTTTCGTGCGCCGACGAGCCTATCGGCGGATCTCGCCCCACGGTCATGGGACAGGGAAATGCCGCCCACCGCAAGCCGGTTGGATGGGCGGCACCCCCCGGTGCCACAACAATCAGGTTCCCTTCTCCGCCTGTTCGCGCACCTTCTCCGCGATCTGCGGCGGCATGGGCTCGTGCCGGGCGTAGGCGCGGGCGAAGCGGCCGGTGCCGTGCGAGACCGAGCGCAGCTCGACGGCGTAGCGGCCGATCTCGATTTCGGGGATCTCGGCGCGGACCCGGGTGCGTCCGGACCCGGCCTGGTCGGTGCCGACGACGCGGCCGCGGCGGCCCGCGAGATCGCTCATGACGGGCCCGACGTACTCGTCGGGGATCAGGACGTCGAGCTCGGCGACCGGTTCGAGCAGGTCGATCCGGACCTCGGCGGCGGCCTCGCGCAGGGCGAGCGCGCCGGCGGTCTGGAAGGCCGCGTCCGAGGAGTCCACCGAGTGCGCCTTGCCGTCGAGGAGGGTGATGCGTACGTCGACCAGCGGGTAGCCGGCCGCGACCCCGCGGGCGGCCTGGCTGCGCACGCCCTTCTCCACGGACGGGATGAACTGGCGGGGCACCGCGCCGCCGACGACCTTGTCGACGAACTCGATGCCGCTGCCGGGCGGGAGCGGCTCCACCTCGATCTCGCAGATGGCGAACTGGCCGTGTCCGCCCGACTGTTTGACGTGCCGGCCGCGGCCTGCCGCCTTGCCGCCGAAGGTCTCGCGCAGGCTCACCTTGTGCGGGACGGGATCGACCTGGACACCGAAGCGGGTGCGCAGCCGCTCCAGGGCGACGTCCTGGTGGGCCTCGCCGAGGCTCCACAGGACGACCTGGTGGGTGTGCGGGTTCTGCTCCAGCCGCATGGTGGGGTCCTCGGCGACCAGCCGGGCCAGGCCCTGCGAGAGCTTGTCCTCGTCGGCCTTGCTGTGGGCCTCGATGGCCAGGGGGAGCAGCGGGTCGGGCATGGTCCAGGGCGCCATGAGCAGCGGGTCGTCCTTGGCGGAGAGGGTGTCGCCGGTCTCGGCCCGGCTGAGTTTGGCCACGCAGGCCAGGTCCCCGGCGATGCACCGGCCGAGGACGCGCTGCTGTTTGCCGAAGGGGGCGGTGAGGGTGCCGATCCGCTCGTCGACGTCGTGATCCTCGTGCCCCCGGTCGGTCAGGCCGTGTCCGCTGACGTGGATGGTCGCCTCGGGGTTCAGGGTGCCGGAGAAGACGCGCACGAGGGAGACGCGGCCGACGTAGGGGTCGGAGGAGGTCTTGACGACCTCGGCGACCAGGGGACCGGCGGGATCGCACGTGACGTCGGGGCGGGCGGTGCCGTCGGGGCGGGTGACGGTGACGGCGGGGCGCTCCAGGGGCGTCGGGAAGCCGCCCGTGATCAGTTCGAGGAGTTCCACGGTGCCGAGGCCCTGGCGGGCGCCGTCGGCGGCGGGAGCGGCCATCAGGACGGGGTGGAAGGTGCCGCGGGCCACGGCCCGCTCCAGGTCGTCGATCAGGGTTTTGGGGTCGATGTCCTCGCCGCCGAGGTAGCGGTCCATGAGGGTCTCGTCCTCGCTCTCGGCGATGATCCCCTCGATCAGGCGCGAGCGGGCCTCGGTGATGAGGGCGAGCTCGGCCGGGTCCGGGTCGCGTGCCACGCGCTCGCCGGAGGCGTACTCGTACACGCGCTGGGAGAGCAGGCCGAGCAGGCCGGTAACGGGGGCGTGCCCGTCCGGGCCGGCGGGGCCGTGCAGGGGGAGATAGAGGGGGATGACCGCGTCGGGGTCGTCCGCGCCGAAGATCTCGCCGCAGACCGCGGTCATCTGCGTGTAGTCGGAGCGGGCGGCCTCCAGGTGGGTCACGACGATGGCGCGGGGCATCCCGACGGCCTCGCACTCGTCCCAGACCATCCGGGTGGCGCCGTCGATCCCGTCCGAGGCCGAGACGACGAAAAGGGCCGCGTCCGCCGCGCGCAGACCGGCCCTGAGTTCCCCGACGAAGTCGGCGTATCCGGGGGTGTCCAAGATGTTGATCTTGATCCCGTCCCATTCGACGGGGACGAGGGAGAGCTGGATGGAGCGTTGGCGCCGCTGTTCGATCTCGTCGTAGTCGGAGACGGTGGCGCCGTCCTCGACCCGTCCGGCCCGGTTGACCGCTCCGGCGGTCAGGGCGAGGGCCTCGACCAGTGTGGTCTTGCCGGATCCGCTGTGGCCGACCAGCACGACGTTCCGTACGGAGGACGGTCGGTCGGCCGTCAGTGCCCTGCCGGCGGCTCCGGCTTGGTGTGATGTGGCTCCCATGGTGCTCGTGCCTCCCGGTGGTGACGGTGAGGAGGGTGGGTTCCTTGTCCCCACGCATGAGGAATGCGCGGTTCTACGAGCTTTGCACCGCTGTCACGCGGCGTCCATACGTCGTACCGCGGACGTACAGGGGGCGTCCCCGTGACGTATCGGGGGCGTACCCGTGACGTACCCCCGACGGTTCGCGGCACGAAGTACGCCTTACGGAGCGAGAACCGGTGGGTGCGCGGCGTTCCGGCGGCGGCGTGCTGGCTACGATGGGCCAGCCGGTGGCCGTGGTGGCCGTGCGGCCCAGCGACCCTCCGGGAAGGCCATGCTGAACAAGTACGCGCGTGCATTCTTCACGCGTGTTCTCACGCCATTCGCCGCATTTCTGCTCCGGCGGGGGGTGAGCCCGGACGCGGTCACCCTGATCGGCACGGCCGGAGTGGTGGCGGGCGCGCTGGTCTTCTTCCCCCGCGGGGAGTTCTTCTGGGGCACCATCACGATCACCCTCTTCGTCTTCTCCGACCTCGTCGACGGGAACATGGCCCGCCAGGCCGGGGTCTCCAGCAGATGGGGCGCCTTCCTCGACTCCACCCTCGACCGGGTCGCCGACGCGGCGATCTTCGGCGGTCTCGCCCTCTGGTACGCCGGGTCCGGCAACGACAACGCGCTGTGCGCGGTGGCGATCTTCTGCCTGGCCAGCGGCCAGGTGGTGTCGTACACCAAGGCGCGGGGCGAGTCGATCGGCCTGCCGGTGGCCGTCAACGGGCTCGTCGAACGCGCCGAGCGCCTGGTGATCTCGCTGGTCGCGGCCGGTCTGTCCGGACTGCAGACCTTCGGGGTGCCGTCCTGGATCGGGGTCCTCCTGCCGATCGCCCTGTGGGTCGTCGCCGTCGGCTCGCTCGTCACGCTGATCCAGCGCGTGGTCACCGTACGCCGCGAGGCCGCCGAGGCCGACGCCGCGGCCGCCGCCGAGGGGGGCGCCGCCTGATGGGCGCCGTACAGGACAAGCTGGTCGACGGGCTGTACGGACTCGGCTGGGCCGGGGTCAAGAAGCTGCCCGAGCCGGCCGCCGTGGCGCTGGGGCGGCGGATCGCGGACTTCGCGTGGAAGCGCCGCGGCAAGAGCGTGCTGCGGCTGGAGTCGAACCTGGCCCGGGTGGTGCCGGACGCCGGTCCGGAGCGGCTGCGCGAGCTGTCCAAGGCCGGCATGCGCTCGTACATGCGGTACTGGATGGAGTCCTTCCGGCTGCCGGCCATGGACCCGAAGCGTTTCGGCACGGACGTCGAGTTCAAGGACGAGCACATCCTGCGCGAGGCCCTCGCCTCCGGGCGCGGGGTCGTCGTCGCCCTGCCGCACCTGGCCAACTGGGACCTCGCCGGGGCCTGGGCCATCGGCCACATCGGCGTGCCGTTCACCACGGTCGCCGAACGCCTCAAGCCCGAGACCCTCTACGACCGCTTCGTGGCCTACCGCGAGAGCCTGGGCATGGAGGTCCTGCCGCACAGCGGCGGCGCCGCCTTCGGCACCCTCGCCCGGCGGCTGCGCTCCGGCGGCCTGGTCTGCCTGGTCGCGGACCGGGACCTGTCGGCCTCCGGGGTCGAGGTGGACTTCTTCGGCGCCACCGCCCGCATGCCCGCCGGACCGGCGCTGCTGGCCCAGCAGACGGGTGCGGTGCTGCTCCCGGCCACCCTGTACTACGGCGACACGCCGAAGATGTACGGCCGGATCCACCCCGAGGTGGAGGTCCCGAAGGCCGGGACCCGGGCGGAGAAGACCACCGCCATGACCCAGGCGGTGGCGGACGCCTTCGCGTGGGGGATCGCCGAGCACCCGGAGGACTGGCACATGCTCCAGCGGCTCTGGCTGGACGACCTCGAGGAGCGCACACAGTGAAGATCGGCATCGTGTGCCCGTACTCGTGGGACGTGCCGGGCGGCGTCCAGTTCCACATCCGGGACCTGGCCGAGCACCTGATCGGCCTCGGGCACGAGGTGTCCGTGCTGGCCCCGGCCGACGACGAGACCCCGCTGCCGCCGTACGTGGTCTCCGCCGGGCGGGCCGTGCCGGTCCCCTACAACGGGTCCGTGGCCCGGCTGAACTTCGGCTTCCTGTCGGCGGCCCGGGTGCGGCGCTGGCTGCACGACGGCACCTTCGACGTGATCCACATCCATGAGCCGGCATCGCCCTCGCTGGGACTGCTCTCCTGCTGGGCGGCGCAGGGGCCGATCGTGGCCACCTTCCACACCTCGAACCCGCGCTCCCGGGCGATGATCGCCGCGTACCCGATCCTGCAGCCCGCGCTGGAGAAGATCAGCGCGCGGATCGCGGTGAGCGAGTACGCGCGGCGCACGCTGGTGGAGCACCTCGGCGGGGACGCGGTCGTGATCCCGAACGGCGTGGACGTGGACTTCTTCGCGAAGGCCGAGCCCAAGGCGGAGTGGGGCGGGCAGACGCTGGGCTTCATCGGCCGCATCGACGAGCCGCGCAAGGGCCTGCCGGTGCTGATGGCGGCCTTCCCGAAGATCGTGGAGGCCTGCCCGGACGTACGCCTGCTGGTCGCGGGCCGCGGTGACGAGGAGGAGGCGGTGGCCTCGCTCCCCGCCGACCTGCGCCCGCGCGTGGAGTTCCTCGGCATGGTCTCGGACGAGGACAAGGCACGGCTGCTGCGCAGCGTCGACGTGTACGTGGCCCCGAACACCGGCGGCGAGAGCTTCGGCATCATCCTGGTCGAGGCGCTGTCGGCGGGCGCCGCGGTGCTGGCGTCCGACCTGGACGCCTTCGCGCAGGTCCTGGACCAGGGCGGGGCCGGAGACCTCTTCGCCAACGAGAACGCGGACGCGCTGGCGGCGGGGGCGATCGCCCTCCTGCGGGACCCCGAGCGCCGGGCGCGGCTCAGCGCCAGCGGCTCGGCGCACGTGCGCCGCTTCGACTGGTCCACGGTCGGGGCCGACATCCTGGCCGTCTACGAGACGGTGACGGACGGCGCGGCGGCGGTGGCCGCGGACGAGCGCGTCCCGCTCCGCACCCGCCTGGGCTTCTCGAAGGACACGTAGGCCGTCTGACCGGCCGGAGCCAGGGACCGGGCCGGGCACGGGCGGTCCGTCAGCCGACGCTGACCGTCCGGTCCGGCCGTCCGCCGGGTGCCACGGTCACCTCGTGGACCTCGTGGACCTCGTGGACCTCGTGGACCTCGCCCCGCGCCGTGGTCGTGCGCACCCGGTCGCCCTCCGTCCACACGGCCTCGGCGAGTCCGCTCCCAGGCCGACTGCCGTCGCGAGCGGCAGGTGGGCCGAAGGCCTGCCGAAGCGTGTGAGGTTCATGATCCCCCGAACGGCGTCGGTCACGCGGCCCGAGCGGGCGGATGGGCCGGTGGCCAGGCCCGATGGGGGCCGGGGGCCCGCGGAGCGGTAGGGTCGCGCAGCGTGATCGAAACCCTTGTCTGGATCGCCCTGGCCCTCGCCGTCATCGGCGTCTACCTCAGCTGGACCGCCGGCCGGCTGGACCGGCTGCACTCGCGGATGGACGCCGCGCGGGCCGCGCTCGACGCCCAGCTCGTCCGGCGCGCCTCCGTGGTGCTGGAGGTGGCCACCTCCGGGGCGCTCGACCCCGCCTCCTCGCTCGTGCTGTACGAGGCCGCGCACGCCGCCCGGCAGGCCGAGGAGGACCACCGTGAGGTCGCCGAGAGCGAGCTGAGCCAGGCTCTGCGTGCGGTCTTCGCCGACGCCGACCAGGTCGAGGTGCTGAAGGCCGCTCCCGGCGGGGCGCAGGCCACCGAGGAACTGGCGGCGGCCGTCCGCCGGGTGCCGATGGCCCGCCGTTTCCACAACGACGCCGTACGGGCCGCCCGCGCGCTGCGCCGCCACCGCAAGGTCCGGTGGTTCAGACTGGCCGGACACGCGCCGTTCCCGCTGGCCTTCGAAATGGACGACGAGCCTCCGGCGGACCTCGCGGACCGGCCGACCTGACCTCGGCCCGGCACCTCTAGGGCCACGAGGGACAAATGAAAGAGCCACTGGCTCCATATTGGCCCTTGTAGTGGACTGATCCTCTGGGGTTTCCTCGGCCGAGTAGTAGGCCGAGTAGTAGGCGCAGTACCCGTCTTCCTTTCGAGTGAGGTCAATCCGTGAGCACGCTTCCCACCTCCCCCCAGTCCGCCGAGTCGGCGATCGGCACCTCGCGCGTCAAGCGCGGCATGGCCGAGCAGCTCAAGGGCGGCGTGATCATGGACGTGGTCAACGCCGAGCAGGCGAAGATCGCCGAGGACGCGGGCGCCGTGGCCGTCATGGCCCTGGAGCGGGTCCCCGCCGACATCCGCAAGGACGGCGGCGTCGCGCGCATGTCCGACCCGAACATGATCGAAGAGATCATCGAGGCCGTGTCCATCCCGGTGATGGCCAAGTCCCGCATCGGTCACTTCGTCGAGGCCCAGGTCCTGCAGTCCCTCGGCGTCGACTACATCGACGAGTCCGAGGTCCTGACCCCGGCCGACGAGGTCAACCACTCCGACAAGTGGGCGTTCACCACCCCCTTCGTCTGCGGCGCCACCAACCTGGGCGAGGCCCTGCGCCGCATCGCCGAGGGCGCGGCCATGATCCGCTCGAAGGGCGAGGCCGGCACCGGCAACGTCGTCGAGGCCGTCCGCCACCTGCGCCAGATCAAGAACGAGATCGCCAAGCTGCGCGGCTTCGACAACAACGAGCTGTACGCCGCCGCCAAGGAGCTGCGCGCCCCGTACGAGCTCGTCAAGGAGGTCGCCGAGCTCGGGAAGCTCCCCGTCGTGCTGTTCTCCGCCGGTGGTGTCGCCACCCCGGCCGACGCCGCCCTGATGCGCCAGCTCGGCGCCGAGGGTGTCTTCGTCGGCTCCGGCATCTTCAAGTCGGGCGACCCGGCCAAGCGCGCCGCCGCCATCGTGAAGGCCACCACCTTCTTCGACGACCCGAAGATCATCGCGGACGCCTCCCGCAACCTGGGCGAGGCCATGGTCGGCATCAACTGCGACACCCTCCCCGAGGCCGAGCGCTACGCCAACCGCGGCTGGTAGTCCCGACATGACGAACACCCCCGTGATCGGTGTCCTGGCCCTCCAGGGCGACGTACGGGAGCACCTGATCGCCCTGGCCGCGGCGGACGCCGTGGCCAGGCCGGTCCGGCGCCCCGAGGAGCTCGCCGAGGTCGACGCCCTGGTGATTCCCGGCGGCGAGTCCACGACGATGTCGAAGCTCGCCGTGCTCTTCGGCATGCTGGAGCCGCTGCGCGAGCGCGTGGCCGCCGGCATGCCCGTGTACGGCACGTGCGCCGGCATGATCATGCTGGCGGACAAGCTCCTCGACGGCCGGGACGACCAGGAGACCCTGGGCGGCATCGACATGATCGTGCGCCGCAACGCCTTCGGTCGCCAGAACGAGTCCTTCGAGGCGAAGATCGACTTCGCGGGCATCGAGGGCGGCCCGGTCGAGGGCGTCTTCATCCGCGCCCCGTGGGTCGAGTCCGTCGGCGGCGCGGCCGAGGTGCTCGCCACCTACGACGGCCACACGGTCGCCGTGCGCCAGGGCAACGTCCTGGCGACCTCGTTCCACCCCGAACTGACCGGCGACGACCGCGTCCACGCGTACTTCGTCGAGATGGTGCGCGCCGGGCTGTGACGAGCTCCCGGTAGGATCGAAGACGAACACTGTTGGTGACGCGAAGGAGACAGGCGGATGTCCGGCCACTCTAAATGGGCTACGACGAAGCACAAGAAGGCCGTGATCGATGCCAAGCGCGGCAAGCTCTTCGCGAAGCTGATCAAGAACATCGAGGTCGCGGCGCGCATGGGCGGCGCCGACATCGACGGCAACCCGACGCTCTTCGACGCGGTCCAGAAGGCCAAGAAGCAGTCGGTCCCGAACAAGAACATCGACTCCGCGGTCAAGCGCGGCGGCGGCCTGGAGGCCGGCGGCGCCGACTACGAGACGATCATGTACGAGGGTTACGGCCCGAACGGTGTCGCGGTGCTCATCGAGTGCCTCACCGACAACCGCAACCGCGCCGCCTCCGACGTCCGCGTCGCCATGACCCGCAACGGCGGTTCCATGGCCGACCCGGGCTCGGTCTCGTACCTGTTCAACCGCAAGGGCGTCATCGTGCTGCCCAAGGCCGAGCTGAGCGAGGACGACGTCCTCGGCGCGGTCCTGGAGGCCGGTGCCGAAGAGGTCAACGACAACGGCGACACCTTCGAGATCATCAGCGAGGCCACCGACCTGGTCGCGGTCCGCACCGCGCTCCAGGAAGCCGGCATCGACTACGACTCGGCGGACTCCAGCTTCGTCCCGACCATGCAGGTCGAGCTCGACGAAGAGGGCGCCCGCAAGATCTTCAAGCTCATCGACGCGCTGGAGGACAGCGACGACGTGCAGAACGTCTTCGCCAACTTCGACGTCTCGGACGAGGTCATGGAGAAGGTCGACGCGTAACGCTCGCGAGCCGAGCGGAAGCGGCGGGCCGGTGGGACACGTCCCACCGGCCCGCCGTCGTTGTCAGTGGCAGCGGTTAGCCTGACGGCGTCGGCGATCACCGTCGGCGCCCCGCGGCCCGCTCGGCCCGCGGAGGCGGCACGGCCGTGCCGTGAGGAGGGGAGGGCGAGTGCGCGTACTGGGCGTGGACCCGGGGCTGACGCGATGCGGCGTCGGCGTCGTGGAGGGCGTCGCGGGCCGTCCCCTCACCATGCTCGGGGTGGGGGTGGTACGGACGCCGGCCGACGCGGAGCTCGGCCACCGGCTCGTCGCCGTCGAGCAGGGCATCGAGGAGTGGCTCGACGCGCACCGGCCCGACGTCGTCGCCGTGGAGCGGGTCTTCAGCCAGCACAACGTCAGCACCGTGATGGGCACCGCCCAGGCGAGCGCCGTCGCGATGCTGTGCGCCGCCCGCCGCGGGATACCGGTCGCGCTGCACACCCCCAGCGAGGTCAAGGCCTCCGTCACCGGCAGTGGCCGGGCCGACAAGGCCCAGGTCGGAGCCATGGTCACCCGGCTGCTGCGGCTGGCCGGGCCGCCCAGGCCCGCCGACGCCGCCGACGCCCTCGCCCTCGCCATCTGCCACATCTGGCGGGCCCCCGCCCAAAGCCGCCTCCAGCAGGCGGTCGCCCAGCACGTCTCGAAAGGCCGTACCCGATGATCGCCTTCGTCAACGGCGCGGTCGCCGCGCTCACCCCCAACCTCGCCGTGATCGAGGTCGGCGGAGTGGGCATGGCCGTGCACTGCACGCCGAACACCATCGCCGGCCTGCGCGTCGGGGAGCAGGCCCGGCTGGCGACCTCCCTCGTCGTCCGGGAGGACTCGCTGACCCTGTACGGCTTCGCCGACGACGACGAGCGCCAGGTCTTCGAACTGCTCCAGACCGCGAGCGGGGTCGGCCCCCGGGTGGCGCAGGCCATGCTCGGCGTGCACACCCCGGACGCCCTGCGGGTGGCCTTCGCCTCGGGTGACGCCAAGGCGCTGACGGCGGTGCCGGGCATCGGGCCGAAGGGCGCACAGAAGCTGCTGCTGGAGCTCAAGGGCAAGCTGGGCGCCCCCGCCCCGGTGGTCGGCGCCCAGCGCGCGGTGGCATCGGGGCCCGCCCCGTGGACCGAGCAGCTCACAGCCGCGCTGATCGGCCTCGGCTACGCGTCGCGGGAGGCGGAGGAGGCCGTAGTGGCGGTGACCCCGCAGGCGGAGGCGGCCCTCTCCGCCGGCGGCCCGGCTCCGGTGCCCCAGCTGCTGCGCGCGGCCCTGCAGACCCTCAACCGCGCCCGCTGACCCTTCCACCGCTGCGCCGGCACCGCCCCCGCACCGACCCCGCACAGACGCAGAAGGCAGACTGACACCGTGAACTGGGACGACGAGACCGACACCACCGAGCCGGACCGGCTGGTAGCGGCGGCAGCCGACGGTGAGGACACCGCCGTCGAGGCGGCCCTGCGCCCCAAGGACCTCGGCGAGTTCGTCGGCCAGGAGAAGGTCCGCCAGCAGCTGGACCTGGTCCTGAAGGCGGCCAAACAGCGCGGGGCCACCGCGGACCACGTCCTGCTGTCGGGTGCGCCCGGCCTGGGCAAGACCACCCTCTCCATGATCATCGCCGCCGAGATGGGGGCACCCATCCGGATCACCTCCGGCCCCGCCATCCAGCACGCCGGCGACCTCGCCGCGATCCTCTCCTCCCTCCAGGAGGGCGAGGTCCTCTTCCTCGACGAGATCCACCGCATGTCCCGGCCCGCCGAGGAGATGCTCTACATGGCCATGGAGGACTTCCGCGTCGACGTGATCGTCGGCAAGGGCCCCGGAGCCACCGCGATCCCGCTGGAGCTGCCGCCCTTCACCCTCGTGGGTGCCACCACCCGGGCCGGACTGCTGCCCCCGCCGCTGCGGGACCGGTTCGGCTTCACCGGCCACATGGAGTTCTACGCCCCCGAGGAGCTGGAGCGCGTCGTCCACCGCTCCGCCCGCCTCCTCGACGTCGAGATCGACACCGCCGGCGCGGCCGAGATCGCCGGGCGCTCCCGCGGCACCCCGCGCATCGCCAACCGCCTGCTGCGCCGCGTGCGCGACTACGCCCAGGTCCGGGCGGACGGGGTGATCGACCGGGAGGTGGCCGCCACCGCCCTCCAGGTGTACGAGGTGGACGCCCGCGGCCTCGACCGACTGGATCGAGCCGTTCTGGAGGCACTCCTGAAGCTGTTCGGCGGCGGCCCCGTGGGGCTGTCGACCCTCGCCGTGGCGGTGGGGGAGGAGCGGGAGACCGTGGAGGAGGTCGCGGAACCCTTCCTGGTCCGTGAGGGCCTGCTCGCGCGCACCCCCCGCGGACGGGTCGCGACCCCCGCCGCATGGGCTCACCTGGGGCTTGTCGCACCGCAGCACGGCGCCGGTGGATCAACCGGGCAACAGGGCCTGTTCAGGGCCTGACGGCGCGGAGGTTCGCCCGGTCGGGAACGCCGGTGCCATGCTGGGCGTTGTTCCATCGGTGCGGACTCGCCTAGACTCCGCCGATGCCGACCCTTCGGGTCGGTGTGCCCACCCCCGTAGAAAAGGCCGCCGTCCGCGTGCGGTCGTGCGAAGGATTTCCGTCCCGTGAATCTCGTGACACTCCTCCCGTTCATCGTGCTCATCGGGGCGATGTTCCTGATGACCCGCTCCGCGAAGAAGAAGCAGCAGCAGGCCGCGCAGATGCGCGACCAGATGACGCCCGGCACCGGGGTCCGCACCATCGGCGGCATGTACGCCACGGTGAAGGAGATCGGTGACGACACGGTCACCCTGGAGGTGGCTCCCGGCGTCCACGCGATCTACGCGAAGAACGCCATCGGCGCCGTACTGGAGGACGCGGAGTACAACCGCATCGTCCACGGCTTCGACGACGTGACGACCGACACGCCCGTCGTCCCGGACGACGCCTCCTCCCTCACCGAGGACGAGGCCGAGGCGCCGAAGCTGGACCTGGGCAAGAAGGACGAGCCCAAGGGCGACGACAAGCCCGAGGACGGCAAGAACGACGGCGAGGCCGGCGCGAAGTAGCGCGCGGCCGTGTACCGTGCGGACGCCCGACCGGCACCCGCACGGTCCACGTCAGTGACACTTCTGCGGGGGGCAGGGGTCCCCACCACACATTTCGTGGCCGTCCACGCGCTGACCCGGCGCGGGACGGTTGGACAGGGAGAAACGACAAGGTGGCAGCACCGAAGAAGGGCCGGCGGCCCACGGGGGCTCAGGGGAGGCCGGGGCGCGCCCTGGCGATCATCCTGATCGCGATGGTGGCGCTCACCGCGGGGATGTTCATCTCCAAGCAGACGACTCCCCGGCTGGGCATCGACCTCGCCGGCGGCACGAGCATCACGCTCAAGGCCAAGAGCGAGCCCGGCAAAGAGAACGCCGTCAACGAGACCAACATGAACACGGCGGTCGGCATCATCGAGCGCCGTGTCAACGGACTCGGTGTCTCCGAGGCCGAGGTCCAGACGCAGGGCCGCGACCACATCATCGTGAACATCCCCAAGGGGATGAACGAGAAGCAGGCGCGCGAGCAGGTCGGCACCACCGCCCAGCTCTACTTCCGCCCGGTCATCGCGTTTGCGGACGGCGCCCCCGCCGCTCCCGAGGGCAGCCCGAGCCCGAACCCCTCCGCGAGCGGCTCCGGCGCTCCGAAGGCCCAGGACGGGAACACGACCAGCCCGTCCGCCACCCCGTCGTCCAGCGCCACTTCCCAGGGCCGCGCACTCAGCGAGGGCCTCAAGGCCCCGAACGCGCCCACTCCCACGCCGTCGGCGAGCGAGTCGAAGAAGGCAGACGACAAGGCGGCCCCGTCGCCGTCCGCGAGCGCCCCCGTGCCCGACCCGGCCGCCGCGGACCTGCAGGCCAAGTTCGCCGCGCTCGACTGCACCAACGAGGAGCAGCGCGCAGGCGTCGGCAAGGGCGTCAAGCCCACCGACCCGACGCTCGCCTGCGGCCAGCGCGGCGACCAGTGGGGCAAGTGGATCCTGGGCCCGGCCGCGGTCGAGGGCAAGGACGTGAAGAGCGCCAAGGGCGAGATCGACCCGCAGTCGGGTCAGTGGATCGTCACGATGAACTTCAACGACCACGGCGCCGACGCCTTCGCGAAGGTCACCGGCGAGCTGGCGGCCAAGCAGATGCCGCAGAACCAGTTCGCGATCGTCCTCGACGGCGACGTCATCTCGGACCCGTCCGTCAGCACCGCGATCACCGGCGGCAACGCACAGATCTCCGGTGGCTTCAACCAGCAGTCCGCGCAGGACCTGGGCAACATGCTGTCGTACGGCGCCCTGCCGCTGTCCTTCCAGGAGGACAGCGTCACCACCGTCACCGCCGCACTCGGCGGCGAGCAGCTGCGCGCCGGCCTGATCGCCGGTGCGATCGGCCTCCTCCTCGTGGTCGTCTACCTGCTGGTCTACTACCGCGGTCTGGCCTTCATCGCGATCATCAGCCTCCTGGTCTCCGCGATCCTGACCTACACGATCATGGCGCTGCTCGGTAAGGGCATCGGCTTCGCGCTGAACCTGCCGGCCGTCTGCGGTGCGATCGTCGCCATCGGTATCACCGCGGACTCGTTCATCGTGTACTTCGAGCGCATCCGCGACGAGATCCGCGAGGGCCGCACGCTGCGCCCGGCCGTCGAGCGCGCCTGGCCGCGTGCCCGCCGCACGATCCTGGTCTCCGACTTCGTGTCGTTCCTGGCCGCCGCGGTGCTGTT
Organism: Streptomyces sp. NPDC090021; assembly: GCF_044748225.1. Taxonomy (NCBI): domain Bacteria; kingdom Bacillati; phylum Actinomycetota; class Actinomycetes; order Kitasatosporales; family Streptomycetaceae; genus Streptomyces; species Streptomyces sp. NPDC090021. The sequence goes on along the minus strand of NZ_JBIVFO010000018.1, from coordinate 97,795 downwards.
CATCGTCACCGTCGGCAAGGTGCAGGGCTTCGCCTTCACGCTGGGTCTGACCACCCTGCTCGACGTGGTCGTGGTGTTCCTCTTCACCAAGCCGATCATGACGCTGCTGGCGCGCACGAAGTTCTTCGCCAGCGGTCACCCGTGGTCCGGGCTGGACCCGAAGCGGCTGGGCGCCAAGCCCCCGCTGCGCAGCTCCCGGCGTACCGCCGCACCCGCCCCCGTCGAAGTAAAGGAGGCGTGAGAGATGTCGAAGCTGGGAGATCTCGGCGCCAAGCTGTACCGCGGCGAGGTCGGCTACGACTTCGTCGGCAAGCGCTTTCTCTGGTACGGCGTTTCCATCCTGATCACCATCACGGCGATCGTCGCCCTGGCCGTTCAGGGCCTCAACATGGGCATCGAGTTCAAGGGCGGTGCCGTCTTCACCACCCCGAAGACGACCTCCTCGGTCGCCGCGGTCACGGAGGCCGCGGAGAAGGCCTCCGGCCACGACGCGATCGTCCAGGAGCTCGGCACCGGCGGCATGCGCATCCAGATCTCCGGTCTGGACACCGACACCGCGACCGAGGTGAAGAAGGAACTGGCCACCGACCTCAAGGTCGCCGAGGCCGACATCAACGCCGACCTGGTCGGCCCCAGCTGGGGCGAGCAGATCGCGAACAAGGCCTGGACCGGCCTCGGCGTCTTCATGGTCCTCGTGGTGATCTACCTCGCCATCGCCTTCGAATGGCGCATGGCCGTCGCCGCGCTGATCGCCCTGATCCACGACCTCACCATCACCGTCGGCGTGTACGCGCTCGTCGGCTTCGAGGTCACCCCGGGCACCGTCATCGGTCTGCTGACCATCCTCGGTTACTCCCTCTACGACACCGTCGTCGTCTTCGACGGTCTGAAGGAGGGATCGAAGGACATCACCAAGCAGACCCGCTTCACCTTCAGCGAGATCGCCAACCGCAGCATCAACGGCACGCTGGTCCGTTCGATCAACACCACGGTCGTGGCGCTGCTCCCGGTCGCGGCCCTGCTGTTCATCGGTGGCGGCTTCCTGGGCGCCGGCATGCTGAACGACATCTCGCTGTCGCTGTTCGTCGGCCTCGCGGCCGGTGCGTACTCCTCGATCTTCATCGCGACCCCGCTGGTCGTGGACCTCAAGGAGCGCGAGCCGGCGATGAAGGCGCTGAAGAAGCGGGTGCTCGCCAAGCGCGCGTCCGCGGCGGCCAAGGGCGAGTCCGCGGACGTCGTCCACGGCTCCGATGAGGAGCCGCAGGTCGTGTCGCAGGGCCGGCAGCCGGGACGGCGACGTTGACCGCACAGCTGCCCGAGGACGTACGGTCCCTCCTGCTCAGCCGGATCAAGGACGTGGCGGACTACCCGAAGCCGGGCGTGCTGTTCAAGGACATCACGCCGCTCCTGGCGGACCCCGACGCGTTCGGCGCGCTGACCGGCGTGCTCGTCGAGCTGGCCGGGCACTACGGCGCCACGAAGATCGTCGGGCTGGAGGCGCGCGGTTTCATCCTCGCCGCCCCGGTGGCGGTGCAGGCCGGGATCGGTTTCGTGCCGGTCCGCAAGGCCGGCAAGCTCCCGGGCGCGACCCTCGCGCAGTCCTACGAGCTGGAGTACGGCACGGCGGAGATCGAGGTCCACGCCGAGGACCTGGCTGCGGGTGACCGGGTCATGGTCATCGACGACGTACTGGCCACCGGCGGTACGGCGGAGGCCTCCCTCTCGCTGATCCGGCGGGCCGGGGCCGAGGTCGCCGGCGTGGCCGTGCTGATGGAGCTGTCGTTCCTCCCGGGCCGGGCCAAGCTGGCCGGGTCCCTGGCGGGGGCCCCGCTGGACGCGCTGATCGTGGTCTGACCGCGCCCACCGGGCGTACCGGGCGGCGGGCATCCGGAATCCTCCGGGTGCCCGCCGTTCGCGTACCCGGGCGGCCCCGACAGGCTCGGCGAACGGGGTGACCGAACCCTCGCTACGATGGGTTATCCGGACCGGACACGGGCACCGGATCCTCTCCCGGACTCCGTCTGGGGGACCCCCGTGAGGAGCGCTCTTGCCAGACGAGGTCCAGCCAATCTCCGCCGCGCAGCCCGACCCGCAGGCCGAGCGGGCCCCGGCGGCCGCCGCCACGCCCCCGCCGGCGCCGCCGGCCAAGCCCGCCCCGGCCAAGCCGGCACCGGTCAAGCCCGCGCCGGCGAAGTCGGCCGCGTCCTCCAACCGGGTGCGGGCCCGCCTGGCCCGGCTCGGCGTGCAGCGCTCGAACCCGTACAACCCGGTGCTGGAGCCGTTGCTGCGCATAGTCCGCAGCAACGACCCGAAGATCGAGACGTCGACGCTGCGCCAGCTCGAACAGGCCTACCAGGTGGCCGAGCGCTGGCACCGCGGCCAGAAGCGCAAGAGCGGCGACCCGTACATCACCCATCCGCTCGCGGTCACCACCATCCTCGCCGAGCTCGGCATGGACCCGGCCACCCTCATGGCCGGTCTGCTGCACGACACCGTCGAGGACACCGAGTACGGCCTGGAGGACCTGCGCCGCGACTTCGGCGACGCCGTGGCGCTGCTCGTCGACGGCGTCACCAAGCTCGACCGGGTGAAGTTCGGCGAGGCCGCCCAGGCCGAGACCGTCCGCAAGATGGTCGTGGCGATGGCGAAGGACCCGCGTGTTCTGGTCATCAAGCTCGCCGACCGGCTGCACAACATGCGCACGATGCGCTACCTCAAGCGGGAGAAGCAGGAGAAGAAGGCCCGCGAGACCCTGGAGATCTACGCCCCGCTGGCGCACCGGCTGGGCATGAACACGATCAAGTGGGAGCTGGAGGACCTCTCCTTCGCGATCCTCTACCCCAAGATGTACGACGAGATCGTGCGCCTGGTCGCCGAGCGGGCGCCCAAGCGCGACGAGTACCTCGCCCTCGTCACGGACGAGGTCCAGGTGGACCTCAGAGCCGCCCGGATCAAGGCCACCGTGACGGGCCGTCCCAAGCACTACTACAGCGTCTACCAGAAGATGATCGTCCGCGGCCGTGACTTCGCGGAGATCTACGACCTGGTGGGCATCCGCGTCCTCGTCGACACCGTCCGTGACTGCTACGCGGCCCTCGGCACGGTGCACGCGCGCTGGAACCCGGTCCCGGGCCGGTTCAAGGACTACATCGCGATGCCCAAGTTCAACATGTACCAGTCGCTCCACACGACGGTCATCGGACCCAGCGGCAAGCCCGTCGAACTGCAGATCCGCACCTTCGACATGCACCGCCGCGCCGAGTACGGCATCGCCGCGCACTGGAAGTACAAGCAGCAGACCGTGGCGGGCACCTCCAAGGTCCGCACCGACGTCCCGCAGGCCGCCAAGGGCAGCGCCGGCCAGGACACCGTCAACGACATGGCCTGGCTGCGCCAGCTGCTGGACTGGCAGAAGGAGACCGAGGACCCGGGCGAGTTCCTCGACTCGCTGCGCTTCGACCTCTCGCGCAACGAGGTCTTCGTCTTCACCCCCAAGGGCGACGTCATAGCGCTGCCCGCCGGTGCCACCCCGGTGGACTTCGCCTACGCCGTCCACACCGAGGTCGGCCACCGGACGATAGGGGCCCGGGTCAACGGCCGGCTGGTCCCGCTGGAGTCGACCCTCGACAACGGCGACCTGGTCGAGGTCTTCACCTCAAAGGCCGAGGGAGCCGGGCCGTCCCGCGACTGGCTGGGCTTCGTCAAGTCCCCCCGCGCCCGGAACAAGATCCGCGCCTGGTTCTCCAAGGAGCGCCGCGACGAGGCCATCGAGCACGGCAAGGACGCCATCGCCCGGGCCATGCGCAAGCAGAACCTGCCGATCCAGCGCATCCTGACCGGCGACTCTCTCGTGACCCTCGCGCACGAGATGCGCTACCCGGACATCTCCTCCCTGTACGCGGCGATCGGCGAGGGGCACGTGGCCGCGCAGGGCGTCGTGCAGAAGCTGGTGGCGGCCCTCGGCGGCGAAGAGGCGGCCAACGAGGACATCGAGGAATCGATCCCGCCCGCGCGGGCCCGCAGCAAGCGGCGCAGCAACGCCGACCCCGGTGTCGTCGTCAAGGGCGTCGACGACGTGTGGGTCAAGCTGGCCCGCTGCTGCACCCCGGTACCGGGCGACCCGATCATCGGGTTCGTCACGCGCGGCAGTGGCGTATCGGTTCACCGCGCGGACTGCGTCAACGTCGACTCCCTCTCCCAGCAGCCCGAGCGGATGCTGGAGGTCGAGTGGGCGCCCACCCAGTCCTCGGTCTTCCTCGTCGCCATCCAGGTCGAGGCGCTGGACCGGTCCCGGCTGCTGTCGGACGTCACCCGCGTCCTGTCCGACCAGCACGTCAACATCCTGTCGGCGGCCGTCCAGACCTCCCGCGACCGGGTGGCCACCTCGCGCTTCACCTTCGAGATGGGCGACCCCAAGCACCTGGGCCACGTCCTGAAGGCCGTCCGGGGCGTGGAGGGCGTCTACGACGTCTACCGCGTCACCTCGGCGCGCAGGCCGTAGCGGCCGCAGCGCACGGACACGACGAGGGCCCGGAACGGATCGTCCGTTCCGGGCCCTCGCCGTGGTGGCGGCCGGATCAGCCGCCGAACTCCTCCAGGCCCTTCAGCGCCTGGTCCAGCAGGGCCTGCCGGCCCTCCAGCTCACGCGCCAGCTTGTCGGCCTTGGCGTTGTTGCCCGCCGCGCGCGCCGCGTCGATCTGCTCACGCAGCTTGTCGACCGCAGCCTGCAGCTGCCCGGTCAGACCGGCCGCACGGGCCCGCGCCTCCGGGTTCGTACGCCGCCACTCGCCCTCCTCGGCCTCCTGGATGGCCCGCTCCACGGCGTGCATCCGGCCCTCGACCTTCGGCCGGGCGTCGCGCGGTACGTGGCCGATGCCCTCCCAGCGCTCGTTGAGAGACCGGAACGCGGCCCGGGCCGCCTTCAGGTCCGTCACGGGGACGAGCTTCTCGGCCTCCTCGGCCAGCTCCTCCTTGAGCTTCAGGTTCTCGATCTGCTCGGCGTCACGCTCCGCGAACACCTCGCTGCGGGCCGCGAAGAACACGTCCTGCGCACCGCGGAAGCGGTTCCACAGGTCGTCCTCGGCCTCGCGCTGCGCCCGGCCCGCCGCCTTCCAGTCCGCCATCAGCTCGCGGTAGCGGGCGGCCGTCGGCCCCCAGTCGGTCGACTTCGACAGCGACTCGGCCTCCGAGACCAGCTTCTCCTTGGCCTTGCGGGCCTCCTCGCGCTGCGCGTCCAGCGAGGCGAAGTGCGCCTTGCGGCGCTTGGAGAAGGCGGAACGGGCGTGCGAGAACCGGTGCCACAGCTCGTCGTCCGACTTGCGGTCCAGGCGCGGCAGGCCCTTCCAGATGTCCACCAGCGCGCGCAGCCGTTCACCGGCGCTGCGCCACTGGTCGCTCTGCGCCAGCTGCTCGGCCTCGGTGACCAGCGCGTCCTTGGCCGCCCGGGCCTCGTCCGCCTGCTTGGCCTTGGCGACCTTGCGCTCCTCGCGCCGGGACTCCACGGTCTCGACCAGCTTGTCCAGCCGCACGCGCAGGGCGTCCAGGTCGCCCACGGCGTGGTGCTCGTCCACCTGCGTGCGCAGGTGGTCGATGGCCGTCTGGGCGTCCTTGGCGGACAGATCAGTGGTCCGCACCCGCTTTTCGAGGAGGCCGATCTCGACCACCAGGCCCTCGTACTTGCGTTCGAAGTAGGCCAGGGCCTCCTCAGGGGTGCCGGCCTGCCACGAACCGACGACCTGCTCGCCATCGGAAGTACGCACGTACACGGTGCCCGTCTCGTCGACTCGGCCCCACGGGTCGCTGCTCACAGCGCCTCCTCCACATGATGCCTGCGAGGGGGGTTCACCCCCTGGGCATCGTCCACAGTTTCCTGGGGCGGGCAGCGCCCGCCCTGCACAACGCCAACATAGGCGACCGCCGGGCCGGCTGTCCGCATCCCGCACGACGGAATATCGGCGTACGGGGGCGGGCCGGCCGGCCCCGGGGTCGCAGCACCCGTCAGTTCTGGGTGACGGAGCCCTTCTCGATCTTGACCTCTGTCTTCGGCGCACCGTCCTGGCCGCCGTCGACCGTGCCGGCCTTGGCGATCTCCTCCAGGACCTTCAGGCCCGCCGCGTCGATCTTGCCGAACGGCGTGAACGTCGGCGTCAGCGGGCTGTCCTTGTAGACCAGGAAGAACTGGCTGCCGCCCGATCCGGGCTGGCCGGTGTTGGCCATCGCCACGGTGCCGGCCGGGTAGACGACCTGGCCCTGCTCGTTCGGCTTGCCCAGGGAGTCCAGGTTCTCGTCGGGGATGTTGTAGCCCGGGCCGCCGCGGCCGGTGCCCTCCGGGTCGCCGCACTGGAGCACGAAGATCCCGCCGGCCGTCAGCCGGTGGCACTTGGTGTTGTCGAAGTAGCCCTTGTCGGCGAGCGACTTGAAGGAGTTCACGGTCTGCGGGGTCTTCGCCGCGTCCATCGCGAAGGTGATGTCACCCGCACTGGTCTTCAGCGCGAAGGTGTACGTGCCCTTCTGGTCGATGGCCATCTCCGGCGAGGGAGACTGCTTGGGCTCCGGAGGGGTCGCCGAGGCCGACGGGTCCGCCGCCGTGTCCTTCGTGTCCTTGTCCGAGTCGAAGACACCGCCCACGACCAGGCCGACCAGCGTCGCGATCACCACGGCCACCGCCGCGCCGATCACCGCCGCCCACTGGCGGTTCCTCTTGCGGGCCTCGGCGCGGCGCTTCTGCTGGCGCTCGTACTTCTCCCTGGCGAGCTGTCGCCGCCGCTGATCGCTCGTGACCACCGGGTCGTCTCCTTGTACGTGTCTGATACTGCTGTCCGGGCTGGGATAGGCCGTACCGTATATGGGTTCGCTGTGTGATGAGCGGCGCCGGTAGGCTCTGAGCAGCAGGATTGACGACCTGCGGCCCCCCTCCGACGACGATTGAGGACGAACGTGCTGATTGCCGGGTTCCCCGCGGGTGCTTGGGGTACCAACTGCTACGTGGTCGCCCCCGCCGCCGGTGAGGAGTGCGTGATCATCGACCCGGGCCACCAGGCCGCCCAGGGTGTCGAGGAGACGCTGAAGAAGCACCGGCTCAAGCCCGTCGCGGTCGTCCTGACCCACGGCCACATCGATCATGTGGCCTCGGTGGTCCCGGTGTGCGGAGCACACGACGTACCGGCCTGGATCCACCCCGAGGACCGCTACATGATGAGCGACCCGGAGAAGGCCCTCGGCCGCTCCATCGGGATGCCCCTCATGGGCGAGCTGACCGTGGGCGAGCCGGACGACGTCCGCGAGCTGGCCGACGGAGCCGCCCTGAAATTGGCCGGAATGGACTTCTCCGTGGCGCACGCGCCGGGCCATACCAAGGGGTCGGTGACCTTCCGGATGCCCGAGCTGGCCGCCACTCCACAAAACCAGGGGTGTCCGCCGGTCTTCTTCTCGGGCGACCTGCTCTTCGCCGGCTCCATCGGACGAACCGACCTGCCGGGCGGCTCCCACGCCGAGATGCTCGATTCGCTGGCCCGCGTGTGCCTGCCGCTCGACGACTCGACCGTAGTGCTGTCCGGCCACGGTCCCCAGACCACCATCGGCCGCGAGCGCGCGACCAACCCGTACCTTCGGGAGGTCGCCGCCGGGCTCGCAGACGGCACCGCCGCTCCACGACGAGGAATGTGACGAAAGCTTCGTGGCTACTTTCCAGGCCCCCAAGGGCACGTACGACCTGATCCCGCCGGTATCCGTGAAGTACCTGGCGGTACGCGAGGCCATCGCGGCCCCGCTGCGCAACTCCGGCTACGGCTACATCGAGACCCCCGGCTTTGAGGACGTGGGCCTCTTCGCCCGCGGCGTCGGCGAGTCCACCGACATCGTCTCCAAGGAGATGTACGCCTTCGAGACCAAGGGCGGCGACCAGCTCGCCCTGCGTCCCGAGGGCACCGCCTCCGTGCTGCGCGCCGCCCTGGAGGCGAGCCTGCACAAGAAGGGCAACCTGCCGGTCAAGCTCTGGTACTCCGGCTCCTACTACCGCTACGAGAAGCCGCAGGCGGGCCGCTACCGCCACTTCTCGCAGGTCGGCGCCGAGGCGATCGGTGCCGAGGACCCGGCGCTGGACGCCGAGCTGATCATCCTGGCCGACCAGGCGTACCGCTCGCTCGGCCTGCGCAACTTCCGGATCCTGCTGAACTCGCTGGGGGACAAGGAGTGCCGCCCGGTGTACCGGGAGGCGCTGCAGTCCTTCCTGCGGGGTCTCGACCTCGACGAGGAGACCGTCCGCCGGGCCGAGATCAACCCGCTGCGCGTCCTCGACGACAAGCGGGCCGACGTCCAGAAGAAGCTCGTCGGCGCGCCGGTGCTGCGCGACTACCTGTGCGACGCGTGCAAGGCGTACCACGAGGACGTACGGGCGCTGGTGACGGCTGCCGGCGTCGCCTTCGAGGACGACGAGAAGCTGGTGCGCGGGCTGGACTACTACACCCGGACCACCTTCGAGTTCGTCCACGACGGTCTGGGTTCGCAGTCGGCGGTCGGCGGCGGCGGCCGCTACGACGGCCTGTCCGAGATGATCGGCGGACCGGCGCTGCCGTCGGTGGGCTGGGCGCTCGGCGTGGACCGCACCGTCCTCGCGCTCCAGGCCGAGGGTGTCGAGCTGGACATCCCGGCGTCGACCTCGGTGTTCGCCGTGGCGCTCGGCGAGGCCAAGCCGACCGTGTTCGGCCTGGTGACGCAGCTGCGCAAGGCGGGCGTCGCGGCGGACATGTCGTACGGCGGCAAGGGCCTCAAGGGGGCCATGAAGGACGCGAACCGCAGCGGCGCCCGCTTCGCGGTCGTCGCGGGAGACCGCGACCTGGCCGAGGGCGTCGTCCAGCTCAAGGACATGGAGTCCGGCGAGCAGGTGGCCGTGCCCGTCGGCGAGCTGATCGACACGGTCAGGGCGCGCCTGGCCTGAACGGGCAGTGTGTCGGACGGGGCCGGGGATCCTTCCCCGGCCCCGTTCGTTCACAGGCTCGTACGGCACAATGGCCCGGGCCTTGATCACCTTGCAGATGTGGAGCGGGCGGGATGACGACACGAAGCACGGACACGGACACCGCCGGGGGGACGACCTTCGGGGCGAGCCGGGCGCTGGCCCTGCTGCTGGTGATCACGGGGGCTGCCGGCCTCCTCGCCGCCTGGGTGATCACGATCGACAAGTTCAAGCTGCTGGAGGACCCGGACTTCACACCGGGCTGCAGCCTCAACCCGGTCGTCTCCTGCGGCAACATCATGAAGAGCGACCAGGCGGCCGTCTTCGGCTTCCCGAACCCCATGCTCGGCCTCGTCGCCTACGGCATCGTGATCTGCGTCGGCATGAGCATCCTGGCCGGGGCCCGGTTCCGCCGCTGGTACTGGCTCACCTTCAACGCCGGCACCCTCTTCGGCGTCGTCTTCTGCGCCTGGCTGACCTACCAGTCGCTCTACAACATCAACGCGCTGTGCCTGTGGTGCTCCCTGGCCTGGGTCGCCACGATCCTGATGTTCTGGTACGTCACCTCCCACAACGTCCGTGCCGGGCTGCTGCCGGCGCCGGGCTGGCTGAAGAGCTTCTTCGAGGAGTTCACCTGGGTGCTGCCGGTGCTGCACATCGGCATCATCGGGATGCTGATCCTGACCCGCTGGTGGGACTTCTGGACCTCCTGACCTCCTGACCCGCGGACCCGTGGGACCGGCGGTGGGCGGCCGTGTCGGTGGACTCGCTTAGGCTTCCCGTGTGGAACCAGACCTGTTCACCGCCGCCGCCGAAGAGCGCCAGGAGAAGGACCCCGCGAGCTCGCCGCTCGCCGTGCGGATGCGCCCGCGCACCCTGGACGAGGTCGTCGGCCAGCAGCACCTGCTGAAGCCCGGATCACCGCTGCGGCGGCTGGTCGGGGAAGGGAGCGGCGGCCCGGCAGGCGCCTCCTCGGTGATCCTCTGGGGCCCGCCCGGCATCGGGAAGACGACCCTCGCCTACGTGGTGAGCCAGGCCACGCAGAAGCGTTTCGTGGAGCTCTCCGCGATCACGGCGGGCGTCAAGGAGGTACGCGCGGTCATCGAGGGGGCCAAGCGCGCGGCCGGGGGCTACGGCAAGGAGACCGTCCTCTTCCTCGACGAGATCCACCGCTTCAGCAAGGCCCAGCAGGACTCCCTGTTGCCGGCCGTCGAGAACCGCTGGGTCACGCTGATCGCGGCCACCACGGAGAACCCGTACTTCTCGATCATCTCGCCGCTGCTGTCGCGATCGCTGCTGCTGACGCTGGAACCGCTGACGGACGACGACCTGAGCGCGCTCATGCGGCGCGCCCTCACGGAGGAGCGGGGCCTGGCCGGGGCGGTGACCCTGCCCGAGGACGCCGAGGCCCATCTGCTGAGGATCGCCGGGGGTGACGCCCGGCGTGCGCTGACGGCGCTGGAGGCAGGGGCCGGTTCGGCCATCGCCCAGGGCGAGGACGAGATCACCCTGCGGACGCTGGAGGAGGCGGTCGACCGGGCGGCGGTCCGCTACGACCGCGACGGCGACCAGCACTACGACGTGGCGAGCGCGCTGATCAAGTCGATCCGCGGCTCGGACGTGGACGCCGCGCTGCACTACCTGGCGCGGATGATCGAGGCCGGTGAGGACCCCCGGTTCATCGCGCGCCGCCTGATGATCTCCGCGAGCGAGGACATCGGCCTGGCGGACCCCACGGCCCTGCCGATCGCGGTCGCCGCGGCCCAGGCGGTGGCGATGATCGGCTTCCCGGAGGCCGCGCTGACCCTTTCGCACGCCACCATCGCCCTGGCCCTCGCCCCGAAGTCGAACACCGCCACGACGGCGATCGGCGCCGCGCTGGCCGACGTACGGGCGGGCCTGGCCGGCTCCGTCCCGCCCCACCTGCGGGACGGGCACTACAAGGGCGCGGCGAAGCTGGGGCACGCGGTGGGATACGTCTACCCGCACGACGTGCCGGGCGCCATCGCGGCCCAGCAGTACGCCCCGGACGAGATCCACGGCAAGCGGTACTACGAGCCGACCCGCTACGGAGCCGAGGCCCGCTACGCGGACGTGGTGGAGAAGGTCCGCGAGCGCCTGCGCGGTACCGACCGCGGCTGAGGCCTCCCGCGCGGCGGTGCCCAGGCTGCCCGCGTGACGACGCACCTCCCCACCTGCGCCCGCTGCGGCGACGCGCTCGCCGACCAGGGACGCGTCGACTTCGGCTTCGACCTGCCCGAGGCCGCCCACGGCGCTCCCGAGGAGGCCCTCCACCGGCTCGGCGTGCGCGGCCTGCTCCGGGACAACGGGACAAGGGCAGCAGGACCGCCGACCAGTGGCGGCCGACGCGGGGGGCGTTCCGGTGCGGGTACGCGCGCCGCCGCACCGGCGTCAGGGCCGAGTGCGGGTTGTCCGTGACCGAGCCGGAGAAGCGGGCGTTCCAGGAGGTGCGGGCCCTCTGCCCTCAGTGCGCGGCGGCCGAGAAGAGGGCGCGCATCGCGCGGCGCAGGCCGCAGATGTCCGTCACCGGATCCGGGAAGTCGAAGCGGGCGTCGAAGGAACCGCCGGCGGCGGCGCGGGTGAAGCGGACGCGCAGGCCGACGCGGTCCAGGGCGAGCGGCACGGCGGTCATGTCCCGCGCCCCGCGGTCGCCGAGCAGGCCGCACAGCTCGCCGATCCGGTCGCCGTGGCAGGAGTGCAGGTGCTGGAGCAGCTCGGCCTCGTGCGGGGACACCGGGTCCGGCTCCGCCGAGGCCAGGTCCTCGGGGTCCACCTGCTCGGTGCCCCACAGGTCGTCCACCGTGATCTCGCCGACCTCCAGCCGCAGCATCATCCAGGCCGGGCGTCCCGTGCGGGGGGCGTCGAGGGACTCACCCAGGCCCAGCAGCTCGCCCACCGGGTGGCGCTCGGCGAGCAGCGCGGCGCAGGCCGCACGGTCGTCCCCGCGCACCGGCGTCAGCCACCCGGCCAGCCACGCACGGCCTCGGATACGATGTGGGACGGACACCGGCGCCACATCCGTGATCTCGATCACGGCGGTGAGGTCGTCGTCCTGGGCGTGAGCGGCTGCCCCGGCAGCCGCGGATTCCCCGGAAACAAGGAGAATCACGTCCCCGTCCGGGGTGACGGTCCGTGCGACCGGCAGCCCCGTCCCGAACTCCTCGGCACCGTGCCGGTCACGAGCACCGATCAGAGTGAGGGATACTGAGGCGTTGGACTCTACGAGGGTTCGTACGCGTTCGGCTCCGGTGAGCTGCCGAACGCCTTCCCTGGGACGCGGCTGACCTTGCTTATCGTCGGCGCAAGCGGATTCTGTTTCGTTGGAATCCGAACTGCGTTGCGCACTGGGCAGGGGGATCCCATGTGGTCGAGACATTACGTCCTCCTCGCTAAGGTAAGCCTCACCTAACTTACATGGAGGTAGGTTCCCCGTGAACCAGAAGCGACCCAAGGTCAAGAAGTCTCGCGCCCTCGGCATCGCCCTGACGCCGAAGGCCGTCAAGTACTTCGAGGCCCGCCCCTACCCGCCGGGCGAGCACGGCCGTGGCCGCAAGCAGAACTCGGACTACAAGGTCCGCCTGCTGGAGAAGCAGCGTCTGCGCGCTCAGTACGACATCTCCGAGCGCCAGATGGCCCGCGCGTACGACCGCGCCAAGAAGGCCGAGGGCAAGACGGGCGAGGCGCTGGTCGTCGAGCTTGAGCGTCGTCTCGACGCCCTGGTCCTGCGTTCGGGCATCGCCCGCACGATCTACCAGGCCCGCCAGATGGTCGTCCACGGCCACATCGAGGTCAACGGCGCCAAGGTCGACAAGCCGTCGTTCCGTGTCCGCCCGGACGACGTCATCACCGTGCGCGAGCGCAGCCGCGAGAAGGTCCCGTTCCAGGTCGCCCGTGAGGGTGGCTACGCAGGCGAGGGCGAGACCCCGCGCTACCTGCAGGTCAACCTGAAGGCCCTGGCCTTCCGCCTGGACCGCGACCCGAACCGCAAGGAGATCCCGGTCATCTGCGACGAGCAGCTCGTCGTCGAGTACTACGCCCGCTGATCTTCCGGCAGGCGTAGCCCTCACAGGCTGGTGGAAACCCGCCGTCCCCTCCGGGGGCGGCGGGTTTTCCGCTTCTCGCCCCACCCCTAGGGCTGGTCCGCCGGCGCCGTACTGCGCGAGACCCGGGGACCGGGCATCCCGCCGGGTGCGCCGGCCTGCCGCGGCGCCGACGCCGCCCCGCGCAGCGCCCGCACCACCAGCGACTGACGGTTCAGCTCCCGCCCCTCGGCCTCGTACGCCGCGTAGCGCTCGGCGCCCAGCAGCTCGCCCGCCCGCTCCCGGCACGCCCGCCGCGGGGCGTTGAAGTACCCCGAGCCGAACAGCTGCAGCCCCACCCCGCCCCACAGCGGCTCCGCGGCGCCCTGGAGCACCGCGGCCTCGGCCGGATCGCCCTCCGCGACCGTCACCAGCGCGAGCAGCTCCAGCGCCAGCACCAGCCCGACCAGGTCGTTGAAGGCGTGGTTGACCTCCACGCACTCCGTCAGCAGCCGCCTGGCCTCCCGCGTGCCGCCCGCCTCCAGGGCCGCGTACGCCAGCACGTAGAGCGCGTACGCCTTCGTCCAGAACTCCCCGCGCTCCTCGCAGATCTCCCGGACCTCCCCGCACAGCGCGAGCGCCCCCGGCAGGTCACCGAGGAACGCCAGCGCCATCCCCAGCTCCACCTGGCACATCAGCACGTTGCTGTTCAGCTCCCCGGCCGCCCGGTACTGCTCCAGCGCCTCGCCCAGCAGCTCCCGGGCCCGGGCCATGTCGTCCGACACCAGGGCCAGACAGCCCAGCCGGTGCACCGCGTACGCCGCCGCCACCCGGTTCCCGCTGCGCGCCGCCGCGTCCCGGCACTCGTGCAGGGCGCACATCGAGGCCGTCGCGTCGCCCTGCAGCGCCGCGACGTACCCCAGCACCCACAGGGCCTTCAGCCGTGAGCTCGTGCAGTGCGTCGCCGCCCCGCCAGCGGCGTCCAGGGTCCGGTCCAGCCAATGCCGGCCCTCCGTCAGACGCCCGCAGCCCGCCCAGAAGAACCACAGGGTGCCCGCGAGGTACTGGCCCAGGTGCAGCTCGTCCGGCTCGTCCAGGCAGCACTCCAGGGCCAGCCGCAGGTTCGGCAGCTCCACCTCCACCAGCGCGGCCACCTCGTACTGGCGCGGGCTGAACCAGTCCAGCTCGCACCAGGTCGCCAGCCCCATGTACCAGTCCCGGTGCCGCCGCCGCAGCCGGACCGCGTCACCCAGCGACTCCAGCCAGCCCGCCCCGTACAGCCGTACCGTCTCCAGCATCCGGAAGCGGACCCCCGCGGCCGTCTCCTCCCGGACCAGCAGGGACTGGGCGAGGAGCTCTCCCACCAGGTCCAGCACGCCCTCCACCGGCATGTCCGGGCCGGCGCACACGTACTCGGCGGCCTCCAGGTCGAACTGCCCCGCGAACACCGACAGCCGCGCCCACAGCAGCCGCTCCGCCGGCGTGCACAGCTCGTGGCTCCAGCCGATGGCCGTACGCAGCGCCCGGTGCCGGGGGAGCGCCCCGCGGGCGCCGCCCGTCAGCAGCCCGAAGGGGTCCTCCAGCCGGGCGAGCACCTGGGCCGGGGACAGCGTCCGCAGCCGGCCCGCCGCCAGCTCCAGGGCCAGCGGGATCCCGTCCAGACGCGCGCACAGCTCCACCAGCTCGGCCCGGTTGGCCCCGGTCACGGCGAACGCCGGGTCGGCGGCGGACGCGCGGGCCGCCAGCAGCTCCAGCGCCTCCTCGGCGACGGGCGGGGCGAGCGGGAACACACACTCCCCCTCCAGGTCCAGCGGGCGCCGGCCGGCCGCGAGCACCCGCAGGCCGGGGGAGCGCAGCAGCAGTTCCCGCACCAGAGCCGCGGTCTCCTCCACCAGGTGCTCGAAGCCGTCCAGGACCAGCAGCAGGTGCTGGTCGGCCAGGTGCTCGGCCAGCACCGCCCGGGGCGGCCGGGTGGTGTGGTCGGTCAGCCCGAGCGCCTCGGAGAGCGTCAGCTCCAGCAGTCCCGGATCCCGTACGCCGGCCAGCTCGGCCAACCGGACGCCGTCGCGGTGGCGTTCCGGCCCCGGCGCATGCGCCCCTCGTGCCCCTCGCGCTTGCGCCTCCTGCGCCTGCGGCACCTCCTCGGCGGCCTCCCGGGCCCCTCCGGCGGCCGCCCGGGCCGCCGCGAGCACCAGCCGGGACTTGCCGACCCCGCCCGCACCGGTCACGGTGACCAGCCGAGAGTCCTCCAGGAGGCGCCCCAGCGCGGCGAGTTCGGCACCCCGCCCGATGAACCCGCTCAGCTCCGAGGGAAGATTGTCCCGGCCGGTACGGCGAAGGGGTCTGTGTCGCATGGGACACGGAGCGTACTGGCCCGGATGCGTTGCGTCCAAGGCAGGTGCCCCCGACCCCGAATTCGGGTACGGCCGGGTATCCCCGGCGCGATAGGGTCGGAGGGTCGTTCGTAGGAATCGCCACTGTCGGTGATTCGGGTAGAGACAGAGAGCGGTGTGACGTGTCCGGTGTAGAGGTGGCCGGGATCATCGTGGCCGTCTTCTGGGCCATCCTGATCTCCTTCCTCGCCGTCGCCCTGGTGCGGCTGGCGCAGGTGCTCAGGGCGACCACCAGGCTGGTGTCCGAGGTGACCGAGCAGGCCGTACCGCTCCTGGCCGACGCCTCCAGTACCGTCCGCTCCGCGCGCACCCAGCTCGACCGGGTCGACGCGATCGCGAGCGACGTCCAGGAGGTCACCTCGAACGCCTCCGCCCTGTCCTCCACCGTGGCCACCGCCTTCGGCGGCCCGCTCGTGAAGGTCGCCGCCTTCGGCTACGGCGTCCGCAAGGCACTGGGCAAGGGGGACGCGGTCCCGGGCGGCGTGCCCCCGAGGGAATCGCGCCGTACTGTGATCGTTGGCCGAACGGTGCCGGCCGCCCGGCGCCGGAAGCAGAAGGGCTGAGACCGCCGATGTTCCGCCGAGCCTTCTGGTTCACCGCCGGCGCAGCCGCCGGCGTGTGGGCCACCACCAAGGTCAACCGGCAGCTCAAGAAGCTGACCCCGGAGAGTCTCGCAGCCCAGGCGGCGGACAGGGCCGTGGAGGCGGGTCACCGCCTCAAGGACTTCGCCCTCGACGTCCGAGCGGGAATGACGCAGCGCGAGGACGAGCTGAACGATGCACTGGGGCTCCACCAGGACCCCGACCGGCCCGACAACGTCACCGCCCTCCCCGGGCCGCGGCGACTGCGGGCCGTCCGGAACGACCAGATCAACCACCGACCAAAGCTTTCGTACAACCGGAATGAGGACCACTGATGGAGTCGGCTGAAATCCGCCGCCGCTGGCTGAGCTTCTTCGAGGAGCGCGGTCACGCCGTTGTCCCTTCGGCGTCGCTCATCGCGGACGACCCGACTCTGCTGCTGGTCAACGCGGGCATGGTCCCCTTCAAGCCGTACTTCCTCGGTGAGACCAAGCCCCCGGCCCCCCGGGCCACCAGCGTGCAGAAGTGCGTCCGTACGCCGGACATCGAAGAGGTCGGCAAGACCACCCGCCACGGCACGTTCTTCCAGATGTGCGGCAATTTCTCCTTCGGCGACTACTTCAAGGAAGGCGCCATCAAGTACGCCTGGGAGCTGCTCACCAGCTCCGTGGCGGACGGCGGCTACGGCCTGGAGCCCGAGAAGCTCTGGATCACGGTCTACCTCGACGACGACGAGGCCGAGCAGATCTGGCGCGAGAAGATCGGCGTGCCCGCCGAGCGCATCCAGCGCCTGGGCAAGAAGGACAACTTCTGGTCCATGGGCGTCCCGGGTCCCTGCGGCCCGTGCTCCGAGATCAACTACGACCGGGGTCCGGAGTTCGGCGTCGAGGGCGGCCCCGCCGTCAACGACGAGCGCTACGTGGAGATCTGGAACCTGGTCTTCATGCAGTACGAGCGCGGTGCCGGCGACGGCAAGGAGGACTTCCCGATCCTCGGCGACCTGCCGTCGAAGAACATCGACACCGGTCTCGGCCTCGAACGCCTCGCCATGATCCTGCAGGGCGTGCAGAACATGTACGAGACCGACACCCTGCGCGTGGTCATGGACAAGGCCACCGAGCTGACCGGCGTGCGCTACGGCGCCGCCCAGGGCACCGACGTCTCGATGCGCGTGGTCGCCGACCACATGCGCACCTCCGTCATGCTCATCGGCGACGGCGTCACCCCCGGCAACGAGGGCCGTGGCTACGTGCTGCGCCGCATCATGCGCCGCGCCATCCGCAACATGCGCCTGATGGGCGCCACGGGCCCCGTCGTCCAGGACCTCGTCGACGTCGTGATCAACACGATGGGCCAGCAGTACCCGGAGCTCGTCACCGACCGGGGGCGCATCGAGACCGTCGCCCTCGCCGAAGAGGCCGCCTTCCTCAAGGCTGTGAAGGGTGGCACGAACATCCTCGACACCGCCGTGGCCGAGACCAAGGCCGCCGGCGGCACGGTCCTCTCCGGCGACAAGGCGTTCCTGCTCCACGACACCTGGGGCTTCCCGATCGACCTCACCCTGGAGATGGCCGCCGAACAGGGCCTCTCCGTGGACGAGCCGGGCTTCCGCCGCCTGATGCAGGAGCAGCGCGACCGGGCCAAGGCCGATGCCAAGGCCAAGAAGACCGGCCACGCCGACGTCGCCGCCTACCGCGAGATCGCCGACGCGGCCGGCGCCACCGAGTTCACCGGCTACGCCACCAACCAGGGCGAGTCCACCATCGTCGGCCTCCTGGTCAACGGCGTCTCCGCGCCCGCCGCCTCCGAGGGCGACGAGGTCGAGGTCGTCCTCGACCGCACCCCCTTCTACGCCGAGGGCGGCGGCCAGCTCGCCGACCAGGGCCGGATCAAGCTCGACACCGGCGCCGTCATCGAGGTCCGCGACGTCCAGCAGCCGGTTCCCGGCGTGTCCGTGCACAAGGGATCCGTCCAGGTCGGCGAGGTGACGGTGGGCGCCTCCGCGTACGCCGCCATCGACGTCAAGCGCCGCCGGGCCATCGCCCGTGCCCACTCGGCCACGCACCTGACCCACCAGGCGCTGCGCGACGCGCTCGGCCCGACCGCCGCCCAGGCCGGTTCGGAGAACAGCCCCGGCCGCTTCCGCTTCGACTTCGGCTCGCCGAACGCCGTCCCCGGCTCGGTCCTCACCGACGTCGAGCAGAAGATCAACGACGTGCTCTCGCGCGAGCTCGAAGTGACCGCCGAGATCATGAGCATCGACGAGGCGAAGAAGCAGGGCGCCATCGCCGAGTTCGGCGAGAAGTACGGCGAGCGGGTCCGTGTCGTGACCATCGGCGACTTCTCCAAGGAGCTGTGCGGCGGCACGCACGTCGGCAACACCGCCCAGCTGGGCCTGGTGAAGCTGCTCGGCGAGTCCTCCATCGGCTCCGGCGTGCGCCGCGTCGAGGCCCTCGTCGGCGTGGACGCGTACAACTTCCTGGCCAAGGAGCACACGGTCGTCGCCCAGCTCCAGGAGCTGGTCAAGGGCCGTCCGGAGGAGCTGCCGGAGAAGATCTCCGCCATGCTCGGCAAGCTGAAGGACGCCGAGAAGGAGATCGAGAAGTTCCGCGCGGAGAAGGTCCTGCAGGCCGCTGCCGGGCTCGCCCGGAACGCCCAGGACATCAAGGGCGTCGCCCTGGTCGTCGGCCAGGTGGCGGACGGCGTCGGCGCCGACGACCTGCGCAAGCTGGTCCTCGACGTCCGCGGCCGCGTCCCCGGCGACCGCCCGGCCGTCGTGGCGCTGTTCACCGTGGCGAACGACCGCCCGCTGACCGTCATCGCCACCAACGAGGCCGCCCGCGAGCGGGGTCTCAAGGCCGGCGACCTGGTCCGTACGGCCGCCAAGACCCTCGGTGGCGGCGGTGGCGGCAAGCCGGACGTCGCCCAGGGCGGCGGCCAGAACCCGGCGGCCGTCCCGGAGGCCATCAGCGCCGTCGAGCGCGTCGTCGTCGAGACGGTCTGACGATGACTCTGCGCCGCGGCCGCCGACTGGCCATCGACGTCGGGGACGCCCGGATCGGGGTCGCGTCCTGCGACCCCGATGGGGTGTTGGCCACACCGGTGGAAACGGTTCCGGGCCGGGACATCCCCTTCGCCCACCGGCGGCTGCGGCAGCTCGTCGAGGAGTACGAGCCCCTCGAAGTCGTGGTCGGCCTCCCCCGCTCGCTCAGCGGGCGGGAGGGGCCGGCCGCGGCCAAGGTGCGCGCCTTCGCGAACGAACTGGCCAAGGGCATCAAGCCGGTGACCGTCCGTCTGGTGGACGAGCGGATGACCACGGTCACTGCGGCCCAGGGGCTGAGGGCCTCCGGCAGGAACGCGAAGAAGGGCAGGTCGGTCATCGACCAGGCCGCCGCTGTGGTGATCCTTCAGAACGCTCTTGAGACCGAACGGGTATCGGGTAATCCGCCTGGTGAGTGCGTCGAAGTGGTTGTCTGATCGCGATACGGTAACGTTCCGCGCGATGAGGCGGCATTCGAACAGCCGTCGATCACCGTCAAAGAGGCGGAACCGGTTGCCATGGATGACGGAGTCCGTGGCCTCCGTCTCGCGGCTCTAGGGGACCGATGACTGACTATGGCCGGGGCCGTGGCCCCGAACCCTGGCACCCTGAGGACCCCCTGTACGGGGACCAGGGGTGGACCGGGCACCAGACCCAGCAGGGCCAGGTGCCGTACGCCGGTGCGCCGCAGCAGGAGTACCGGCAGGAACCCCCGTACCAGCAGCCGTACCCCCAGCAGCCTCAGTACCAGGAGTACCAGCAGTACCCCGAGTACCCACAGCAGCAGCAGTACGCGCAGCAGCAGTACGCCCCGCCGCAGCAGGGGTATGCCCCGCAGCAGGCCGAGCACCCCCACCAGGCCCAGCAGCCGCAGTACACGCCGCAGCAGCAGCCGCAGCCCCAGCCCGAGCAGCCGGTCTACGACAGCCAGGGCTGGGACACCGGCCAGGGTCAGTACACGGCCGCGGTGCAGACCGACCCGTACGCGGGCGCGGACTACGCACAGCACCCGTCGGCCGGCTACCCGGGGGAGACCCCGGACCTCTACGGCACCGACGAGGCCTTCCCGCCGCCGCAGCCCCCGGGCCGGCGTCACCTGGAGCCGGAAGCGGTCGAGGAGGAGCCCGAGGGCGACCTCCGCGTCGGCGACGCCGGCCGGGACGGCGACGACGACGGTGACGACGACGAGCCCGATGGCCGTCGCGGCGGCCGTACCAAGGGCGGCAAGCCCAAGAAGCGCAGCGGCATGGCCTGCCTGATCGCGGCCGTGGTCATCCTCGGCGTGGTCGGCGGTGGCGGCTACTACGGCTACAGCTACATCAAGGCGAGGTTCGCGCCCGCCGAGGACTTCGCGGGCGAGGGTTCCGGCGAGCTGGTCGACGTCGAGATCCCCAAGGGCGCGGGCCTGGGGCAGATGGGCCGCATCCTCAAGGAGGCCGGCGTCGTCGCCAGCGCCCAGGCGTTCGTCGACGCGGCGAACGCCAACCCCAAGGGCAAGTCCATCCAGCCCGGCGTCTATCCGATGAACAAGAAGATGTCGGCTGCGGCCGCCGTCGCGCTGATGATCGACCCCACCAAGCTGAACGTGATCACCGTCACCGAGGGCATGCGCAACTCCAAGGTGTACGAGGTGATCGACAAGAAGCTGGGCAAGCCCGACGGCACCACCAAGGAGATCGCCCTGCGCGAATCCAAGAACATGGGGCTGCCCGCATGGGCCGGCAACAACCCCAAGCTCATGGACCCGCTCGAAGGCTTCCTGTTCCCCACGCGGTACGACCTCAGCAAGGACAGCACTCCCGAGTCGCTGCTCAAGCAGATGGTCAAGAACGCCTCCGACAAGTACGCGGAGCTGGGCATCGAGGCCAAGGCCAAGGAACTGGGGCTGGAGAACCCGCTGCAGGTCGTCACGGTCGCCAGCCTCGTCAACGCCGAGGGCAAGAACCACGACGACTTCCGCAAGATGTCCGAGGTCGTCTACAACCGCATGAAGAAGACCAACGACGTCACGAACCAGAAGATCGAGTTCGACTCGACGTACAACTACGCCAAGAACCAGAGCGAGATCAACTTCAACCTCAAGGAAGCCCAGGCGTTCAACAACCCGTACAACACCCACTTCATCAAGGGCCTGCCGGTCGGCCCGATCGGGAACCCGGGCATGGACGCGCTTACCGCTACGCTCGACCCGGATCACGGCGGCTGGATGTTCTTCGTGTCGGTCGACGGCAACACGACGACCTTCACCAGGACCTACGACGAGCACCTCAAGCTCGTCGCCGAGTTCCAGGAACGGCAGAAGCAGAAGAACGGCGGGTAGCAGGACATGACACGGATACGGGCCGCGGTGCTGGGTTCACCCATCGAGCACTCGCTCTCACCGGTACTCCACCGTGCCGCGTACCGGGAGCTGGGCCTCGTCGACTGGTCGTACGACCGGTTCGAGATCGACGAGGCCGCGCTCCCGGGGTTCGTGTCCGGGCTCGGCCCCGAGTGGGCCGGGCTGTCGCTGACCATGCCGCTCAAGCGGGCGGTCATCCCGCTGCTGGACGGCGTCAGCGACACGGCGGCCTCGGTCGAGGCGGTCAACACGGTCGTCCGCACCGAGGACGGCCGGCTCCTGGGTGACAACACCGATATCCCGGGCATCGTCGCCGCGCTGCACGAGCGGGGCGTGGAGAAGGTGTCCTCGGCCGCCGTCCTCGGGGCCGGGGCCACCGCCTCCTCGGCACTCGCCGCGCTCTCGCGGATCTGCACCGGCGAGGTCACCGCGTACGTCCGTTCGCAGGCCCGTGCCGACGAGATGCGGCAGTGGGGCGAGCGGCTCGGCGTGGCCGTCCGCACGGCCGACTGGTCGCAGGCGGCCGCGGCGCTCGAAGCCCCCCTGGTCATTGCGACCACCCCGGCCGGAGCCACGGACGAACTGGCCACGGCGGTCCCGGACACCCCGGGCACCCTCTTCGACGTCCTCTACGACCCGTGGCCCACCGCCCTGGCCGCCGCCTGGTCCGGGCACGGGGGCAACCTCCTCGGCGGGCTGGACCTGCTGGTGCACCAGGCGGTCCTCCAGGTCGAGCAGATGACCGGCCGCTCCCCGGCGCCGCTCGAAGTGATGCGGCGGGCGGGCCTCGCGGCCCTCTCCGGAGCGCACTGACGCTTCGCGCCGCCGGGACGGCCACCCTCTCGAGAGATCTTGGCGGAAACCGGCCTACTCGTCGGTAATATCACCCCCTACCCTGTTCACCTGCACCTTTACAGGGGGATGGGATGGACGGAACGGCCGCGGAACAGGTACTCGCGTCGAAGTGGGACATCCCCTTCGCGCTGTTCGCCATGATCAGGGTCGCCTTCGGGGACCTGCCGGTCTGGGCCAAGGCCGCCATCTTCGGACTCATCGGTTCCCTCGCGCTGTGGACGGCGGTCAGCTGGCTCCGTGAGCGCCGCCGCGAGGTCAGCTGACGGACCAGGCGTCCGACAGCTGGACCGGGGGCCGGTATCCCGGCCCGGACGTGGGAGGATTCGGGTGAGGCGGGTCCGGGCCGCGCACCCGATCGCGCCGTCGCAGTACCAGGCGCGAGCATGAGGAGCATCGTTGAGCAGGTTGCGTTGGCTGACCGCAGGAGAGTCGCACGGACCGGCACTGGTCGCGACGCTGGAGGGCCTTCCCGCCGGCGTCCCGGTCACCACCGAGCTGGTGGCCGATCACCTGGCCCGGCGCCGACTCGGCTATGGCCGCGGTGCCCGCATGAAGTTCGAGCAGGACGAGATCACCTTCCTCGGCGGCGTCCGGCACGGGCTGTCCCAGGGCGGCCCGGTCGCGGTCATGATCGGCAACACCGAGTGGCCCAAGTGGGAGACCGTCATGTCGGCCGACCCGGTCGACCCCTCGCTGCTCAAGGACACCGGCCGCAACGCGCCGCTGACCCGCCCCCGCCCCGGCCACGCCGACCTCGCGGGCATGCAGAAGTACGGCTTCGACGAGGCCCGGCCGATCCTGGAGCGCGCCAGCGCCCGTGAGACCGCCGCCCGTGTCGCCCTCGGCGCCGTCGCCCGCTCCTTCATCAAGGAGGTCGCGGGCATCGAGATCGTCTCCCACGTGGTGGAACTGGCCTCGGCCAAGGCGCCCTACGGCGTCTACCCGACCCCCGCCGACGTCGAGAGGCTCGACGCCGACCCGGTGCGCTGCCTCGACGCCGACGCGTCGAAGGCGATGGTCGCGGAGATCGACCAGGCCCACAAGGACGGCGACACCCTCGGCGGCGTCGTCGAGGTCCTCGCCTACGGCGTCCCGGTCGGCCTCGGCTCGCACGTCCACTGGGACCGCCGGCTCGACGCCCGCCTCGCCGCCGCCCTCATGGGAATCCAGGCCATCAAGGGCGTCGAGGTCGGCGACGGCTTCGAACTCGCCCGCGTGCCCGGCTCCAAGGCGCACGACGAGATCGTCTCCACCCCCGAGGGCATCAAGCGCACCTCCGGCCGCTCCGGCGGCACCGAGGGCGGCCTGACCACCGGCGAACTGCTGCGCGTCCGCGCAGCGATGAAGCCCATCGCGACCGTCCCGCGCGCCCTCGCCACCGTCGACGTGGCCACCGGCGAGGCGGCGGTGGCCCACCACCAGCGCTCCGACGTGTGCGCCGTCCCGGCCGCCGGTATCGTCGCCGAGGCGATGGTCGCCCTCGTGCTGGCCGACGCCGTCGTGGAGAAGTTCGGCGGCGACTCGGTCCCCGAGACCCGCCGCAACGTCCGGGCCTACCTCGACAACCTGCAGATCCGGTGACGGCCGGACCGCTCGTCGTCCTCGTCGGGCCCATGGGGTCCGGCAAGTCCACGGTGGGGACGCTGCTCGCCGAGCGGCTCGGCGTCCCCTACCGGGACACCGACGCCGACATCGTCACGGCCCAGGGCCGGCCGATCTCCGACATCTTCGTCGACGAGGGCGAGCCGTACTTCCGTGAGCTGGAACGGCAGGCCGTCGCGGCCGCCGTCGCCGAGCACACCGGAGTCCTCGCCCTCGGCGGCGGCGCCGTCCTCGACGAGGGCACCCGCACGCTGCTGACCGGCCTGCCCGTCGCCTACCTCTCGATGGACGTCGAAGAAGCCGTACGGCGCGTGGGCCTCGGTGCCGCGCGCCCGCTGCTCGCCGTCAACCCGCGCCGCCAGTGGCGCGAGCTGATGGAGGCCCGGCGCCCCCTCTACACCGAAGTCGCACGCGTCGTCGTGGCCACCGACGACCGCACACCCGAAGAGGTCGCCCAGGCGGTCCTCGACGCTCTGGAGTTGAAGGACGTATGACAGACCAGGTGACGCGGATCCACGTCGGCCCAAGCGCCGGCCATGACCCGTACGACGTGCTGGTCGGGCGGCAGCTGCTCGGCGAGCTCGGCTCCCTGATCGGTACGAAGGCCCAGCGGGTCGCCGTGATCCACCCCGAGGCCCTCGCCTCGACCGGTGAGGCGCTGCGCGACGACCTCGCCGACCAGGGCTACGAGGCGATCGCCATCCAGGTACCGAACGCCGAGGAGGCCAAGACGGCCGAGGTCGCCGCGTACTGCTGGAAGGCACTCGGCCAGTCCGGCTTCACCCGCACCGACGTCATCGTCGGCGTCGGCGGCGGAGCCACCACCGACCTCGCCGGCTTCGTCGCGGCCACCTGGCTGCGCGGCGTGCGCTGGGTCGCCGTACCCACCACCGTCCTGGCGATGGTGGACGCGGCCGTCGGCGGCAAGACCGGCATCAACACCGCCGAGGGCAAGAACCTCGTCGGCGCCTTCCACCCGCCGGCCGGAGTGCTCTGCGACCTGGCGGCGCTGGAGTCGCTGCCGGTCAACGACTATGTCAGCGGTCTCGCCGAGATCATCAAGGCCGGCTTCATCTCCGACCCGGTGATCCTCGACCTGATCGAGGAGGACCCGCAGGCGGCCCGCACACCCGACGGCCCCCACACCGCCGAGCTGATCGTGCGCTCCATCCGGGTCAAGGCCGACGTCGTCTCCAGCGACCTCAAGGAATCGGGGCTGCGGGAGATCCTCAACTACGGCCACACCCTCGCGCACGCCATCGAGAAGAACGAGCGCTACAAGTGGCGGCACGGCGCGGCCGTGTCGGTCGGCATGGTCTTCGCCGCCGAACTCGGCCGGCTCGCCGGCCGCCTCGACGACGCCACCGCCGACCGGCACAGGGCGGTCCTCGCCTCCGTCGGCCTGCCGCTGACCTACCGCGGCGACCAGTGGCCCAAGCTGCTCCAGACCATGCAGGTCGACAAGAAGTCCCGGGGCAACCTGCTGCGCTTCATCGTCCTCGACGGACTGGCCAAGCCGACCGTCCTGGAGGGCCCCGATCCGGCGCACCTGATCGCCGCCTACGGCGAGGTGTCGGCGTGAGCCGCCGCGTCCTCGTGCTGAACGGTCCCAACCTGGGCCGGCTCGGCTCGCGCGAGCCCGACGTGTACGGGGCCACCTCGTACGCCGGGCTGGTGGACAGCTGCCGCTCGCTGGGGCAGGAGCTCGGTTTCGACGTCGAGGTCCGCGAGACCAACGACGAGGGCGAGATGATCCGCTGGCTGCACGAAGCGGCGGACGGGAAGATCCCCGTGGTCATCAACCCCGGGGCCTTCACCCACTACTCGTACGGCATGCGGGACGCGGCCGCTCAGCGCACGGCGCCGCTGATCGAGGTGCACATCTCGAACCCGTACGCCCGCGAGGAGTTCCGGCACACCTCGGTCATCGCGGCCGTGGCGACCGGGACCGTGGCGGGCTTCGGGATCGGCTCCTACCGGCTGGCGCTGCGCGCGCTGGCGGACGAGACCGACGTCTGACACTCCCGCCCGGTGGCCGGGTGGACGGCCGGGCCCCCGCGGTCATATAACGTTCTCGCATCAGTGGCAGGAACGAGATGAAAGTGGCAGCGGATGCACCAAGGAGTGGGTGGCGGGGGCTGGGGGCAGCCGGGGCAGCGTCCTTCTGCGCCCCCGCAGCCGCCCATACCCCCGGCCCAGGGCTGGCCGGGTGCACACCCGCTCCCGCCGCCGGCCCGGCACCCGGCCCCGCCCCCGCCCCCGGTGGCGCCCGTGCCGGAGCCCACCGGGCACGTCCCGCTGCCGCCCGCGGTGGCGGGAACCGGCGGCGCCGTGCTCGCCGTCCTGCTGATCGGGCCCGCCGGCGCGGGCAAGACCACGGTGGCCCGGCACTGGGCCGGCACCCGGCCCGTGCCGACCGCCCACATCAGCCTGGACGACGTGCGCGAATGGGTCTGCTCCGGTTTCGCCGACCCGCAGGCCGGATGGAACGAGCACTCCGAGGCGCAGTACCGCCTCGCCCGCCGCACCTGCGGCTTCGCGGCCCGCAACTACCTGGCCAACGGCATCTCCTGCATCCTCGACGACGCCGTCTTCCCCGATCGTCCCGTGGTGGGCCTGGGCGGCTGGAAGCGGCACGTGGGGCCGACGCTGCTGCCGGTCGTGCTCCTGCCCGGCCTGGAGATCGTGCTGGAGCGCAACGCCGAGCGCTCCGGCAACCGCAGGCTCTCCGACGAGGAGGTCGCCCGCATCCACGGCCGGATGGCCGGCTGGTACGGATCCGGGCTGCCGATCATCGACAACTCCCAGCTCGATGTCGAAGGCACCGCCCGCGCCCTCGACGAAGCCCTGGCCAGAGCCCTGCCGGCGCACAGCGGCCGGTAGCCGTCCGGGGAGTAAACCCGGGGGAGCGCACCCGGCAGGGCAGGCCCCGGGAACGGTCGGCGACGGCGGCCCGCGAATCCGGCCCGCAGATGCCCCACGAGCGCCCCACGAGCGCCCCGTCCGGACGCGCTCACCAGGCCGGATCCGCGGGGCGCTCGTACGCTCGAAGACATGTCAGACGTGTACGCCGCCCGTCGGGGCCTGCTCCGCGACCGATGCGCCGCCGCGGGGAACGCCGCCGCGCTCATCACGCGTCCGGCGAACGTCCGCTACCTCTCCGGGGCGTCACCACTCGGCGCCGTCCTCCTCGTCGGACCGACCGAGGACGCCATGTTCTGCGCCGGCGCACCCACCGGCGAGGCCGACGAGGGGCGCCTCGACGAACACCTCCGGGTCACCGTGCTGGCCGGCCGCGGCGGGGACCCCGCCGTCGCGGCGGCCGACGCCGCCTCCTCCGTACGCGCCGACTCCCTCGCCGTGGAGGAGCACCACCTCACCGTCGCCCGGCACCGGGCCCTGCGGTCCGTCGCGCCCAGGCTGCGCCTCGCCGACCTCGGGACCGCGGTGGAGCAGCAGCGCCTCGTCAAGGACGAGGGAGAGATCGCCTGCCTGCGGATCGCCGCCGAGATCGCCGACCAGGCCCTGGGCGAGCTGCTGGAGTCCATCCTCGTCGGACGTACCGAACGCCACCTCGCCCTGGAGCTGGAGCGGCGCCTCGTCGACCACGGGGCGGACGGCCCGGCCTTCCCGACCTCCGTCGGCACCGGCCCGCACTCCGGCCGCTCCCGGCACCGGCCCTCCGACCGCAGGGTGGAGGAGGGGGACTTCCTCTCCGTCTGCCTGGGCGCCAACTACCGCGGCTACCGGTGCGAGATCGGCCGGACCTTCGTCATCGGCACGACCCCCGCCGACTGGCAGATCGAGCTCTACGACTGCGTCTTCACCGCCCAGCGGGCGGGGCGCGAGGCACTGCTGCCGGGAGTGGCGTACCGCGAGGTGGACCACGCGGCCCGCTCCGTACTGGACTCCGCGGGCCACTCGGAGGCCCTCGCTCCGTGGACCGGACACGGTGTCGGCCTCGAAATCGACGAGGACCCGCAGCTTGCACCTACGGCAATGGGTAAACTGGACGCTTGCGTGCCGGTCACCGTCGAACCGGGGGTTCACCTCCCCGGCCGGGGAGGTGTCCGGATCGATGACACGCTCGTCGTACGCCCCGAGGCGGACGGCGGTCCCGAGCTACTCACCATTACGACCAAGGAGCTGCTCGCACTCTAGCCCGCACTGCCGGGTGGTGCGTGCACCCGTGGTCTTCCAGTGCAGGAGATTCCGCAACCGTGGCTTCCACGAACGACCTCAAGAACGGCATGGTGCTCAAGCTCGACGGTGACCAGCTCTGGTCCGTCGTCGAGTTCCAGCACGTCAAGCCCGGCAAGGGCCCGGCCTTCGTGCGCACCAAGCTCAAGCACGTGCTTTCCGGCAAGGTCGTCGACAAGACCTTCAACGCCGGCACGAAGGTCGAGACCGCCACCATCGACCGCCGTGACATGCAGTTCTCGTACATGGACGGCGAGTACTTCGTCTTCATGGACATGCAGACCTACGACCAGCTGATGGTCGACCCCAAGGCCGTCGGCGACGCCGCCAACTTCCTCATCGAGGGCTTCACCGCCTCGGTCGCGCAGCACGAGGGCTCGGTGCTCTACGTCGAGCTCCCCGCCGCCGTCGAGCTCACCATCGAGCACACCGACCCGGGCGTCCAGGGCGACCGCTCCACCGGTGGCACCAAGCCGGCGAAGCTGGAGACCGGCCACGAGATCCAGGTCCCGCTGTTCGTCAACACGGGCGAGAAGGTCAAGGTCGACACCCGCACCAGCGACTACCTCGGCCGGGTGAACAGCTAACCGTGGCTGCCCGGAGCAACGCGCGCAAGCGCGCCTTCCAGATCCTCTTCGAGGCCGACCAGCGCGGGGTGTCCGTCCGCGAGGTCCTCGCGGACTGGATCCGCCACGCGCGGTCGGACGACCGGCAGCCGCCGGTCAGCGCCTTCACGATGGATCTCGTCGAGGGTTACGCCGACAAGGTGAACCGCATCGACGACCTGATCGTCACCTACGCCGTGGACTGGGACCTCGACCGCATGCCGGCCGCGGACCGGAACATCGTGCGACTCGGTGCCTACGAGCTGATCTGGGTGGACGACACCCCGGACGCCGTGGCCATCGACGAGGCCGTCCAGCTGGCCAAGGAGTTCTCGACGGACGAGTCCCCCTCGTTCGTGAACGGGCTGCTGGCCCGTTTCAAGGACCTGAAGCCGAGCCTGCGGCGCAGCGAGAGCTGACCGCACGCCGCCCCTCGGCAGCACCGGCACCGCCGTACGGAAGGGTCCGCAGCGCA
Source organism: Streptomyces sp. NPDC090021 (assembly GCF_044748225.1). Classification (NCBI taxonomy): domain Bacteria; kingdom Bacillati; phylum Actinomycetota; class Actinomycetes; order Kitasatosporales; family Streptomycetaceae; genus Streptomyces; species Streptomyces sp. NPDC090021. Next base: position 68,710 of record NZ_JBIVFO010000018.1, on the reverse strand, counting down.
CGCGCTGCGGACCCTTCGTCGTCCCCGCTCCCGCCCGCGCCCGCGCCGCGGGGGCACAGGGACGAAAAACCGGTGGGTGCCGGACCCCGCAAGGGTCCGGCACCCACCGGTAAACGTTTCTGCTGGTGTGGCGCCCGAGGATCAGACCTCCTCGTGCGCCACCGCGCGACGGGCGTCCGCGTCCAGCACGCCCCAGCTGATGAGCTGCTCGGTCAGGACCGAGGGCGACTGGTCGTAGATGACGGCCAGGGTGCGCAGGTCGTCCTGGCGGATCGACAGCACCTTGCCGTTGTAGTCGCCGCGCTGGCTCTGGATCGTGGCCGCGTAACGCTGCAGCGGGCCGGCCTTCTCGGCGGGCACGCCCGCCAGACGCTCCAGGTCGAGGCGCAGCTTCGGCGGCGGCTCGGCCGCTCCGCCGGGAGTCGTGCCCGGCAGCAGCTCCTGCACCGGAACCCCGTAGAAGTCCGCCAGTTCGGCCAGGCGCTGGACGGTCACGGCGCGGTCCCCGCGCTCGTACGACCCGACCACCACGGCCTTCCACCGGCCCTGCGACTTCTCCTCGACACCGTGGAGGGAAAGGCCCTGCTGGGTGCGGATGGCGCGGAGCTTGGCCCCGAGCTGTTTGGCGTATTCGCTGGACATAACGCTCCCGGACGCTGTGACGCTGTGACTGCATGGACACTGCGACTACATAACTACGTGCGGCTCCGCCGCGCGGCTGGTAACTCACTGTGAGGTTACGCAGCGTTACTTGGGTGCGTCAAGCCGAATGGTCTCCATCCCCCCGCGAGGGCGGCGCCAGCTGCCCCGTGGGCGCCCCCGCGCCACCCCCGGGTGCCGGGTCACCACCGCCGCCCTGGTACCGTGGGAGACGTACATCAGACGTCCTTTAAGGTCCGTCCCGTGAGGCGGAGAAGGAGGTCCTTTTCATGGACGCTCAGCAGAATCCCGATTCCGCGCGCCCCGTACTGGAGGCGCAGGACATCGCCCGGGTCCTGACCCGTATCGCCCACGAGATCGTCGAACGCGCCAAGGGCGCCGACGACGTGGTGCTCCTCGGCATCCCCACCCGCGGTGTGTACCTGGCCCGCCGGCTGGCCGCCAAGCTCGAAGAGATCACCGGCACGAAGATCCCGGTCGGCTCCCTCGACATCACCATGTACCGCGACGACCTGCGGATGAAGCCCGCCCGCGCCATCGGCCGCACCGAGATCCCCGGTGACGACCTCGACGGCCGCCTCGTCGTCCTCGTCGACGACGTCCTCTTCTCCGGGCGCACCATCCGCGCCGCGCTCGACGCCCTCGGCGACCTCGGCCGCCCCCGCGCCGTGCAGCTCGCCGTCCTCGTCGACCGAGGCCACCGCGAACTGCCGATCCGCGCCGACTACGTCGGCAAGAACCTCCCCACGTCGCTGCGGGAGACCGTCAAGGTCCAGCTCCAGGAGGAGGACGGCCGTGACGCCGTGCTGCTCGGCCAGCGGACCGCCCAGGCGGCAGGGCAGTAGCCCACCACGACGACGGACCCCGGCGGGGTCCGCGCCGAGCCCTGCCCTGCCCGCCCGCACGCCTGCCCGTCGGGCCGCCGCACGTCAGTCCGCCCGCACCACGCCCTCCCGACCTACGGAGCCATCCAGATGAAGCGCCACCTCATCTCGGCCGCCGATCTCACGCGCGACGACGCCGTCCTGATCCTCGACACCGCCGAGGAGATGGCCCGCGTCGCGGACCGGCCGATCAAGAAGCTGCCCACCCTGCGCGGCCTCACCGTCGTCAACCTCTTCTTCGAGGACTCGACCCGCACCCGGATCTCCTTCGAGGCGGCCGCCAAGCGGCTCTCCGCCGACGTCATCAACTTCTCCGCCAAGGGCTCCTCGGTTTCCAAGGGCGAATCCCTGAAGGACACCGCGCTGACCCTGGAGGCGATGGGCGCCGACGCCGTCGTCATCCGCCACCACGCCTCCGGCGCCCCCTACCGGCTCGCGACCTCCGGCTGGATCGACTCCGCCGTGGTCAACGCCGGCGACGGCACCCACGAGCACCCCACCCAGGCCCTGCTGGACGCCTTCACCATGCGCCGCCGCCTGGTGGGCCGCGACGCCGGCCTCGGCAAGGACCTCTCCGGCCGCCGTATCACCATCGTCGGCGACGTCCTGCACAGCCGCGTGGCCCGCTCCAACGTCCAGCTGCTGCACACCCTCGGCGCCGAGGTCACCCTGGTGGCTCCGCCCACCCTGGTCCCGATCGGCGCCCGGACCTGGCCGTGCGAGGTCTCCTACAGCCTCGACGACGTGCTGCCGAAGTCCGATGCGGTGATGATGCTGCGTGTGCAGCGCGAACGCATGAACGCCGCCTTCTTCCCGACCGAGCGCGAGTACTCCCGCCGCTACGGCCTCGACGGCGACCGCATGGCCAAGATGCCCGAGCACGCCATCGTGATGCACCCCGGCCCGATGAACCGCGGCATGGAGATCACCGCCCAGGTCGCCGACTCCGACCGCTGCACGGCCGTCGAGCAGGTCGCCAACGGCGTCTCCACCCGGATGGCCGTCCTCTACCTGCTGCTCGGAGGCTCCGAGCCCGCCGTCACCACCACCCCCGCCGCCCGTACCGAGGAGAGCAAGTAACCATGAGCAAGATCCTTATCCGTGGCGCGAAGGTACTCGGCGGCGAGGCGCAGGACGTCCTGATCGACGGCGAGACCATCGCGGAGGTCGGCCAGAACCTCTCGGCCGAGGGCGCGACCGTCATCGAGGCCGCCGGCCAGGTCCTCCTCCCCGGCCTCGTCGACCTGCACACCCACCTGCGCGAGCCCGGCCGCGAGGACTCCGAGACCGTCCTGACCGGCACCCGCGCCGCCGCCTCCGGCGGCTACACCGCCGTCTTCGCCATGGCGAACACCTTCCCCGTCGCCGACACCGCCGGCGTCGTCGAGCAGGTCTGGCGCCTGGGCAAGGAGTCCGGCTACTGCGACGTGCAGCCCATCGGCGCCGTCACCGTCGGCCTGGAGGGCAAGCAGCTCTCCGAGCTGGGCGCCATGCACGAGTCCGCCGCCCGCGTCACCGTCTTCTCCGACGACGGCAAGTGCGTCGACGACGCCGTGATCATGCGCCGCGCCCTGGAGTACGTGAAGGCCTTCGGCGGCGTCGTCGCCCAGCACGCCCAGGAGCCCCGCCTCACCGAGGGCGCCCAGATGAACGAGGGCGTCGTCTCCGCCGAGCTCGGCCTGGGCGGCTGGCCCGCCGTCGCCGAGGAGTCGATCATCGCCCGCGACGTCCTCCTCGCCGAGCACGTCGGCTCCCGCGTCCACATCTGCCACCTCTCCACCGCCGGCTCCGTCGAGATCGTCCGCTGGGCCAAGTCCCGCGGCATCGACGTCACCGCCGAGGTCACCCCGCACCACCTGCTCCTCACCGACGAGCTCGTCCGCAGCTACAACGCGGTGTACAAGGTCAACCCGCCGCTGCGCACCGAGCGCGACGTCATGGCCCTGCGCGAGGCGCTCGCCGACGGCACGATCGACATCGTCGCCACCGACCACGCCCCGCACCCGCACGAGGACAAGGACTGCGAGTGGGCCGCCGCCGCCATGGGCATGGTCGGCCTGGAGACCGCGCTCTCCGTCGTCCAGCAGACGATGGTGGAGACCGGGCTGATCGACTGGGCCGGCGTCGCCGAGCGGATGAGCTTCGCCCCGGCCCGCATCGGCGGTCTCGACAACCACGGCCGTCCCGTCTCGGCAGGTGAACCCGCGAACCTGACCCTGGTGGATACCTCGTACCGTGGTGTCGTGGACCCCGCGCACTTCGCCTCCCGCAGCCGCAACACGCCTTACGAGGGCCGTGAGCTGCCGGGACGCGTCACTCACACCTTCCTGCGGGGCCGGGCAACGGTCGTGGACGGGACACTGGCGTGACACCTGCAGTAATCCAACTGGCCGCCGAGGCCGCCGAACGACAGTCGGCGGAGGTGACCGAAGTCGGCGCCCGCATCGCATGGGTGATCGGACTGGTCGTCTTCATCGCGTTCGTGTACTGGCTGATGCGGCAGGGCTGGAAATGGCGAGGAGCCCTGCAGAACGATCTGCCCGAGCTCCCCGCCGCCCCCGACGGTCTCCCCGAGCACCGGCTGGCACTCACCGGCCGGTACCACGGGTCCACCACCGCCGGACAGTGGCTCGACCGGATCGTCGCCCACGGGCTGGGCGTGCGCAGCCGGGTCGAGCTCACGCTCACCGACGCGGGCCTCGACGTGGTCCGACCGGGTGCAGGCGACTTCTTCGTACCCGCCGCGCAGCTGCGCGGCGCCCGCCTCGACAAGGGAATCGCGGGCAAGGTACTCACCGAGGGCGGTCTGCTCGTCGTCACCTGGGCGCACGGCGACAAGCTGATCGACTCCGGATTCCGCTCCGACCGCGCGGCCGAACACGCCGCATGGGTCGAAGCGATCAACCTCATGAACACATCCATCACGACGGAAGGCGCCGAACGATGACGACCTCCACCAGGGGAGCAGCCAAAGCTCCCGCCGTACTCGTCCTGGAGGACGGCCGCATCTTCCGCGGCCGCGCCTACGGTGCAGTGGGGGAGACCTTCGGCGAGGCCGTGTTCTCCACCGGCATGACCGGCTACCAGGAGACCCTCACCGACCCGTCGTACCACCGGCAGGTCGTCGTGATGACCGCCCCCCACGTCGGCAACACCGGCGTCAACGACGAGGACCCCGAGTCCTCCCGTATCTGGGTCTCCGGCTACGTCGTGCGCGACCCCGCCCGCATCCCCTCCAACTGGCGCTCCCGGCGCACCCTGGACGAGGAGCTCGTCCGGCAGGGCGTCGTCGGCATCTCCGGCATCGACACCCGCGCCCTGACCCGCCACCTGCGCGAGCGCGGCGCCATGCGCGTCGGCATCTTCTCCGGCGAGGCCTGGACCGGCATCCGCGACGAGGCCCTGCTGGCCAAGGTCCGCTCGCAGCCCGAGATGAAGGGAGCGAACCTCTCCGCCGAGGTCGCCACCAAGGAGACGTACGTCGTCCCCGCGATCGGCGAGAAGCGCTTCACCGTCGCCGCCGTCGACCTCGGCATCAAGGGCATGACCCCGCACCGCATGGCCGAGCGCGGCATCGAGGTCCACGTACTGCCCGCCACCGCCACCGTCGAGGACGTCTACGCCGTCAACCCCGACGGCGTGTTCTTCTCCAACGGCCCGGGCGACCCGGCCACCGCCGACGGCCCCGTCGCCGTCATGCGGGGCGTCCTGGAGCGCCGGACGCCGCTCTTCGGCATCTGCTTCGGCAACCAGATCCTCGGACGCGCCCTCGGCTTCGGCACCTACAAGCTGAAGTACGGCCACCGCGGCATCAACCAGCCGGTCCAGGACCGCACCACCGGCAAGGTCGAGGTCACCGCGCACAACCACGGCTTCGCCGTGGACGCGCCCCTCGACCAGGTCTCCGAGACCCCCTACGGCCGCGCCGAGGTCTCCCACGTCTGCCTGAACGACAACGTCGTGGAAGGCCTCCAGCTGCTCGACCAGCCGGCCTTCTCCGTCCAGTACCACCCCGAAGCGGCCGCCGGCCCGCACGACGCCGCGTACCTCTTCGACCGCTTCGTATCCCTGATGGAGGCCGAGCGTGCCTAAGCGCACCGATATCCAGTCCGTCCTGGTCATCGGCTCCGGCCCGATCGTCATCGGCCAGGCCGCGGAGTTCGACTACTCCGGCACCCAGGCCTGCCGCGTGCTCAAGGCCGAGGGCCTGCGCGTCATCCTGGTGAACTCCAACCCGGCGACGATCATGACCGACCCGGAGATCGCCGACGCCACGTACGTCGAGCCGATCACCCCCGAGTTCGTCGAGAAGATCATCGCCAAGGAGCGCCCCGACGCGCTGCTGCCGACCCTCGGCGGCCAGACGGCCCTCAACACCGCCATCTCCATGCACGAGCAGGGGGTGCTGGAGAAGTACGGCGTCGAGCTCATCGGCGCCAACGTCGAGGCCATCAACAAGGGCGAGGACCGCGACCTCTTCAAGGGCGTCGTCGAGGCCGTCAAGGCCAAGATCGGCTATGGCGAGTCCGCCCGCTCGGTCATCTGCCACTCGATGGACGACGTCCTGGCGGGCGTCGAGACCCTCGGCGGCTACCCCGTCGTCGTCCGCCCCTCCTTCACCATGGGCGGCGCCGGTTCCGGCTTCGCCCACGACGAGGACGAGCTGCGCCGCATCGCCGGCCAGGGCCTCACGCTCTCCCCGACCACCGAGGTGCTCCTGGAGGAGTCCATCCTCGGCTGGAAGGAGTACGAGCTGGAGCTGATGCGCGATCGCCACGACAACGTGGTCGTCGTCTGCTCCATCGAGAACTTCGACCCGATGGGCGTCCACACCGGCGACTCCATCACCGTCGCCCCCGCGATGACGCTCACCGACCGCGAGTACCAGCGGCTGCGCGACATCGGCATCGCGATCATCCGCGAGGTCGGCGTCGACACCGGCGGCTGCAACATCCAGTTCGCGATCGACCCGGTCGACGGCCGCGTCATCGTCATCGAGATGAACCCGCGCGTCTCGCGCTCCTCGGCGCTCGCGTCGAAGGCCACCGGCTTCCCGATCGCCAAGATCGCCGCAAAGCTGGCCATCGGCTACACCCTCGACGAGGTCCCCAACGACATCACCGAGAAGACGCCGGCCTCCTTCGAGCCGACCCTCGACTACGTCGTCGTCAAGGCCCCGCGCTTCGCCTTCGAGAAGTTCCCGGTCGCCGACGCCACCCTCACCACCACCATGAAGTCGGTCGGCGAGGCCATGGCCATCGGCCGCAACTTCACCGAGGCCCTCCAGAAGGCCCTGCGCTCCCTGGAGAAGAAGGGCTCGCAGTTCACCTTCGTCGGCGAGCCCGGCGACAAGGACGAACTGCTGGCCACCGCGGTCCGCCCCACCGACGGCCGTATCAACACCGTCATGCAGGCCATCCGCGCCGGCGCCACCCAGGAAGAGGTCTTCGCGTCCACGAAGATCGACCCCTGGTTCGTCGACCAGCTCTTCCTGATCAAGGAGATCGCCGACGAGCTCGCCGGCGCCGAGAAGCTGGAGCCCGAGCTCCTCGCCGAGGCCAAGCGCCACGGCTTCTCCGACGTCCAGATCGCCGAGATCCGCGGCCTGCGTGAGGACGTCGTCCGCGAGGTCCGCCACGCCCTCGGCGTCCGCCCGGTCTACAAGACGGTCGACACCTGCGCCGCCGAGTTCGCGGCCAAGACCCCGTACTTCTACTCCTCCTACGACGAGGAGTCCGAGGTCGCCCCGCGCACCAAGCCCGCGGTCATCATCCTGGGCTCCGGCCCGAACCGCATCGGCCAGGGCATCGAGTTCGACTACTCCTGCGTCCACGCCTCCTTCGCCCTCAGCGACGCCGGCTACGAGACCGTGATGGTCAACTGCAACCCCGAGACCGTCTCGACGGACTACGACACCTCCGACCGCCTGTACTTCGAGCCGCTGACGCTGGAAGACGTGCTGGAGATCGTCCACGCCGAGTCCCTCGCCGGCCCCGTCGCGGGCGTCGTCGTCCAGCTCGGCGGCCAGACCCCGCTGGGCCTGGCCCAGGCCCTCAAGGACAACGGCGTGCCGGTCGTGGGCACCTCGCCCGAGGCCATCCACGCCGCCGAGGACCGCGGCGCCTTCGGCCAGGTCCTCGCCGAGGCCGGGCTGCCGGCCCCCAAGCACGGCACCGCCACCACCTTCGCGGGCGCCAAGGCCATCGCCGACGAGATCGGCTACCCGGTCCTGGTGCGCCCGTCGTACGTGCTCGGCGGCCGCGGCATGGAGATCGTCTACGACGAGACCCGCCTGGAGTCGTACATCGCGGAGTCCACCGAGATCTCCCCGACCCGCCCCGTGCTGGTCGACCGCTTCCTCGACGACGCCATCGAGATCGACGTCGACGCCCTCTACGACGGCACCGAGCTCTACCTCGGCGGCGTCATGGAGCACATCGAGGAGGCCGGCATCCACTCCGGCGACTCGGCCTGCGCCCTGCCCCCGATCACCCTCGGCGGCTACGACATCAAGCGCCTGCGCGCCTCCACCGAGGGCATCGCCAAGGGCGTCGGCGTCCGTGGCCTGATCAACATCCAGTTCGCGATGGCGGGCGACATCCTCTACGTCCTGGAGGCCAACCCCCGCGCCTCCCGGACCGTCCCCTTCACCTCGAAGGCCACCGCCGTCCCGCTCGCGAAGGCCGCCGCCCGCATCTCGCTCGGCGCCACCATCGCCGAGCTGCGCGAGGAGGGCCTGCTCCCGAAGACCGGCGACGGCGGCACCCTGCCGATCGACGCGCCGATCTCCGTCAAGGAGGCCGTCATGCCGTGGTCGCGCTTCCGCGACATCCACGGCCGCGGCGTGGACACCGTCCTCGGCCCGGAGATGCGCTCCACCGGCGAGGTCATGGGCATCGACGCCGTCTTCGGCACCGCCTACGCCAAGTCGCAGGCCGGCGCCTACGGCCCGCTGCCCACCAAGGGCCGCGCCTTCATCTCCGTCGCCAACCGCGACAAGCGCTCGATGATCTTCCCGGCCCGCGAACTCGTCGCCCACGGCTTCGAGCTGATGGCCACCTCCGGCACCGCCGAGGTCCTGCGCCGCAACGGCATCAACGTCACCGTCGTGCGCAAGCTCAGCGAGGGCGAGGGCCCGAACGGCGAGAAGACCATCGTCCAGCTGATCCACGACGGCCAGGTCGACCTGATCGTCAACACCCCGTACGGCACCGGCGGCCGCCTCGACGGCTACGAGATCCGCACGGCCGCGGTGGCGCGCGGCGTCCCGTGCCTGACCACGGTCCAGGCGCTCGCCGCGGCCGTCCAGGGCATCGACGCGCTGGGCCGCGGCGATGTGGGCGTCCGCTCCCTCCAGGAGCACGCGGAGCACCTGACCGCGGCCCGCGACTGACACCCGTACAGCCCGGAATGGGGGAGGGGGACACCGGTTTTCACGACGGGTGTCCCCCTCTTCACGAGCGCAGAGGGATCCTCTCGACGATGTACAAGATCTTCTTCAACCTGGTCTTCAAGCGGATGGACCCGGAAGCCGCCCACTACATGGCCTTCCGGTGGATCCGCCTCGCGGCCCGCACCCCCGTGCTGCGCACGTTCGTGGCGGCCGCGCTGGCCCCGCGCTACGAGGAACTGCGCACCGAGGCCCTCGGCCTGCGCATGCACGGCCCCTTCGGGCTCGCGGCCGGCTTCGACAAGAACGCCGTCGCCATCGACGGCATGTCGATGCTCGGCTTCGACCACATCGAGGTCGGCACGGTCACCGCCGAGGCGCAGCCCGGCAACCCCAGGAAGCGGCTGTTCCGGCTGGTTCCGGACCGGGCCCTGATCAACCGCATGGGCTTCAACAACGAGGGCTCGGCGGCCGTCGCGGACCGGCTGGCGGCCCGTGAGGCCGCCCTCGGCCGAAGGCGCGGCAGGACCGTCGTGGGCGTCAACATCGGCAAGACGAAGGTCGTGCCCGAGGAGGAGGCCGTGGGGGACTACGTCACCTCCACCGAGCGCCTCGCCCGCCACGCCGACTACCTCGTCGTCAACGTCTCCTCGCCCAACACGCCCGGCCTGCGCAACCTCCAGGCCACCGAGTCGCTGCGCCCCCTGCTGACGGCCGTCCGCGAGGCCGCGGACCGCGCCGTCACCGACCGCCGCGTCCCCCTGCTGGTCAAGATCGCCCCCGACCTCGCGGACGAGGACGTCGACGCCGTCGCCGACCTGGCCCTGGAGCTCGGCCTGGACGGCATCATCGCCACGAACACCACCATCGCGCGCGACGGCCTCGGCCTGAAGTCCTCCCCGTCCCTGGTCAAGGAGACCGGCGGGCTCTCCGGCGCACCCGTCAAGGAGCGCTCCCTGGAGGTCCTGCGCCGTCTGTACGCCCGCGTGGGCGACCGCCTGGTGCTGGTGGGGGTCGGCGGCATCGAGAACGCCGAGGACGCCTGGCAGCGGATCCTGGCCGGCGCCACGCTGATCCAGGGCTACAGCGCCTTCATCTACGAGGGCCCGTTCTACGCCCGCGCCATCCACAAGGGCCTGGCCGCGCGCCTGGCCGCCAGCCCGTACGCGACGCTCGCCGATGCCGTGGGCGCCGAGACCCGAAAGGCCGCACAGTGACCCTGCCCCCCTTCGGCGCCCGCCTGCGCGCCGCGATGGACTCCCGAGGCCCGCTGTGCGTGGGCATCGACCCGCATGCCGCCCTGCTGGCGCAGTGGGGACTGGAGGACGACATCGCGGGCCTGGAGCGCTTCTCCCGCACGGTCGTGGAGGCCCTCGCGGAGTCGGTGGCGGTCTTCAAGCCGCAGGCCGCCTTCTTCGAGCGGTTCGGCTCGAAGGGCGTCGCCGTCCTGGAGCGGACCGTCGCGGACGCCCGCGCCGCCGGGACCCTGGTGGTCATGGACGCCAAGCGCGGCGACATCGGCTCGACCATGGCCGCGTACGCCTCGGCCTTCCTGGACCCGGCCTCCCCGCTGTTCTCGGACGCGCTGACGGTGTCCCCCTACCTGGGCTACGGCTCCCTGGGGCCGGCCGTCGACCTGGCCCGGGAGTCGGGCGCGGGCCTGTTCGTCCTGGCCCTGACGTCGAACCCGGAGGGCGCGGAGGTCCAGCGGGCGGTCCGCGACGACGGCCGCACCATCGGGGCCACGATGCTGGCGCACCTGGCCGCCGAGAACGCGGACGCCACCCCGATGGGATCCTTCGGCGCGGTGGTCGGCGCCACCCTGGGCGACCTGTCCTCCTTCGACCTGGACATCAACGGGCCGCTGCTGGCCCCCGGGATCGGCGCGCAGGGCGCGACCGCGGCGGACCTGCCGACGGTCTTCGGCAAGGCCGTGCGCAACGTGGTCCCGAACGTCTCGCGCGGTGTCCTGAAGCACGGCCCGGACGCGAACGCCCTGCGCGACTCGGCGCGGCGCTTCGCCGACGAGGTCCGCGAGGCCGTTTCCGCGTAGGGAAATGCCCGCCCGGACCTCCCGGATCCCCTCGTGGCACCCCGCTCCGCCTCCGCGCGGAGCGGGGTCTCGCACTTTCTGACGAAATTCGAACGCTCTTCATCGGACAAAACAGGGGTATTTTGTCTCTGATGTCCGGTTCAGCGGAGGCTGACCAGGACTTTTCGTTCGTTCTCGCTGACTGGAGCGGTGTTGGCCGCTAGTCTCCGAGCAGAGTGAACGCGCAGCGAACGAGTTCCATCGCTGTTCGGGAGCTCGCCTGGTGTGGTGCCCTTGGGTTCCCCACCGGTCCGTATCCGACAGTTCGACATCCGAGGTGACGTAGGCGTGGCTCTTCCGCCCCTTACCCCTGAACAGCGCGCAGCCGCGCTCGAAAAGGCCGCCGCGGCTCGCCGGGAGCGGGCCGAGGTGAAGAATCGACTCAAGCACTCCGGCGCCTCGCTCCAAGAGGTCATCAAGACGGGCCAGGAGAACGACGTCATCGGCAAGATGAAGGTCTCCGCCCTGCTGGAGTCCCTGCCTGGCGTGGGCAAGGTGCGCGCCAAGCAGATCATGGAGCGTCTCGGCATCTCCGAGTCCCGGCGTGTCCGAGGTCTCGGCTCCAACCAGATCGCCTCTCTGGAGCGCGAGTTCGGCAGCACCGGCGCCTGAGGCGTCGCCTGGCGTTCTCCCGGTGTTCTCAGGCAGTCCTGGGAACCTGGATAATCGCTCTATGGCAGCAGAGGTTCGTCCGCGGCTGACCGTGCTCTCCGGCCCCTCAGGGGTCGGCAAGAGCACGGTCGTCGCGCATATGCGCAAGGTTCACCCCGAGGTATGGCTCTCGGTGTCGGCCACCACCCGCAAGCCGCGGCCCGGTGAGCGACACGGAGTCCAGTACTTCTTCGTCAACGACGACGAGTTCGACAAGCTGATCGCCAACGGCGAGCTGCTGGAGTGGGCCGAGTTCGCGGGCAACCGCTACGGCACACCGCGCGGCGCGGTGCAGGAGCGCCTGGAGAACGGCGAACCCGTGCTGCTGGAGATCGACCTCCAGGGCGCACGGCTCGTCCGCGAGTCGATGCCCGAGGCCCAGCTGGTCTTCCTGGCCCCGCCGAGCTGGGAGGAGCTGGTCCGCCGGCTCACCGGCCGGGGCACCGAATCGGCCGAGGTGATCGAGCGCCGGCTCGCCGCCGCCAAGATCGAACTCGCTGCCGAGTCGGAGTTCGACGTGACCCTGGTCAACACCTCCGTCGAGGACGTGGCACGTGAGCTGCTAGCCTTGATGGAAGTTGTCTGAATCGTCGATCGATCTTCACCGAGATCACCCGACCCGGACGGCCCAAACTTTCATCCATCTTCGGAAGGTAGAGCGTGTCCTCTTCCATCACCGCGCCCGAGGGCATCATCAACCCGCCGATCGACGAGCTGCTCGAGGCCACGGACTCGAAGTACAGCCTCGTGATCTACGCGGCCAAGCGCGCGCGTCAGATCAACGCGTACTACTCGCAGCTCGGTGAGGGCCTGCTCGAGTACGTCGGCCCGCTGGTGGACACCCACGTCCACGAGAAGCCGCTTTCGATCGCGCTGCGCGAGATCAACGCGGGTCTGCTGACCTCCGAGGCCATCGAGGCCCCGGCCCAGTAAGGCCCCAGAGATTCCTTCACCACAGGCCCGGCAGAACATCTGCCGGGCCTGTGGTGTGTCATGGGTGGGTACGACGATCAGAGCCGAACGCGTCGGACGAGTCGAGAGTGTCAAAAGGGGTGTGCGCGGATGGGTAAGCCGAAGGTCGTGCTGGGCGTCAGCGGCGGGATCGCCGCCTACAAGGCCTGCGAGCTGCTGCGCCGGCTGACCGAGTCCGGGCACGACGTGCGGGTGGTGCCCACGGCGGCCTCCCTGAACTTCGTCGGCGAGGCCACCTGGGCCGCCCTGTCCGGGAACCCGGCCTCCACCGAGGTGTGGGAGACCGTCCACGAGGTGCCCCACGTGCGCATCGGCCAGGGCGCCGACCTCGTCGTCGTCGCCCCCGCCACCGCGGACATGCTGGCCAAGGCCGCCCACGGGCTCGCCGACGACCTGCTCACGAACACACTGCTCACCGCCCGCTGTCCGGTGGTCTTCGCCCCCGCTATGCACACCGAGATGTGGGAGCACCCCGCCACCCGGGAGAACGTGGCCACCCTGCGCCGCCGCGGGGCCCTCGTCATCGAGCCCGCCGTGGGCCGGCTGACCGGCAAGGACACCGGCAAGGGGCGGCTGCCCGACCCCGAGGAGATCTTCGAGGTGTGCCGGCAGGTCCTGCGCCGCGGGGTGGCCGAGCCGGACCTGACCGGCCGCCACGTCGTGATCAGCGCCGGCGGCACCCGCGAGCCGCTCGACCCGGTGCGCTTCCTCGGCAACCGCTCCTCCGGCAAGCAGGGCTACGCGCTCGCCCGCACCGCCGTCGCCCGCGGGGCCCGGGTCACCCTGGTGGCGGCCAACACCGCCCTGGCCGACCCCGCCGGGGTGGACGTCGTACGCGTGGGGACGGCCGTACAGCTGCGGGAGGCCGTGCTCAAGGCCGCGGGGGACGCCGACGCCGTGGTCATGGCCGCGGCCGTGGCCGACTTCCGGCCGGCCGAGTACGCCGGTGGCAAGATCAAGAAGAAGGACGGGGAGGACCCCGCCCCGGTGGCCCTCGTGCGCAACCCGGACGTCCTCGCCGAGGTCTGCGCCGACCGGGCGCGGGAGGGCCAGGTGGTCGTCGGCTTCGCGGCCGAGACCGACGACGTGCTCGCCAACGGCCGTGCCAAGCTGCGCCGCAAGGGATGTGATCTTCTCGTCGTGAACGAGGTCGGCGAGACGCGCACCTTTGGATCGGAGGAGAACGAGGCGATCATCCTGGCCTCCGACGGGTCGGAAATCCCGGTGCCCTACGGTCCCAAGGAAGCCCTCGCCGAAGTGATTTGGGACCAGGTTACGCGGCGGTTCACACAGCGACGCGCCTGAGCCGATTCCCCTTCACTCGGTCACCTCCGTGCGCAAGAATGTCAGTGCCGCAGGTCACACGGCTCCCACAAGGCGAGACGGATGGTCCGGGCAACGGTGGCGACCGATAAACTGCACCCGGAACGTGATCGGGCGCAGCCCCCGATGTGGTTCCGCCAAATGATCAGCCAGCAGCCGCTGCAACCCCAGGGAGCGTTGTGTCCCGTCGTCTGTTCACCTCGGAGTCCGTCACCGAGGGCCACCCCGACAAGATCGCTGACCAGATCAGCGACACGATCCTCGACGCACTCCTCACCGAGGACCCGACCTCGCGCGTCGCCGTGGAGACCCTCATCACCACGGGTCTCGTGCACATCGCGGGTGAGGTGACGACGAAGGCCTACGCGCCGATCGCGCAGCTCGTCCGGGAGAAGATCCTCGAGATCGGCTACGACTCCTCGAAGAAGGGCTTCGACGGCGCCTCCTGCGGCGTGTCGGTGTCCATCGGCGCACAGTCCCCGGACATCGCGCAGGGCGTCGACACCGCCTACGAGAAGCGGGTCGAGGGCGACGAGGACGAGCTCGACAAGCAGGGTGCCGGCGACCAGGGCCTGATGTTCGGCTACGCCTGCGACGAGACCCCCGAGCTGATGCCGCTGCCGATCCACATCGCGCACCGGCTCTCGCGCCGCCTGTCCGAGGTCCGCAAGAACGGCACCATCCCGTACCTGCGCCCCGACGGCAAGACCCAGGTCACCATCGAGTACGACGGCGACAAGGCCGTCCGCCTCGACACCGTCGTGGTCTCCTCGCAGCACGCCTCCGACATCGACCTCGACTCGCTGCTCGCACCCGACATCCGCGAGTTCGTCGTCGAGCACGTCCTGGCCCAGCTCGTCGAGGACGGCATCAAGCTCGACACCGAGGGCTACCGCCTCCTCGTCAACCCGACCGGTCGCTTCGAGATCGGCGGCCCGATGGGCGACGCCGGCCTCACCGGCCGCAAGATCATCATCGACACCTACGGCGGCATGGCCCGCCACGGTGGCGGCGCCTTCTCCGGCAAGGACCCGTCCAAGGTCGACCGCTCCGCCGCCTACGCGATGCGCTGGGTCGCCAAGAACGTGGTCGCCGCCGGCCTCGCCTCGCGCTGCGAGGTCCAGGTCGCGTACGCCATCGGCAAGGCCGAGCCCGTCGGACTCTTCGTCGAGACCTTCGGCACCGCCAAGGTCGAGGTCCAGAAGATCGAGGACGCGATCGGTGAGGTCTTCGACCTGCGCCCGGCCGCGATCATCCGCGACCTGGACCTGCTGCGCCCGATCTACGCCCAGACCGCCGCCTACGGCCACTTCGGCCGCGAGCTGCCGGACTTCACCTGGGAGCGCACCGACCGCGTCGAGGCGCTGCGCGCCGCCGCCGGTCTGTAGGCACCACGCAGGACCACCCGCGACAAGGCCCCGGACCCAGGTCCGGGGCCTTGTCGCGTGGGCCCGCATGTCAGAGCGATTTGGTAAGAATGCTGATGTGAGCAGCGCGAACGATTCCCCGCCGGAGCAGCTCGCACTGATCCGGGAGATGGTCGCCGAGGCGAAGGCCAAGGCGCCCAAGGCGAAGCCGCGTACCTGGCGGGGAGCCGCCCTGGCCGAGGAACTGCCCGTCGCCCGCGTCCTGGTGAACAAGGGCGTGCTCCACCTCGACCGCACCTTCGACTACGCCGTGCCCGCCGAGCTCTCCGAAGCCGCCCGGCCCGGTGTCCGCGTCCGCGTCCGCTTCGGCGCGGGCTCCCACCAGGTCCACGGAGGCCGACGCGAGGGCGGCGGCCTCATCGACGGCTTCATCGTCGAACGCCGCGCCGAGTCCGACTACAACGGCGCCCTCGCCGCCCTCGCCCAGGTGGTCTCGCCCGAGGTCGTGCTCAGCCCCCGTATGCTCGCCCTCGCCCGCGCCGTCGCCGACCGCTACGCCGGCAGCCTCGCCGACGTGCTCCAGCTCGCCCTGCCCCCGCGCAACGCCCGTGCAGAGGCCAAGCCCTCCCCGCAGCCACTGCCGCCGCCCGCCGCCCCCGAGCCCGGCGGCTGGGAGCGGTACGGAGCCGGCCCCGGCTTCCTGCGCGCCCTCGCCACCGGCGGCACACCGCGCGCGGTGTGGACCGCCCTGCCCGGCCCCGGCTGGGCCGACGAACTCGCCCGCGCCATGGCCGCCACCCTCGCCTCCGGGCGCGGCGCCCTCGCCGTCCTCCCCGACGGCCGGACCGCCGGCCGGGTGGACGCCGCCCTGACCACCCTGCTCGGCGAGGGACGGCATGCCCTGCTGACCGCCGAGTCCGGGCCCGAGAAACGCTACCGCCAGTGGCTCGCGGTCCACCGGGGCTCCGTCCGCGCCGTCATCGGCACCCGTGCCACGATGTTCGCCCCCGTCCGTGACCTCGGACTGGTCGCGATCTGGGACGACGGCGACGCCGGCCACAGCGAGGACCGCGCCCCCTTCCCGCACGTCCGCGAGGTGCTGGAGCTGCGCGCCGTCAGCGACGGCTGCGCCTTCCTCGCCGGCAGCACCGGCTGCACCGTGGAAGCCGCCCAGCTCGTCGAGTCGGGCTGGGCCCGCCCGATCGTGGCGGCCCGCGAGACCGTACGGGCCCACGCCCCCCGGATCCGTACCGTCGGCGACGAGCTGCTGGCCCGCGACGAGGCGGCCCGCGCCGCCCGACTGCCCAGCCTGGCGTGGGAGACCGTACGGGAGGGACTGAGGACCGGGCCCGTCCTCGTCCAGGTGCCCCGCCGGGGCTACGTGCCACGCCTGGCGTGCGAGCGCTGCCGGACACCCGCCCGCTGCACCGTCTGCGCCGGACCGTTGGAGGCCCCCGACGAACGGGACCTCACCTGCGGCTGGTGCGGCCGCGACGAGCCGTCCTGGCACTGTGAGGAATGCGGGTCCTTCCGGCTGCGCGCCCAGGTCGTCGGCGCCCGGCGTACCGCCGAGGAACTGGGCCGGGCCTTCCCCGCCGTGCCCGTGCGGACCTCCGGCCGCGACCACGTCCTCGACGAGGTGCCGGCCGGGCCCGCACTCGTCGTGAGCACCCCCGGCGCCGAACCGATGGCGGCGGGCGCCGGGTACGCGGCCGCGCTGCTGCTCGACGGCTGGGCCATGCTGACCCGCCCCGACCTGCGGGCCGGCGAGGACGCCCTGCGGCGCTGGATCGCCGCCGCCTCCCTCGTCCGCGCGGACGGCCAGGTCGTGGTGGTCGCCGAGCCGACCCTGCGCCCCGTACAGGCGCTCGTCCGGTGGGACCCGGTGGGCCACGCCGTACGGGAGCTCGCGGAGCGGGCCCAGCTCGGCTTCCCGCCCGTCTCCCGGATGGCGGCGGTCGCGGGGCGGGGCGAAGCGGTGGAGACCTTCCTCGCCGGCGCCGGGCTGCCGCCCGACGCCGAGATCCTCGGCCCGGTGCCGCTGCCCGGACGGCGCGGGGAGCCGTCCCCGGGGGAGCGGGCCCTGGTCCGGGTCCCACCGGGCAGCGGAGCCGCCCTCGCGGCAGCCCTGAAGTCCGCGCAGGCGGCGCGCCTGGCCCGCGGTGTTCCCGCGGCGGACGCGGTGCGGGTCCGGATCGACCCGGCGGACATCGGCTGACACCGGCTGACGCCGCCCGGCTGCTCCCGGTGGCCCCGAACGCCGAAGCCCCGGCGGGGACCCGTGAGGGCGTCCCGGCCGGGGCGGTCGTACGCGGGGCGGCCCGGAGCCGGCCGTCGGGGGTCGGCGTCCCGGCGGCGGGACGGCGTCAGCCGTTGCGCGGCCCGGGGAAGGCCGGGGAGCGCGGAACCTCCCCGAGTCCGCGACCGGCAGGACCGCCGGCCGCGGCAGCGGCCTGGGCCTCCTCGCGCACCGGCTGCGGCGGCACCGAACGGGCGGCCGGGACGGTGGGCAGCGGCCCGAGGGTCCGAGTGGTCGTCCCCTCGGCCGACGGCTCCGCCGCCTCCGTGGACTGCGCCCGCCGGGCACCGTAGCGGCGGTGCACCGCCTGCTTGGTGACACCGAGCGCCGAGCCGACCGCGTCCCACGAGAACCCGAGCGAGCGGTCGAAGTCCACCGCGGCGGTGACCAGCGTCTCCACACTGTCGCGCAGTTCCTGGGCGAGGCGGACGGTGGGCGCGGGCGCCCGGCCGTAGACGACGAAGCCCGTGGAGGGGCCCGAGCGACGCGGGCGGTACACGTTCCCGAGCTGGGCGGTGAGCGTACGCAGGGCATCCACCTGCCGGCGAACCCGCTCGATGTCCCGTACCAGAAGGTGCAGGCTGGCCCGGGCTTGGGCGTCGTGGGTGGCGTGGTCGGCCATGAAGAAGCCTCTCGAACCGGTGCTGAAGGGCGGACCGGGCCGCAGACATCGTTCGCACGCGGCCCGTTTCGGTCAATCTCTCTTGACCAACGCGCCACCCGCCGTGCAGGTCACGCTGTGGGGGCGTGTCGGCATATGCGAGTGGCGCGCGCGTGTACGCACGCCCCCTCGGGACCACGAGTGGGGCGTCCGGCTGACGCCCCATAGACTGGTGCGCTGCTGACAGCCGACATAGCGAGGTAGGACCCCCAGTGAAGCTCGTCTTCGCAGGCACCCCCGAGGTCGCCGTACCCGCCCTGGACGCCCTGATCGCCTCCGGGCGGCACGAGGTCGCGGCCGTCGTCACCCGGCCCGACGCACCGGCCGGCCGCGGCCGGCGGCTCGTCGCCAGCCCGGTCGCCGAACGCGCCGAAGAGGCCGGCATCGAGGTCCTCAAGCCCACCCGGCCGCGCGACCCCGAGTTCCAGGCCCGGCTGCGCGAGATCGCCCCCGACTGCTGCCCGGTCGTCGCCTACGGGGCCATCCTCCCCAAGAGCGCCCTCGACATCCCGCGCCACGGCTGGGTCAACCTGCACTTCTCCCTGCTGCCCTCCTGGCGCGGAGCCGCCCCCGTCCAGCACTCGATCATGGCGGGCGACCAGCTCACCGGCGCCTCCACCTTCCAGATCGAGGAGGGCCTGGACTCGGGCCCGGTCTACGGCGTGCTCACCGAGGAGATCCGGCCGAGCGACAACAGCGGCGACCTGCTCACGCGGCTCGCGTTCGCCGGTGCCGGACTCCTCGCCGCCACCATGGACGGCATCGAGGACGGCACCCTGCGCGCCGTCGCCCAGCCCGTCGACGGGATCTCCCTCGCACCCAAGATCACGGTGGAGGACGCCCGGATCGACTGGACGGCCCCCGCGATGCGCGCCGACCGCGTCGTGCGCGGCTGCACGCCGGCCCCGGGCGCGTGGACCGTCTTCCGGGGGGAGCGGCTCAAGCTGATCTCGCTGGGCATGGTCGCCGACCGCACCGACCTGGAGCCGGGCGCGCTGTCCGCGACCAAGAACAACGTCCACGTCGGCACCGGCTCGCACGCCGTCGAGCTGCTCTGGGTCCAGCCGCAGGGCAAGAAGCCGATGCGCGCCGCCGACTGGGCGCGCGGGGTGCGGATCGCCCCCGGCGAGCGGCTCGGCGGGGCCGACGTAGGCTGAGCAGTGCGGCCGTGTCGCCCGCCCGCGACACGCCGGGACCGCACCCCCGCCCTCCCGGCGGCCGCAGCACCTCGAAGTATTTCGTAGCACTCGTACATCCGGAGCACCTTTCACGTGAGCGAACAGCCCCGTCAGCCCCGCCGCAGGCCCGCCCCCGCAGGAGCGGGCGGCAAGCAGGCCAAGCCGTACCGCCGGCCCCAGAAGGACCCCGTCCGGATGCTGGCCTTCGAGGTGCTGCGGGCCGTGGACGAACGCGACGCCTACGCCAACCTCGTCCTGCCGCCGCTGCTCAGGAAGGCGCGCCAGGACGAGAAGTTCCAGGCGCGCGACGCGGCACTGGCCACCGAGCTGGTCTACGGGACGCTGCGCCGCCAGGGCACCTACGACGCGGTCATCAAGGCCTGCATCGACCGCCCCCTGCGCGAGGTGGACCCGCCGGTCCTGGACGTCCTCTCCCTCGGCGCCCACCAGCTCCTGGGCACCCGGATCCCCACCCATGCGGCCGTCTCGGCGAGCGTGGAGCTGGCCCGGGTGGTGCTCGGCGACGGACGCGCCAAGTTCGTCAACGCCGTGCTGCGGAAGATCGCCGCGCACGACCTGGACGGCTGGCTGGAGCGGGTCGCGCCGCCGTACGAGGAGGACGCCGAGGAGCACCTCGCCGTCTACCACTCGCACCCCAGGTGGGTCGTCAGCGCCCTGTGGGACGCGCTGGGCGGCGGGCGCGCCGGGATCGAGGACCTGCTGGAGGCCGACAACGAGCGGCCCGAGGTGACCCTGGTCGCGCGTCCCGGCCGGTCCACCCCGCAGGAGCTGCTGGAGGCGGTGGGCGAGGAGTCGGCGCTCCCCGGCCGCTGGTCGCCGTACGCCGTCCGGATGGCCGAGGGCGGCGAGCCGGGCGCCCTGGAGGCGGTGCGCGAGGGCCGCGCCGGCGTCCAGGACGAGGGCAGCCAGCTGGTGGCGATGGCCCTCGCGGCCGTCCCCGTCGAGGGCCGTGACGAGCGCTGGCTCGACGGCTGCGCCGGACCGGGCGGCAAGGCGGCCCTGCTCGGCGCGCTCGCGGCCGAGCGCGGGGCGTTCCTGCTGGCCTCGGAGAAGCAGCCGCACCGGGCCCGGCTGGTGGAGCGGGCCCTCGCGGGCAACCCGGGCCCGTACCAGGTCATCACGGCGGACGGCACCCGGCCGGCGTGGCTGCCCGGCTCCTTCGACCGCGTCCTGATGGACGTGCCGTGCTCTGGCCTCGGCGCCCTGCGCCGCCGCCCGGAGGCCCGCTGGCGCCGTCGCCCGGAGGACCTGGAGGGCTTCGCGCCGCTCCAGCGCGGGCTGCTGCGGCAGGCGCTGACGGCGGTGCGGGTCGGCGGGGTCGTCGGTTACGCGACGTGCTCGCCGCACCTGGCGGAGACCCGCGTCGTGGTGGACGACGTCCTCAAGGGCCGCGGCGCCGGTAACGCACCGGTGTCCGCCGAACTCATCGACGCCCGGCCCTTCATGGCCGGCGTCCCCGCCCTGGGCGACGGCCCGGACGTCCAGCTGTGGCCCCACCTGCACGGCACGGACGCGATGTACCTGGCCCTGCTGCGCCGCACGGCGTAGCCGCGCCCGGCCCCGCGCCGTACGGCCCGACGCCCCCGCGACGACGTCCTTGGGTTCTATCGATCCCCGCAACACCCTGGAGTTCAGGGAGTTGCGGGGATCGTGGATTTCGAGGCTTTGAAGGCGAGGTTCTTCGAGGCGTTGGACCGGGAGAACGGCAGTGTGGCGGGAGCTGCCCGGGCGGTCGGGGTCGTGAATCGGCGTGGGGTCGTTCCATGCTCGGTCACAACTCCGTGAGGATGGCCGACAGGGCGGAATGACCCTCATTCACTTTGCAGACAGCAATGCCCGGTTGATAGAAGTGGATCACCTGTGCGGGTGGGGGCGATGTCGTCGGCCGACGTCGGGGCACTGGAGAGAAGCGTTGTGAGGAACGGGGGACAACGCGTCTACGTGGGACATCAAGCCGGCCGGCGTACAAGGCGTACTGAACAAGACCGCCGAAGCGGGCAGCAAGTTCGAGGAAGAGTTCACGTCGTACGGCGACGGCCTGGTCGACGCCGCGACGTGGGCGGGCACGATGGTGCTGGGCGGGACCGAGCTGCCCAAGGAGGGCGCGTTCGGCCCTGTGGCCCAGGCATTGCTTGAGTTTCAGCAGCGAACGGAAAACGACCTGAAGTTCCTTCCCGTCCGGACGGGCAAGTCCATCACCGGTGCGCGCCTGGCCACCGAGGAGTACGTCAAGGGCGACCTGCAGATGGCGAAGAACAAGCAGGAGGAGTACTCCAAGGCTCCGACCGCGGAAGAGCTGAAGGGTCCCAAGCAGTGATCGACATCGGGAAGATACCGACCTTCACCGGCAACCTGGACACCCTGGAGACGCACGCGGCCGCGCTCAAGACGACCGCCTCCGGCATCCGCGGCACCGGCAGGGGCGTGCACAACGCCTTCCAGGTGCTGGACCCGGTCTATGACGCCCCCGAGCAGGAGGAGTTGCTCAACTCGACGATTCCCGTGCGGGACAAGGCGGATGCCTTCGCGACGAAGCTGGAGTCCGTCAGCGGGGCGCTGACGGGTTTCGCGTCGAGCGCCCGTCCGCTGGTGGACAGGATGAAGCAACTCCGCATCGACGCGGAGAAGTTCGTCGCGGACAACTAGGATGACGAGGACTGGCAGCAGGACCAGGGCAAGATCGACGAGAACGCGCGCCTCGTCCGCGAGGTCGGCGTGACCTGGGTGGGCGTTCCAGGGCGTCGAGCGCGATGCTGCCAACAAGATCACCACCCTGGTGGGCGGCACGCACTTCGTCGTCGACGACGGTTCCCACAAGGCCGGCATGTACGGCTTCAAGGCGAGCGACGTCAAGGACGCCGAGGGGACGCCTTGGGGGTGGTGCAGGACGAGCGGTGCGGCTACTACGACGGGCTCACGGGCGCCGTACTCACCTGACAGGACGACGCCTTCGCCCCTGCCCGGGGCGAGAACGGCGAGACGCCGGTGGCGGAAGCCTTCACGGAGTCCGCGGCCGGACCCACCGGTGAGCGTCAGCTCAGCGTCTCCTTCCGTACCCTGCACCGCCCCACGGCGGACCTCGTCCTCGGCGGCGCGCTCGAAGCCGCCTGGCAGGCGCTGACGGGTGGCCCGCCGGCCGGCTGGGGGCCTCCGAGCCCGCAGGCCTGAAGTGGTCGCGGCGCCAGCTGACCGAGCTGGCCTACGAGCGGGCCCCACGCTCCACCTGGACCGTTGTCGTCGGCCCGCCGGACCGGCCCGCCGTCGCCACACTCCGCGTGATCCGCACCCCGGAGGGGGTGGAGGAGGACATCACCCTCACCCTGGGCTACGGCCAGGGCGAGGAGATACCGTTTGCGGCCCTTCCGGGGCTGGCAGAGGAACTGGTGACCCGGTACGGGCTCACGACCATGCTCTGCCGGCTCCGCGAAGCCCGCCGGGACCTGTGCGCCCCGCCCCACTACGAGCACCCGCCGCTGCCGTACGCCTTCGTACTCGGCCCGGCGGAGGTCCAGGAGGCAGGGCGGGGCACCGCGAGCAGGACACCGCTGGAGGAACGCCCGGTGCAACTGGGCCCCAGCGCCCGGCCGGGCTTCTACTACGCACTGGGCGACGCCGAGACCGCCGAGAGCTGGGAGGCGTTGGAACGGCTCCTGCGCCACCTGCGCGGAGCACCTCCGGCGTAGGGGGCGACACCGGCGCAGGGCGTGAGGCGGGGCGGTGACGTGGGGGCGGTGATGTGGGGGCGGGAGCAGTTCCCGCTTCCCACGCCACCCCGCCCTCGCCCCGCCGCGCCCTCGCCCCGCCGTGCCTTCCGCCTCCGCCCCGCCGCTCCCCTGGCGGCACCTTCGGCTCGGGCCGAAGTAGATCTGTAAGGGTAGCTTAAGGGTCTTTCGCCATTCCTTTAGCGTCACTGTGTAGATCCTGACTTGCGGGGTCGTGGCCGGAACCGGCCGCAGGCATGGCAGGCTTGGGGGCATGGCCGCTCAGATTTATCCCAGCATCCTGTCCGCCGACTTCGCCCGTCTCGCCGAGGAGGCGAAGGCCGCCGAGGGGGCCGACTGGCTGCATGTCGACGTCATGGACAACCATTTCGTCCCGAACCTCACCCTCGGCATGCCGGTCGTGGAGTCCTTGAGCCGGGCCACGGACATCCCGCTGGACCTGCACCTGATGATCGAGAACCCGGACCGCTGGGCTCCGCAGTACGTGGAGGCGGGCGCGGGCTCGGTCACCTTCCACGCCGAGGCCGCGGCGGCGCCCGTGCGCCTCGCGCGGGAGATCCGGGCCAAGGGGGCGCGGGCCTCCATGGCCCTCAAGCCCGCGACCCCGATCGAGCAGTACGAGGACATCCTCCCCGAGCTCGACATGCTCCTGATCATGACGGTCGAGCCCGGCTTCGGCGGCCAGCCCTTTCTCGACATCATGCTTCCCAAGATCCGCCGTACCCGTGAGCTGATCGCCAAGCACGGCCTGGAGCTGTGGCTGCAGGTCGACGGCGGAGTGTCGGCCTCGACCATCGAGCGCTGCGCCGAGGCCGGCGCCGACGTCTTCGTGGCGGGCAGCGCGGTCTACGGGGCGGTCGATCCGGCAGCCGCCGTCCGCACGCTGCGTGACCAGGCGGGTGCGGCGATCGCAGCGGCACCGTGGGCTTGCGACCACTGAGCCGAGCATTGATGGACGGCTCGGTGAACGGGAGCTGTCCAGGCTGATCAACGGCCGTCGGATCTGACAGGATGAACGACGAGTCGAGAGTGTGAACACGAGAGTGTGAACAGCAGTGAGGAGAGCGCGGTGTCTGCAATGTCGGCGGGACGGTCAGCCCTGCGGATGGGACCCGCGGAGCTGGTGCAGGCGGCGGCCATGGCGCGCCGCTTCTACCTGGAGGGCAAGTCCAAGATCCAGATCGCCGAGGAGTTCGGCGTGAGCCGCTTCAAGGTGGCCAGGGTGCTGGAGACCGCCCTCGAACGCGACCTCGTGCGCATCGAGATCCGCGTACCGGCCGAGCTCGACGCCGAGCGGTCGGACGCGCTCCGGTCCCGGTACGGGCTCCGGCATGCCGTCGTGGTGGAGTCGCCCGCCGACACCACCGAGGACGCCCCGGACCCGGAGAACCTGGGCGCGGTCGCCGCCGACCTGCTGGGCGAACTGGTCAGCGAGGGCGACGTACTGGGCCTCGCGTGGGGCCGGTCGACCATCCACATGGCCGCTTCCCTGCACCGCCTGCCGCAGTGCACCGTGGTCCAGCTGACCGGGGTGTACGACGCGGGGACGGCGGAGCGCGGTTCGGTCGAGGCCGTACGCAGGGCCGCGCAGGTGTCGGGCGGCGACGCGCACCCGATCTACGCGCCCATGCTGCTCCCCGACCCGGCGACGGCGGCCGCGTTGCGCAGCCAGACCGGGATCGCGCGCGCCTTCGACTACTTCGACAAGGTGACGGTCGCGGCCGTCTCCATCGGTTCCTGGGAGCCGGGCATCTCGACCGTCCACGACATGCTGACGGACGAGGAGCGGGCGCACTACGCCTCGCTGGGTGTCGCGGCCGAGATGTCCGCCCACCTCTTCGATGCCGAGGGGCGGCGCGTCGGCCGGGACCTCGGCGAGCGGTGCATCACCGTCGAGGCGGACCGGCTGCGGCGGATCCCCGAGGTCGTGGCCATCGCGGGCGGGCTGCGCAAGGCCTCCGCGATCGGCGCGGTGCTGCGGTCGGGGCTGGTGACCAGCCTGGTCACGGACACGGCGGTCGCCGACTACCTGCTGACCGAGTCGGCTCCGGGGCTGCGGCCGGCGCTGGACCGCGCCGACCCCGACGACCTCTAGGGGCAGGCGGGGAGCCGCCGACGGACACGGCGTCACAGGCGCCGGCGGTGTTCATGGTGCGGATGGTGCCGGGATCGAGACCTGAAGGGCCGTCGCGAGACGGCCCGCTGGGCGCATACTGACTCCGATGACAAAATCAGCAGTGCCTCGCCGCCATTTGCCGTCCAGCCCGTTCAAGGCCCCCGTGGAACAGCCCGTCCGGCAGTTCAACGTCGGGGACCGGGTCACCCACGACGAGCACGGCCTCGGCCGTGTCGTCGGAATCGAGGAGGGGATCGCCGTTCTCGTCGACTTCGGTTCGGTCCAGAAGCGCATCCTGAGTCCCTACAGCAAGATGGCCGCGCTCTGACGCGACCGAGCGATTCGCGGGCGAATCGGATCTTTGGCACGATCGGTGCATGATCTTCCGGAACGTGCCCCGATGGCTGCTGCGTTCGCTGGGGGCCGTGTTCCTCTGTGTCGCGCTCGTCGCCGTGGCGGGCTGCGGGGCTCGGGGACCCGGCCCCGCCGTCGTCAGCGGCAGTGCCGACCTCGGCGCGGCTCCCAGCGGGCCCGCCCGTACGGACCCCGGCGGTGAGCCCGATGCGGTTCCGGGCTGGGCGCGCGGGATGGCCGTGGTACGGGCCGACGCGCTGCCGCGGCAGGCGCGGGACACCCTCGCGCTGATCGACAAGGGCGGCCCGTACCCGTACCGGCAGGACGGCACCGTCTTCGGGAACTTCGAGAAGGTCCTGCCGCGCCAGAAGCGCGGCTACTACCACGAGTTCACGGTGCGCACGCCGGGGGAGCGGGACCGCGGTGCCCGGCGGATCGTGACGGGTGAGGGCGGGGAGTTCTACTACACCGACGACCACTACCAGACCTTCAAGGCGGTTCTCCGATGACCCTCGCACCGCGGCCGCTCGCCCCGGCGCTCGCCGCCGCCGAGGAGGCGGGCTGGACGACCCTGCGGCTGGACCTGGACGGGGTACGGGGCAAGGCCGGGCTGATGGCGCGGTGCGGGGAGGCCTTGCGGCTGCCGCAGTGGTTCGGCGGGAACTGGGACGCGCTGGTCGATGTCCTGCAGGACCTGACCTGGTTGCCGGAGGCCGCGGGGCGGCTGGTGGCGGTGACCTCGTGGCAGGAGTACGCGGGGGCGCGGCCTGCGGAGTGGGAGACCTTCGTGGAGGTGCTGGAGGAGGCGGTGGACTTCTGGCGGGGGAGCGGGGGCGGTGAGCCCGCGTTCGTGGTGGTGCTGGCCGCACCGGAAGCCGGGGCCGGGCCGGAAACCGGGCCCGGGCCGGAAGCCGGGGCCGGGCCGGAAACAGAGGCTGGGCCGGTATCCGGGGCTCCGCCCCGGAACCCCCGCCCCGAAGGCCGGCGGGGCTGAGGGAGCGGGGCTCGGCCCCGGCCTCCCCGGCCCCGCGCCTCGTGCGGCGGTGGAGCCGGGTGGGGCGGGCGGGGCGCGGCCGGCCCGTCCCGGCGTGCTCAGTCCGTCCTGGGGATCCAGGGCGGGGTCTGACCCCAGGACCAGACCGGGATCTCGGCCGCGTCGACCGGCGGGGGGTTGGGGCCCGAGTAGATCAGGGCCATGCGGGTCCCCCACTCGATGTAGTAGGCGAACACCCCGCGGAACTCGGGGTCCGTCGGGAGGCCGACTTCGTCGGCCGTGTCCATCAGCAGGTCCACCCAGCGGCGCCGCTGCTCCTCGGTGATCGCCCGGCCCAGGTGCTTGGTGGCCATGTGCTGGTGGCCGCCGTGCTGGGCGGTGTAGTCCGCCGGGCCGCCGAAGACCTCCGACAGCCAGACCGCCACGTGCTGCGGGTGCTCCGAGTCCATGCCCGCGAAGACCGGGGCCAGGATCTCGTCCTGGAGGGCGTGGGCGTAGAAGGCGTCCGTGAGGCGGTTCATCGCCTCCGCCCCGCCCATCCACTCGTAGATGGTGGGTGTGGTGCTCATCGCTGTCCGGCGCCCTTCCCCGTGCCCACGACGCCCGTCACGAGGTAGTGCTGCATCTCCTCGATGGCCGTCACGTACGGGCGGATCGCGCTGAAGAAGGCGGGGAAGTGCTCCCCCTTGCGGAAGCCCTCCAGGTGGTCCTTGACCGAGGTCCAGCGGATCCGCAGGATGTAGCGCTCCTTCTCCTCCTCGCACCGGGCGAGTTCGTAGTCGATGCACTCGGGCGAGGCGGCCAGGGACTCGGCCGCCCGGGCGTACGCGTCCTCGAAGGCCTGCTGGTCGTCCAATGCGATCCGGTAGCGGATGTATTCGACGGTGGTCGTCATGGTGCGTACCTCTCCCTGGGTGTAGGTCTCGGTCAGCCTTACGCGATCACACGTCGCCATGGGGCGGATTCGTCATTCGGACCCGGACTTCATGGAGTCGGTCGTGCCGGAGGCGTCGGGACCCTGCGCGCGGACCCGGCCGACCCGGTCCAGGGACTCGCGCAGTTCCGCCAGCCAGCTGTCGGTGTTGCGCCCGACGAGGCGCACGCACCAGGCCAGTGCGTCGGCCCGGCTGCGGGCGACGCCGCCGGCCACCAGGGTGTCGAGGACCTGTCGCTCGGACTGGCGCAGCCGGGTCATGACGGGGACGGCGAGGTGGGTGAAGAGGGTCGTCTCGTCACCCACCCGGACCCCCCAGGCGACCTTGCGGCGGTAGAGCTCCTCGGCCTCGCGGGCCACCTCGATGCGCTGCTCGCGGGTGCGTATCCGGAACTCCCGTACCGACTCGGTCGCCGGGACGGTGCCGACGACCGTGATCTCCTCGCGGTCGGTGGTGACCGAGACGAGGGACTCGTACACGTCGACCGGCAGGCGCTCGGCGAACCAGGCGCGGAGCTGTTCGTTCTGCTCGGTTGTAATCATGTAATCAACGTTGCATCCGCCCCGGCCTTGATCGCAAGGACCGGGGCGTTCGCTCTCAGCCCATCGAGCGGTACCGGTGGATCAGCGAGACGGCCATGGCCCCCTCGCCCACCCCCGAGGCGACCCGCTTGACCGAGTGGGCGCGGACGTCGCCCGCGGCGAAGACACCGGGCACGCTCGTCTCCAGCGGGTAGGGGGCGCGCTCCAGGCTCCACTCGGCCGGGAGCTCGCCGCCGTTCGCGATCAGGTCCGACCCGGTGAGGACGAAGCCGTGCTCGTCCCGTTCGACGACGCCGGCGAGCCAGCCGGTGTGCGGGCGGGCCCCGATGAAGGTGAACATGAAGCGCGCCGGGATCTCGGTGTCGCGGCCCGTCTCCGCGTCGTGGAGGGTCAGCCGTTCGAGGTGCTCGTCGCCGTCCAGCCGGACCACCGTGGTGTGGACCCTGACCTCGATGTTCGGGGTGCGTTCGATCTCGTCGATCAGGTAGCGGGACATGCTCGCGTCCAGGGAGGACGCGCGCACCAGGATCGTCACGCGGGCGGCGTACTTGGCGAAGTGCACGGCGGCCTGCCCCGCCGAGTTCGCCCCGCCCACGATGAACACGTGCTGGGAGATGCAGGCCGAGCTCTCGGTGGTCGCCGCGCCGTAGTAGAGGCCGGCCCCCTCGAAACGCTCGGCGCCCGGCGCGTCGAGCCGGTTGTACGAGACACCGGTCGCGAGCAGGACCGTCTCGGCGGAGATCTCCGTGCCGTCGGCGAGGGTGAGGATCTTCGCCGGGTCGTCGCGGGTCAGCGAGACGACCTCCACCGGGTGCAGGATCTCGGCGCCGAACCGGGAGGCCTGGATGGTCGCCCGGCGGGTCAGGTCGCCGCCCGAGAGGCCCGAGGGGAAGCCGAGGTAGTTCTCGATCAGGCTGGAGGTGCCGGCCTGGCCGCCCGGAGCGCGGGAGTCCAGCATCAGCGTGGACAGGCCCTCGGAGGCCGCGTAGACACCGGCTGCCAGGCCCGCGGGGCCCGCGCCGACGATGACGCACTCGTAGTGCGGGCGGGAGGCGGTGGTGGCCAGGCCCAGGCGCTGGGCGAGCTGGGTGTCGGTCGGCGCCGAGAGCACCGACCCGTCCGGGAAGCGGACCAGGGGCAGGGCGCCGTCGGGCTGGGCGGCGATCAGGGTCAGCGCCTCGGGGTCCCGCTCGACGTTGAGGAAGCGGAACGGCTGGCCGTTGCGGGTGAAGAAGTCCCGTACGGCGTGGGTGCCGGGGGAGACCAGGTGGCCGGCGACGATGATCCCGTCGTAGGCGGGCCGGTAGGTCGCCAGCCAGTCCGAGAGCAGGTCGTCCAGGACGGGGAAGAGCCGCTCGTGCGGCGGGTCCCACGGTTTGAGCAGGTAGTAGTCCAGCCGGACCCGGTTGATGGCGGTGATCGCGGCGTCGGTCTCGGCGTACGCGGTCAGCAGCACCCGGCGGGCGTCCGGGAAGCGGCTGACCGCCTCCAGCAGGAACTCGACGCCGGTCACGTCGGGCATGCGCTGGTCCACGAGGAACAGGGCCGGGTCGTGGCCCCGCTCGTCGAGGGAGTCGAGGATCTTCAGGGCGTCGGCGGCCGAGGAGGCGCCGAGGACCCGGTAGCGGTCTCCGTAGGCGCTGCGCAGGTCCCGGCGGACGGCGCGCAGCACCTGCGGGTCGTCGTCGACGGCCAGGATCACCGGCTTGCGGCTCTCCGCACGCTCGGTGGCGGCCGGGGACGCGGCGGGGGCGGCGGGTGCGGGGGAGCTCTCCCGGGCCGTGCTCATGCGAGGTCCAGCATCTGCTGGTCGGTGTAGCACCAGGCCCAGTCCTCGCCCGGCTCGTGGGAGGCCGCGATCGGGTGCTCGGTGGTCCGGTAGTGCCGGGTGGCGTGACGGTTCCTCGACGAGTCGCAGCATCCGACGTGTCCGCAGGTCAGGCACAGCCTCAGGTGCACCCAGGTGTCGCCGGCGAGGAGGCACTCCTCACAGCCCGCCGCGGTGGGCTCCACCGGGCGTATCCGATCGATGTGTGTGCACAGCAGGTCCATCGTCATCGTCGCCGTCCCTCTCCTCGTGCTCATGCTCGTCACAGCAACACGGCTCGCGCGCCCGCGATTCACGGCGCGTCCAGACCTTAGGCCGGGCCCCGCGAAATGGTTCACCGATTCAGCCGAAGTCAGGTAGTCCTGGAGGTACTTCATGACGTCCGAGAACGACTTCCTGAAGTGCCGCCGTCGCCCGTACCGCTACCTCACGAAGTCGCATGCCGGGGCTTTGACGAAGGCCCCGGGCCCGGCCAGTGTGGGGAACGCCAACGACAACAGGCGGCGCTGGAGGAATACGTGAGCAGAAAGATTCTGGTCATTGTCTCCGAACACGGTTACTGGGCCGAAGAACTGATAGGGCCCGTCTCGAAGTTCGACGAGCGGGGCTACGAGGTCATATTCGCCACGCCGACCGGGAAGCGTGCGCACGCGCTTCCGCCGAGCCTCGACGCGAAGTACATCGACCCGCCCCTCGGACGCTCGGTGACCACCGAGGAGAACGCCAGGCTGGGACGCGAGTTCGAACAGTCGAGCCGGCTGGACTCACCGCTCGACATCGAGGCGTGGGTGCCCGAGCGCCCGTACACGAGCGACGCGGCCTACCTGCCCAAGCTGGAGCAGTACCACCGCGACCTCGACAAGCTCGACGCCGACATCGCCGGATACGACGCGGTCCTCATCGTCGGCGGCAGCGGCCCGATCGCCGACCTCGCCAACAACGAGCGCGTGCACGCCCTGATCCTGGCCTTCCGGAAGGCCGGCAAGGTCGTGGCCGCCGAGTGCTACGGGGTCGCCTGCCTGGCCTTCGCCCGGGACTGGGACGACCGCAGGAGCATCATCTGGGGCAAGCACGTGACCGGCCACTGCAAGGAGTACGACTACAAGGACGGCACCGGATTCCTCGGTACCGACTTCAACATGGGGCCGCCGCCGTACCCGCTTGAGTACATCCTGCGCGACGCGACGGGGCCGCGCGGCGCGTACCACGGGAACTTCGGCAAACCCGTCTCGGTGATCGTCGACTTCCCCTTCGTCACCGGACGTTCCACCCCCGACTCCTATCTGACGGGACAGAAGATCGTGGAGGTCCTGGAGGACGGGCTCACCCGATACGGCTGGTAGTCCCGGAAAACGCCGGGAAATCGAATGGTCGAGGGGGAATTCATGGAAGCCACTCCCGGACGGGAAAGGCTGATCGAGCAGTTCAAGGCCGACGGCCTGAAGGTGATGTTCGGAAATCCGGGGACGGTGGAACAGGGATTCCTCGACGCGGTGGACGCGGCGGCGGACTTCGGTTACGTCCTCGCCCTCCAGGAGACCGTGGCCGCCGGCATCGCCGACGGGTACGCCCGGGCGACCGGCGGCGCGGCCCTGCTCCAGCTCCACTCCGGGGTGGGCCTCGGCAACGGCATCGGGATGCTCTACCAGTCGCTGCGCGGCCACACCCCGCTCGTCGTCGTCGCCGGCGACGCCGGGGTGCGCTACGACGCCATGGACGCGCAGATGGCGTCCGACCTGGTGGCGATGGCCAGGCCCGTGACCAAGTACGCGACCCGCGTCACCGATCCGCGCTCGGTGCTGCGCACGGTCCGGCGGGCCGTGAAGATCGCACTCACCCCGCCCCGCGGGCCCGTGTTCGTCGCGCTGCCGATGGACGTGCTGGACGAGCTGAACTCCGAGCCCGTGCTGCCGGCCACGGTCCCGCTCACGGACGTGGCGCCCTCACCGGCGTCGGTGGGCCGGGCCGCCGAACTGCTCGCCTCCGCCGAGCGGCCGGTCGTGCTGGTCGGGGACGGGGTGGCGCTCTCCGGGGCGCAGCGCGAGCTGGTCGCCGTCGCCGAGCTGCTGGGCGCCGACGTGTACGAGGTCGACTCCTCCGAGGTGAACATCGCGGCCTCGCACCCGCTGCGGCGCGGCCAGACGGGCCACATGTTCGGCCCGCACAGCAAGGAGCTGATCGGCGACGCCGACGGGGTGCTGATCGTGGGCACCTACGTCTTCCCTGAGGTGTTCCCCGAGCTGGAGAGCCCCTTCCGGGCGGGAGCGAAGGTCGTCCACATCGACCTCAACGCCTACGAGATCGCCAAGAACCATCCGGTGGACCTGGGCCTGGCCGCCGACCCCCGGCAGGCGCTGCACGCGCTGGCCGGGGTGCTGCAGCGGCAGCTGACCCCGCAGCGCCGGGCCGCCGCGGCCGCCCGGCTCGACGTACGGACCCGGGAGCGGGCCCGGGCGGCGGGCTCGGCCGCCGAGGACGACGGCACGCCGATGGCCGTCTTCCTGCGGACCCTGGCCGAGCGCACCGGCGGGGACCTGATCGTCTTCGACGAGGCGCTGACCACCTCGCCGCTGGTCACCCGGTACCTGCCGGCGGAGCGCCCCGGCGACTACCACCTCACCCGGGGCGGATCGCTCGGCGTGGGCTTCCCGGGGGCGGTCGGCGCGAAGCTGGCCCGTCCGGAGCGGCTCGTCGTGGGCTTCGCGGGCGACGGCGGGTCCATGTACACCTACCAGGCGCTGTGGACCGCGGCCCGGCACGGCATCGACGCGAAGTTCGTCGTCTGCAACAACCGCAAGTACCGGCTGCTGGACGACAACATCGCCCAGTACTGGCGGGAGCGGGACATTCCCGAGCACGGTTTCCCGGGCTCCTTCGACCTCTCGCACCCCGAGATCGACTTCGCCGGACTGGCCCGCTCGCTCGGCGCCGACGGGATGCGGGTGGAGAAGCCGGACGAGGCGGTCGCCGCGGTGGGCCGGATGCTGTCCCACCCCGGGCCGTTCCTCGTGGACGTCCAGATCTGACCGCATGCGAACGGAACAGACGCGACAGGCGCGACAGGCGCGACAGGCGCAACAGACGGAACAGGAGGAGACCGCATGCCCGCCGAGCGGCAGCTGACCGAGGACACGATCCGCACGTTCGCCGAGAACTGGTACGTGGCGCTGGACCAGCACGTGGGCCTGGCCGATGTGCTCGCCCTGATCACCGAGGACCTGGAGTTCAAGGTCCCCGAGGACACCTTCCTCGGACACGAGGGCTTCGGCCGCTGGTACGAGGCCGTCACCCACCGCTTCTTCGACGAGGTCCACACGGTCACGAAGGTGGAGCCCGTCATCGAGGGCGACCGGGCGGTCGTCCGGGTCCTCGTCAACTGGCAGGCCAGGATCTGGGACCCGCCGGCCGCCCGCAGCCAGTGGCTCGGCTTCGACGCCGACCAGACCTGGACGGTGGTCGCCGGCCCCGACGGACCGCTGATCCAGCAGTACACCGTCAACGACCTGGCGCCGATGCCCGGTTCCGGCTCCCTGTGACCGCGACCGCCACCGCGACCGCGGTGAAGGAGGAGCGACGATGACCGAAGTGACGCGGGAGCGGGTCCGGGAGGCCTACGCGGCCCTCGGCTCCGGCGACCGGGCACGGATCCTGGAGTACTACTCCGAGGACCTGCGCTGGCTGGTCCCGGGCAACCACCCGCTGGCCGGCTGGTACGAGAGCCTGGACGCCTTCCTGGAGCTGATGGGGCAGACCCACAAGCTCACGGGCGGCACCTTCCGGATGGACCTGGAGGCGGTGCTGGTCGGCGAGGACTGCTCGGCCGACGTGTGCCGCAACGTCGCCCTGCGGGCCGGCGCGGCCGACGCGAGCGGGTCCCCGTACGAGCGGATGGACTACCCGGTCTTCCACTTCATGCGGTGGCGGGACGGCCGGATCGTCGAGGGCCGCGACGGGCTCTTCGGGGACTCGGCGACCGCCTTCAGCCAGTTCTGGGCGCCGTTCGCGCCGGACGGAACCCGCAGGGACCGATAGAGGGGGGATGAGCGCGATGGACGCACGACAGATCCTGCAGAAGTACTACGAGTACGCCAACGCCGGGGACTGGGAGCGCTGGTGCGACCTGTTCGCCGAGGACCAGGTCATGGACGAGCAGCTCGCCGGCCACATCGAGGGTCTGGAGGTGCTCCGCTCGATGATGAAGGGCATGGGGACCATGTACCGGGTCTTCCGCAACGAGCCCGTGCACTTCCTCGTCGACGGCGAGAAGGCCGCGGCCGTCTCCCACCTGACCGCGGTCAGCGCCTCGGGCGAGCCCATCGAGGCCGAGGTCATGAACTTCTTCCGGATCGCGGACGGAAAGATCGCCTACATGGCGAACTACCACGACACGGTCCCCTTCCAGGTGCTGAGCCAGGACTGAGGCGGGAGGCGTGAGCGTGGAAGAGTACGACTACATCGTCGTGGGCTCGGGCACCGCGGGCAGTGTGCTGGCGAACCGGCTCTCGGAGGACCCGGACGTCAGCGTCCTCGTCCTGGAGGCGGGCGGCTCCCGGATCCCGCCCGAGGTGGACGACCCGTCCTCCTGGTACAAGCTCCTCGGCGGGCCGGTGGACTGGGGTTACACCAGCACACCGCAGCCGGGGCTCGACGGCCGCCGTACCTACGAGCCGCGTGGCAAGGCCCCCGGCGGCAGCAGCAACCTCTACATCATGATGCACATCCGGGGCCACGCCTCGGACTTCGACAACTGGGCCTACCAGGGCGCGGCCGGCTGGGCGTACGAGGACGTGCTCCCGTACTTCGCCCTGCTGGAGCGCCAGGAGGACGTCACCGCCCCCACCACCGGCACCCGCGGCCCGCAGCGGGTCACCAACGCCGGGCTGCACGGCCCCAACCCGGTCTCCCGCGCCTTCATCGACGCGGCCGTCGAACTGGGCCACGAGGAGATCGCCGACTTCAACACCGACGGGCCCCGGCGCGGCCTGTTCGGCACCGGCTGGCACCACATCGACGTCGCCGACGGCCGCCGCCAGGGAGCACTGGCCGCCTATCTGGAGCCGGCCCTCGACCGGCCGAACCTGACCCTGCGCACCAACGCGCAGAGCACCCGGCTGCTCTTCGACGGGGACACCTGCACGGGCGTCGAGTACGTGCAGCTCCAGCCTCCTGCGACGCTTTCGGACAGTGATGTCCCCGGCCGGACCGTCCGCGACGGCCACAGCCGTGTCGCCGCGCCCGGGCCGCACACCGTACGGGCCCGGCGCGAGGTGCTCGTGGCCGCCGGGGCGATCGAGTCGCCGAAGCTGCTGCTGCTCTCCGGCATCGGCCACCCCGAGCAGCTGCGCGAGCACGGCATCGAGGTCACCGCGGCCCTGCCCGGGGTCGGCGAGAACTTCCACAACCACGTCCTGACCGGGCTGATGGCCGAGGTCACCCAGGAGCTCCCGCCGCCCGCGCAGAATCTTTCCGAGAGCGCTCTGTTCCTGTCCTCGCAGCCGGGGCTGCCCGCCCCCGACCTGCAGATCGCCTTCGTCCACGTGCCCTTCGACGTGATCGTCGGCAAGGACCACCCGAACACGGTGAGCATCCTGCCCGGTGTCGTACGCCCGGTCTCGCGCGGCTGGATCAGGCTGGCGAGCGCCGATCCGCTGGCCCACCCGCTGATCAACCCGAACTACCTGGGCGACCGCTGGGACCTGGAACGCATGGTGCAGGGCGTCAGGATCGCCCGGGACATCTTCGCGACCTCGGCGTTCTCACCCTGGTACAAGCAGGAGCTGCAGCCCGGCCCCGGCTACACGAGCGACGACGACCTGCGGACCTTCGTGAAGCAGAAGTCGGAGAGCTACCACCACCAGGCCGGCTCCTGCCGCATGGGCATCGACGACTTCTCCGTCGTCGACCCGCAGCTGCGGGTTCACGGCGTACGGAACCTGCGCGTGGTGGACGCGAGCGTGATGCCCGCGGTCCCGTCGGGCAACTGCCACACCGCCATCGCGATGATCGCCGAGCGTGCGGCGGACTTCCTGAGGGGGACCTCCCGTGTCTGATGCCGTCCTGCGCGAGGGCGCCCTGTCGGGGACCCGGATCGCGGTCCTGGTCGAGAGCGACTACTACGAGCCGGAGATCTTCTACTACCGGCACCGGTTCGCCGAGGAGGGCGCCGAGGTCGACTTCCTGACCCGGCTGTGGGGCAACGGCTCCCTCACCTTCACCGGGCACGAGTACCGGGCCCCCTTCACCGTCGACCGGTCCCTGGAGGGGCTGAGCGACGAGGAGCTGCGCCGGTACGCGGCGATCATCGTGCCCTCGGGCATGGTGGCCGACCGGCTGCGCTACACCGAGGACGTGGACGTCCTCGCCCCGGCGACCGAGCTGCTGCGCCGGGCCTTCGAGGAGCCGACGGTCCTCAAGGGGATCATCTGCCACGGCATGTGGCTGGCGTCCTCGATCCCCGGGAAGATCCGCGGCCGCAAGGTGGTCTGCCACAACAACCTGATCGGCGACGTCCGCAACATGGGCGGGGAGTACGTCGACGAGGACGTGGTCGTCGACGGCGACCTGGTCACCGGCCGCACCGGCGCGCACCACCACCTGTTCGCCCGCCGGATCATCGAGCTGATCGCGGCCGGCCGGGGCCGGGGAGCCGTCCCGCAGCCACCGCTGGGAGGTGCCCCCTGATGCCGGGCGCCGCGGACCTGCCGATGGAGTGGTCGCACGTCGGTTTGAACTGCGTGGACCAGAAGACCACCGAGGACTTCTACACCCGGTACTTCGGCTTCTCCCGGGCCCGGGTGGTCGACCTCGGGGAGTCCCGGATCGTGTTCCTGCGCAAGGGGGACGCGTACCTGGAGCTCTTCGCGGCGGACACCGCTCCGGCCCGCACGGCGCACGACGACGGGCCGCAGGCCCCGGGCCGGATGCGCCACCTGGCGTTCCGGACCGACAGCGTGGACGCCTTCCTGGCCGACCTGGGCGACGCGGCGGAAGTGACCCTGGGGCCGCTGGACTTCGACGACTTCATCTGCGGCTGGCGGACCGTGTGGGTCCGCGACCCCGACGGGGTGATCGTCGAGGTGAGCCAGGGATACGAGGACGACAGCACTCACGACAAGGACGGTGCATGACATGGCGGACGCCGTGAGCTTCTCCTTCTCCGACACCATCGCGGGCTACGTCGTCCGCTTCGACTCCGGTACCCGCCTGCTGCGGCTGAAGACCTCGGACGACCGCGAGTTCGCCGTCTCGCTGGCCGGTGACCCCAGCGCGGAGCTGGTCCGCAACCTGGACGAGCCCTACATCGACGCCTCCGGGCACATCGACGAGATGCTCTCGCCGGGCCGGTTCCTCTTCGTCCACGGCGTCCACTACCCGGAGCACGGCGGCCGGTTCGACGCCAAGCGCCTGGTGTTCCTGGGCCGCGGGGCCGAGGACTACCGCTTCGAGGAGGGCAGCTGGTGGATCAAGCAGATCGAGTCGCTGGCCGACTTCTACAAGCGGGCGCAGTTCGGCGACGGGCCGGTGGACTTCACCGAGTACCGCACCGAGATCCGGCTCGGCGGTGACAAGACCGCCAGCCACGTCCAGGAGACCGACACGATCTCCCGTCTGGTCTACGGGATGGCCTCGGCCTACCTGCTGACCGGCAAGGACGAGTACCTGGAGGTCGCCGAGCGGGGCACCGAGTACCTGCGCAAGCACATGCGGGTCGTGGACGGCGAGGAGGACGTGGTCTTCTGGTACCACGGCATCAGCGTCGACGGGGACAGCGAGCGCAAGCTGTTCACCTCGGAGTTCTCCGACGACTACGACGCGATCCCGATGTACGAGCAGATCTACGCGCTGGCCGGCCCGATCCAGACCTACCGGGTCACCGGCGACATCCGGATCAAGAACGACGCGGACGCCACGATCCGGCTGTTCGACAAGTTCTTCTTCGACCCGGAGCTGGGCGGCTACTACTCCCACATCGACCCGATCCTGTTCAGCGCGGACCACGAGTCCCTCGGCGAGAACGCCGAGCGCAAGAACTGGAACTCGGTTGGCGACCACGCCCCCGCCTACCTGATCAACCTGTACCTGGCGACGGGCGACCAGAAGTACGCCGACTTCCTTGAGTACACCTTCGACACGATCGCGGACAAGTTCCCGGACTACAAGAACAGCCCCTTCGTCCAGGAGCGCTTCATGCGCGACTGGTCGCACGACAAGGCGCACAGCTGGCAGCAGGACCGCGCGGTCGTCGGCCACAACCTGAAGATCGCCTGGAACCTGATGCGGATGAACTCGCTGAAGGCCAAGCCGGCGTACGAGGAGCTCGCCAGGAAGATCGGCGAGATCATGCCGGCGGTGGGCAGCGACGTGCAGCGCGGCGGCTGGTACGACGTCGTGGAGCGCGTGAAGCAGGGCGACCAGGAGGCGTATCGTTTCGCCTGGCACGACCGCAAGGCCTGGTGGCAGCAGGAGCAGGCGATCCTCGCCTACCTGATCCTGAACGGCACGGTCGGCGGCGACGCGAACCTGCGCGAGGCCCGGCAGGCGCAGGCCTTCTACAACACCTTCTTCCTCGACCACGACGAGGGCGCCGTCTACTTCAACGTCCTGGCCGGCGGGACGCCGTACCTGCTCGGCACCGAGCGGCTCAAGGGCAGCCACTCGATGTCCATGTACCACTCGGCGGAGCTCTGCTACCTCGCCGCCGTCTACAACAACCTGCTCATCAACGGCCGGGAGATGGACTTCCACTTCCAGCCCGACCCGACCGGCCTGCCGGACCGGATCCTGCGCGTCTCGCCCGACCTGCTGCCCGCCGGCGCGGTGCGGATCGCGTCCGTGGAGATCGACGAGAAGCCCTACACCGACTTCGACGCGGAGGCGCTCACCGTGCGCCTGCCCGACGTCCAGGGCCGGGTCAAGGTCAAGGTCCGGCTGCGGCCCACGGCCAAGCAGTAGCGCTCAACGGGGGGCGCCCCAACCAGAGGGGAAGGCAATGACTCTCAACGTCAAGGAACGCCGGAACAAGACGGGCACCGTGCTCGTCGCCACCGGCGAGATCAACAGCGAGACGTCCGGCACGCTGCTCCAGGCCCTGCTGCCGCTGGTCCGCGAGGGCAAGCCGCTGCGGATCGACCTCACGGCGGTGACCTACGTCTCCAGCGCGGGCCTGCGCACCCTGCTCGTCGTCTACCGCGAGGCCCAGCACGCCGGCGTGGCCGTCACCCTCTACGGGGTGAGCGAGGAAGTCAGGTTCGTGATGTCGGCGACCGGATTCCTCGACTTCTTCGAGACCGGCGAGGCCGCCGCGGCCGCCGCCAGGGCCAGGGCCGCGCGATGAGCGAGACCCGGTCCGAGCAGGTCCTGCGCGTCGACGCGTACCCGACCCACGAGGTGGGCGGGTACCGCGTCCGCGCGGGCAAACCGTTCCCCTTCGGGGCCAACGTGGTTCCCGGCGGCGTCAGCTTCTCCGTCTTCTCCGACCAGGCCACCTCCATGACCCTGGTCATCTACGAGCGCGGAGCGCCCGAGCCGATGGCCGAACTGGAGTTCCCGGAGGAGTTCCGCACCGGCAGCGTGTTCGCCATGACCGTCTTCGGCCTCGACCACGAGAACATCGAGTACGGGTACCGGGCCGACGGCCCCTACGACCCGGTCACCGGCCACCGCTTCGACGCCCGCCAGGTCCTCTCCGACCCCTACGCCCGGCTGATCGCGGGCCGTGACGTGTGGGGAGTGGAGCCGGACTACAGCCGCGGCTACCAGTACCGCTCCCGCGTCTGCCTCCAGGACTTCGACTGGGGCGACGACACCCCGCTGGGCATCCCCGCCGAAGACCTCGTCGTCTACGAGGCCCACGTGCGCGGCTTCACCCGGCACCCCAACTCGGGCGTCACCGCACCCGGCACGTTCGCCGGGCTGCGCGAGAAGATCCCGTACCTGAAGGAACTCGGGGTCAACTGCATCGAACTGCTGCCCGTGTTCGAGTTCGACGAGAGCGACAACCCGCGCTCCAACCCGGAGACGGGCGAGAAGCTCTTCGACTACTGGGGTTACAACACCGTCTCCTTCTTCGCGCCCAAGGCCGGCTACGCGGCCACCGGACGCTACGGCATGCAGGGCGACGAGTTCCGCACCCTGATCAAGGACCTGCACGCGGCCGGCATCGAGGTCATCCTCGACGTCGTCTTCAACCACACCGCCGAGGGCAACGAGCAGGGGCCGACGATCTCCTTCAAGGGACTCGACAACGCCACCTACTACATGCTCACGCCCGAGGGGTACTACTTCAACTTCAGCGGCACCGGCAACACGGTCAACTGCAACCACCCCGTCGTGCGCAACTTCGTCCTCGACTGCCTGCGCCACTGGGTCGCCGACTACCACATCGACGGGTTCCGCTTCGACCTCGCCGCCATCCTCGGCCGGTCCCTGGACGGCACCCCGCTGCCCAACCCGCCGCTCCTGGAACTGCTCGCCTACGACCCGGTCCTGCGGCACACCAAGCTCATCGCCGAGGCCTGGGACGCCGGCGGCCTCTACGAGGTCGGCAACTTCCCGGCGTACGGCCGCTGGGCGGAGTGGAACGGCAAGTACCGCGACACCGTGCGCCGCTTCCTCAAGGGCGACCCCGGGGTCACCGGCGAACTGGCCACCCGCATCGCCGGCTCGCCCGACCTCTACTCCAGCCGCGGCACCGCCGCCTCGGTCAACTTCCTGACCGCGCACGACGGCTTCTCCCTCGCCGACCTGGTCTCCTACAACGACAAGCACAACGAGGCCAACGGCGAGGGCAACAACGACGGCGCCAACGACAACAACAGCTGGAACTGCGGCGCCGAGGGTCCCACCGACGACCCGGAGATCAACGCCCTGCGCACCCGGCAGATGAAGAACGCCCTCGCCATCCTCCTGACCAGCCAGGGCATCCCGATGCTGCTCTCCGGCGACGAGGTCGGCAGGACCCAGCAGGGCAACAACAACACCTACTGCCAGGACAACGAACTGTCCTGGTTCGACTGGGACCAGGTCGACGACAACGCCGAACTGCTCCGCTTCACCCGCGAGATGATCGCCTTCCGAAAGCGCCACCGCGAGCTGCGCTCCACCTGCCACCCCACCGGACGGGTCCGGGACACCCTCGGCCTGCCCGACATCAGCTGGCACGGGGAACGGGCCTGGCAGCCCGACTGGTCGGCCGACAGCCGGCTGGTGGCGGTCGCCCGCTGCGGCGCCGGCGACGACGACGTGGTGTACGTGGCCATGAACGCGCACTGGGAGTCGCACGACCTGGAACTCCCGGCCCTGCCCGGCGGACGCAGCTGGCACCTGTTCGCCGACACCGGCGCCGAGGCGCCGTACGACATCCACACCCCGGGGGCCGAGCCGGAGCTGGACAACGCCGGCAAGTACCTGATCGGCCCGCGGTCGGTGGTGATCCTCGTGGGCCGCACGAACGACCCCGACGCATCCGACACGCCCTGACCGAAGGAGACCTGACATGCCGCTTTCCGTGTCCCTGAGCATCGAGGGCGACACCACCGTGATCGAACTGTCGGGCGAGCTGGACGCCAAGACCGCGCCGGACTTCCACCGCACCATCGAGAAGGCCGCCGGACACGGCACCACCACCGTCGAGATCAGGATGGCCGGCGTCGGCTACATGGCCAGCGCCGGACTGCGCTCCCTGGTCTTCGCCCAGCAGAAGGTCGCCGACGACGTCACCATCAAGGTGGTCGGTGCCATCGAGCCCGTCTCCCGGACCATCCGGACGGCCGGACTCGACCGCAGCATCGTCCTCTCCGACGAGTGACGACCGTGAGTGACATGGTCGAGCTGGCGAGGACGCCCGCGGTCCTGGAGGTGCCCGCGACGGTGGGGGCACTGGGCGACGTCGCCGCGTTCGTCCTGCGGCTGGCCGGACGGGCGGGGCTGGACAGGCACGCCGCCTACCGGCTCCGGCTGGCCGTCGACGAACTGGCCACGAACATCGTGATGCACGGGTACCGGGGCGGCGACGGACGGATCACCGTCCGCGGCCGCTCCGGCCCGGGCGGGGTGCAGATCACCATCGAGGACTCCGCCCCCGCCTTCGACCCCGTCGCGGGCCGCCTGCCGCCCTGCCCGGGGGTCCCCCCACAGGACCGGCGGATCGGCGGCCTCGGCATCCACCTCGCCCTGACCAGCGTGGACGAGTTCGCCTATGCGCACAGGGACGGCCGCAACATCAGCACGCTGACCGTGAAGGCTGAGGGGACGGACCCATGCCCTCCACGACCGTGATCATCCTCGACGCGCACCCGGCACCACCGCCCGAACTGCTCGACGCCCTGCGGACGATGGACGCCTCACTCGTCAGCCGCACGCTGACGGAGCTGCGCGAGGGCCCGCTGGAGCTGCTGCCCGTCGCCGACGTGCTGCTCGCCCCGGCCGAGTCCGACGGGGACGCCGTACGGACGGCCGTACGCCGGCTGCGCCGCTGGGCCGGGGCCCCCATCGTGGTCGTCTGGACCGTGACGGAGTTCGCCGCGCTGGAGGAGCACGTCCGGATCGGGCACGACTACCTCGTACCGCCCTTCCTCCCCGCCCTGGTCGGGGCCCGGCTGCACAGCTGCTCGGAGCGCGCCGGACTCGGCCGCACCCTGCGGGAGGCCGACGCCCGCGCCGAACTCATGGGCTACGAGAAGGAACTGGAGATCGGCCGGGAGATCCAGGCGGGCTTCCTGCCCGAATCGCTGCCCGTCCCCGACGGCTGGGAGATCGACGTGCGCTTCCGGCCCGCCCGGCAGGTCGCCGGGGACTTCTACGACGTCTTCGAGATCTCCCGCGGCCGCCGGCTGGCCTTCGTCGTCGCCGACGTCTGCGACAAGGGGGTCGGCGCCGCCCTCTTCATGGCGCTCATCCGCTCCCTGCTCCGGCACACCGCGCAGAACAGCGGACTGCAGCACCTGGTCGCCGCCGGACGGGCCGGCGGCAGCCGGCGGATCCCGGTGGTCGGTGCCACACCCCTGCTCAACGCGGTCACCGCCACCAACGGCTACCTCACCAACAACCACCTGCGGCAGGGGTACTTCGCCACCCTGTTCTTCGGGGTGCTCGACCCGCTCACCGGCAGCCTCGTCTACATCAACGGCGGCCACAACCCGCCCCTGCTGCTGCCCGCCGACGGCAGTCCGCCCGCCGCACTGGACATCACCGGGCCGGCCGTCGGGGTCCTGCCCGACTGCGTCTACACGCTCGGCTACGCCCAGCTCGACCCGGGCGACACCCTCTTCGTGTTCACCGACGGAGTGCCCGAGGCCCGCTGTCCGAACGGCAGTTTCCTCGGCGACGAACGGATGCTGGAACTGCTCGCCGGACCACCGGTCAGCGGCAGGGACGTGGTCGACCGGATGGACCTCGCGGTGCGCGCGCACACGGGCACCGCCGAACAGCACGACGACGTCACCATGCTCGCCCTGCACCGGCCGCGTACGGCGCGGGGGCCGTACGCGCCCGGACCCGGCCACCGGGTGGTGGCCTAGATGGCCCGCACCATCGTGGCGCACTCGCACCGCGGCGGGACGGGCAAGTCCTCCGTCCTGGCGAACCTCGCGCTGCTCATCGCGGCCGGGGGACGCCGGGTGGGCGTCGTGGACACCGACATCCAGTCACCCACCCTGGACCTGCTGTTCCGGCTCGGCCCCGGACCCTCGCTGGCCGACTACCTGCTCGGCCGGTGCGAGATCGAGGCCACCGCCCAGCGGGCCGGCGTGCCCGGGCTGTACGTCGTACCGGCCCGGAGCGGGACCGCGGCGCTGCGGGAACTGATGGCCGGCGGCTACGACGTGGGCCTGCTCCCGGAGGGCTTCGACCGGCTCACCGGCCACTACGCGCTGGACGTGCTGCTGCTCGACACCCACGCCGGGCTCAACAACGAGTCGGTGACCGCGATGGCGAGCGCCGACGTACTGATGATCATGGCCCGGGCGGACCGGATCGACCTCTCCGGGGTCGAGGAGACCATCGCCCTCGCCGGGCGCCTGGCCTGCCGCCGCACCCTGGTGCTCAGCATGGCACCCGCGGGCATCGACCGGGAGGCGGCCCGGCAGCGCTCGGAGGAGGTCTACGGGGCACCCGTGGCCGGAATCCTGCCCTACTCGCCGGAAATGGCCTCCTTGTACGGCGAGCGCATATTTGCAGAAGCCCATCCCGACCACCCCCTGGTCGGTGAATTC
The DNA here is from genome assembly GCF_044748225.1 of Streptomyces sp. NPDC090021. Taxonomy (NCBI): domain Bacteria; kingdom Bacillati; phylum Actinomycetota; class Actinomycetes; order Kitasatosporales; family Streptomycetaceae; genus Streptomyces; species Streptomyces sp. NPDC090021. Next base: position 24,511 of record NZ_JBIVFO010000018.1, on the reverse strand, counting down.
CGCACCATCATCTCGGCGTTGGACGCACGTGACGAAGTATCGCGGGCCTGACGTCACCCCCTTACGCCCCCTGCGGGGGGCGTGTTGAATCGGCAGCGCATCCAGACCAAGGAGAGAATCATGAAGATTCTCGTCGTCATGACGGCCAAGGCGACCCTGCACCTGCTGGACGGTGAACAGCATCCCTCGGGATTCTGGGCAGAGGAATTCGTCGTTCCCTTCTCGCTCTTCAAGGCGGCCGGTCACGACGTGGACGTGGCGACGATCGGTGGCCGCGCCCCCACGGTCGACCTGACGAGCATCGACCCCCAGTTCCTCCAGTGGGTCCGGCCCCAGGGTTCCCCCGACGAGGACGCGGCCAACGCCGCCGAGTACGTCCGGGTCATCGAGAACACCCCCCAGCTGAAGGCGCCCCTGGCCCTGGAGTCCCTCACCGAGAAGGACGTCTCCGACTACGACGGCGTCTACGTCAGCGGCGGCCACGGCGCGATCGGCGACCTGCCCAAGTCCGACGAACTCGCCCAGATCCTGCGCTGGGTCATCGCCCAGGACAAGCCCCTCGCCACCGTCTGCCACGGCCACACCTCGCTGCTCGCGCTGCGCGACGGCGAAGGCCGCTGGCCGTTCGAGGGCTACCGGATGACGGCCTTCTCCCACGACGAGGAACTGGTCACCAACATGGCCGGCCGGCTCCCCCTGATCCTGGAGGTCGAGCTCACCCGGCTCGGCGCCCGCTACGAGAAGGCCGACGCGATCTGGGACTCGCACGTCGTCGTCGACCGCAAGCTGACGACCGGCCAGAACCCGTACTCCTCAAAGGCCCTCGCGGAGACGTTCTTGAGCCAGCTCGCGAAGGGCTAGGGGGTGTCCGGCGGATCAGGGCCGGACACCCTCTCCCCGCCCGCCCCGCAACCGACACCGGAAGGCAGCCATGACCAAGCGTGAGCTGAGCGGCCCGCCCCTCGCCAACCCCGGGAAACTGTTCATCGGCGGCTCATGGGTACCGGCCCGGGACGGACGCACCGAGCCGGACGTCAGCCCCGTGGACGGACAGGAGATCGTCCCGGTGGCCCAGGCCGCCGCGGCCGACGCGGACGCGGCCGTGGCCGCCGCCCGCACGGCGTACGAGGAAGGGCCCTGGAGCAGACTGTCCGCCCAGGAGCGGGCGCTGCGGCTGAACCGGGTCGGTGAGCTCATCGAGCGCGACCTGGAGGAGATCGCCCTGCTGGAGACCGTGGACATGGGCAAGCCGTTCGCGTTCTCCAGCACGGTCGACGCCCCCATGGCAGCCCAGCTCATGCACTACTACGCCGGGGCCGTGACCCGCGTCGACGGCTCCTCCCGCGCCCCGGCCGGCGGGCAGCTCGCCTACACCCTGCGCGAACCGCTGGGCGTGGTCTGCGCGATCACCCCGTTCAACTTCCCGCTGCTGCTGTCGATGACGAAGATCGCACCGGCGCTGGCGGCGGGCAACACGGTCGTCCACAAACCCTCCCCGGCCACCCCGCTCACCGCGCTGAAGATCGCCGAGCTCTTCCAGGAGGCGGAGATCCCCGACGGGGTGCTCAACGTGGTCACCGGCCCCGGCGTGGAGCTGGGCGAGACCCTCACCGACCACCCCGGCATCGACAAGATCGCCTTCACCGGTTCCACCGTGGTCGGCCAGTCGATCATCCGCCGGGCGGCCGGCACCCTGAAGAAGGTGACGATGGAACTCGGCGGCAAGTCCGCCAACATCGTCTTCGCCGACGCCGACCTCGACGCCGCCGAGGAACTCGCCTTCTTCGGCATCTACTACAACAAGGGCGAGATCTGCACTGCCGGATCCCGGCTGCTGCTCCAGCGCCCCATCCACGACGAGCTGGTCGAACGCCTCGTACGCCGGGCCGCCGCCCTCAAGCCCGGCGACCCGCGCGATCCGGCCACCCTCTTCGGGCCCCTGGCCCACCGGGGCCAGTTCGACAAGGTCAGCTCCTACATCGAGATCGGCGAGAAGGAGGGCGCGGTCCTGCGGACCGGCGGCACCGGCTGGACCCCCGAGGGGGCCTCCGCCGAGGGCCTCTACTTCCTCCCGACCGTCTTCACCGGCGTCGACAACGGGATGCGCATCGCCCAGGAGGAGATCTTCGGCCCGGTCCTGTCGATCATCCCCTTCGACACCGAGGAGGACGCCGTACGCATCGCCAACGACAGCGCGTACGGCCTCGCCGCCGGCGTCCACACCAAGGACCTGCGCCGCGCCCACCGCGTCGCCTCCCAGATCAAGGCCGGCACGGTCTGGGTCAACTGCTACAACCAGTACGACCCCGCGGTGCCCTACGGCGGCTACAAGGCCTCCGGCTTCGGCCGCGAGTGCGGACCCGAATCCCTGGAGAGCTACACCCAGACCAAGTCGGTCTGGATCGGCATGGACTGACAGCGGCGGACCCCCTTCCCGAGGAGCGGCAATGCGGACAGGCATCATCGGCACCGGGCGGATCGGCACGGTCCTCGCACGGATCCTCGTGGCGGCGGGCCATCAGGTGGTCCTCGCGGGCGCCCGGGGCCCGCAGGCCCTTGGCCCGCTCGTGGCCGAGCTGGGACCGGCGGCCTCGGCGGCGCACCCCGCCGAGGCCGCCGCCCAGGCCGAACTCCTGGTGCTGATGGTGCCCTTCGAACGCGTCCGGGGACTGCTCCCGCCGCGCGTCGTGCAGGACAAGGTGCTGGTGGACGCGACGAACGCGTTCGGCGGCCCCGGCGCCCCCGCCGACCTCGGCGGGCGCGCCTCCAGCGACCTGGTCGCCGAGTGGTACCCCGAGGCCCGGGTCGTGAAATCACTGAACACCATGCATTTCGAAACCCTCGCCGTCGCGGGAACCGCCCCCGGAGAGCGCCTGGCGCATTTCACCGCGGGCGACGACGCGAAAGCGAAGGAAATCGTCGCCGGAATCATCACAGATCTCGGATTCGCCGCGGTCGACACCGGTCCGCTGCACTCCGGTGGAATTCTCCAACAGCCCGGCGGGCCCCTCTTCAACCGGCCCCTCACGGAAGCGCAGGCGCTGGCATGGATATCACGCTGAACGTGAACGGAAGACCCGAGCGGTTCTCGGCGCCGCCGAACGAACTGCTCGTGGAACGGCTCCGCGACGGCCTCGGCCTGACCGGCACCAAGGTCGGCTGCGACACCGGCCAGTGCGGCTCCTGCGTGGTCCGCCTCGACGGCCGTTCCGTCAAGAGCTGCCTGGTCCTCACCGCCTCCGCCGCCGGCGGCGAGGTCGCCACCATCGAAGGCGTCACCACCCGCGGCGGGGAGTTGTCCGCCCTCCAGGAGGCCCTGCGCCAGGAACACGGCACGCAGTGCGGCTTCTGCACCCCCGGCATGGTCATGGCCCTCGGCGAACTCGTCGACGCCACCGCCGACGGCCCGGCCCCCACCGAGCCCGAGATCCGCGAGTGGCTCACCGGCAACCTGTGCCGCTGCACCGGCTACCACAGCGTCGTACGGGGAGTGCAGCGCGCCTGCGCGGCCGGCCGCGACGAGGTGCCCGCCGGCTCCGCCGCATCCACCGCAGCCGCACCGGAGGTGTGAGGGACATGACCACAGTGACGGGGGACGCCCCGGCCGACCGGGGCGGCGTGCTCGGGCAGCCGCTGGACAGCCGCGAGGATCCGCAGCTGCTGCGCGGCGAGGCCACGTACGTGGCGGACATCGACCTGCCCGGCACCGCGCACATGGCCATCCTGGGCAGCCCGGTGGCGCACGCGAGCATCCTGTCCATCGAGACCAAGGCCGCCGAGCAGCTGCCCGGCGTGCTCAAGGTGGTCACCGCGGCCGACTTCACCGACGTCATGCCGCTGCCCTGCATCTGGGTCCCCGGCGGCGTCGAGAGCCACTTCCCGCCGCACCCCTACGGGCTTCCCGGCGCCCGCCCGGTCCTCACCGGCGACACCGTCCGCCACGTCGGCGACCCCGTCGCCGCGGTCGTCGCCGAGACCCCGCGGCAGGCCGCCGCGGCACTGGCCGCCATCGCCGTCGAGTACGAGCCGCTGCCCGTCGTCACCCGCGCCGACGAGGCCCTCGCCGACGGCGCGCCCCAGCTCCACGAGGCCGTCCCGGGCAACCTCAACGCGTACTGGACCTGCGGCGACAAGGACCGCACCGACGCGGCCATCGCCGCCGCCGAGGTCACCGTCGAGCTCGACCTGGTCAACCAGCGCACCATCAACAGCCCCATCGAACCGCGCGGCGCGGTGGGCGACTACGACCCGGCCACCGGCGAGTACACCCTCTACGCCTCCACCCAGGGCCCGCACAACCACCGCTTCCTGCTCTCCGCCCTGGTCCTCGGCATCCCCTTCAACAAGCTCCGGGTGATCGCCCCGACCGTCGGCGGCAGCTTCGGCACCAAGGGCTACCTGTACCCCGACATGCCCCTGGTCCTGCTGCTCTCCAAGGCGCTCGGCCGGCCCGTGAAATGGGTGGACACCCGTACCGGGCTGATGAACTCCACCGTCCAGGGCCGCGACCACCGCCAGCACGTCACCCTCGCCGGCACCCGCGACGGCCGCATCACCGCGGTGCGCTGCACCAGCCACGCCAACCTCGGCGCGTATCCCTCGACGATCGGCCCCGGCGTCGCCACCGCCCTGATGGGCCGCTCCATCAGCGGCATGTACGACATCGACGCCGCCTTCTGCGAGGTGTACGCCGCCTTCACCAACACCGTGCCCCTCGGGGCGCAGCGCGGCAGCGGACGCGCCGAGGCCGCCTTCCTCATGGAGCGGCTCGTCGACCGGTACGCCTCCGAGATCGGCATGGACCCGGCGGCGGTGCGGCGCAGGAACCTGGTGCCGAAGGAGAAGTTCCCCTACGACAACGGTCTCGGCTGGACCTACGACTCCGGGGACTACCGGCTGAACTTCGACAAGGCCGTCGAACTGTCCGGCTACGCCGACATGCCCGCCCGGAAGGCGCAGGCCCGCGCCCGCGGCAAACGCCTCGGCGTCGGCATCGCCACCTACGTCGCGGTCTGCGGCGTCGGCCCCTCCACCCGGATGTCGCAGGAGGGCATGCTCGGCGGCACCTGGGAGAGCGCCAACATCCGCGTCCACCCCACCGGCGAGGTCACCGTCACCGTCGGCTCCGCCTCCACCGGCCAGAGCCACGGCACCGTCTTCGCGCAGGTCGTCGCGGAGGAGCTCGGCATCGACCCCGCGACCGTCCAGGTCCACGAGGGCGACACGCAGAAGGCCCCCTACGGACAGGGCACCTACGGCTCCCGCTCCTACAGCATGGCCGCGCCCGCCGTGGCCCTCACCGCCCGCAAGCTCAAGGCCAAACTGGTCCGGGCCGGCGCTGTCTTCCTGGGCGTGCCCGAGGACAGAGTCGTCTACAAGGGCGGGGGCGTCCACGAGGAGGGCAACCCGGAGAACGCCAAGACCCTCGCCGAACTGGCCATGGCCATGTGGTACGGCTGGGGACTGCCCCCGGAGATCGAGCCGGCGCTGGACGAGACCACCCACTTCGATCCGCCGGACTTCAACTACCCCTTCGGCACGCACGTCGCCGTTGTCGAGATCGACGAACTGACCGGCGAGACCGAGGTGGTCGCCTACACCGCGGTCGACGACGCCGGCAACATCGGCAACCCGAAGATCGTCCAGGGGCAGATCGAGGGCAGCATCGTGCACGGCCTGGGCCAGGCCCTCATGGAGGCCGCCGAGTACGACGAGAACGGCCGGCTGCTCAGCTCCGACCTCGGCCACTACGCCCTGCCGCGCGCGGCCGACGTGCCCTTCTTCGCGCTCGACAGGACCGTCACGCCCAGCCCGCACAACCCGCTCGGAGCCAAGGGAGCGGGCGAGATCGCCACCGTCCCGCCCGCCGCGGCCGTGGTCAACGCCGTCGTCGACGCCCTCTGCGACCTGGGCGTCCGGCACATCGACATGCCGCTCACCCCCGAGAAGGTCTGGCGCCGCCTGAGAGGGGAATCCCAGTGATCCTCACCGAGTTCGACTACGCCCGCCCCGCCGGCCTCGACGAGGCGCTCGCCCTGCTGGCGGGGACCCGCGGCGCCCGGGTGCTGGCCGGCGGCCAGAGCCTGCTGCCCGACCTGCGTGCCGGAACCGACGACGCCCGCCTGCTCGTCGACATCCGGCGGCTGGCCGAGCTGCGCGGCACCACCCGCACCCCGGACGGACGCCTGCTGCGCGTCGGGGCCCTCACCACGCTCGCCGACCTGGCAGCCGACCCGCTGGTACTCGCCGGAGCACCCGAACTGGCCGCCGCGGCCCGCTCCAACGGCGACCCTCAGGTCCGCAACCTCGGCACGGTCGGCGGCAACCTGGCCGCCGCCGGGCGGCCCACCGACCTGCCGGTCGCCGCCGTCGCCGCCGACGCCGTCGTCGAACTGGCCGGGCCGGGCGGCCGCCGCACCACCCTCCCGGCCGAGGAGTTCGCCGCCGCCGGCGCCCCCGCCGGCGAGCTCCTCACGGCCCTGCTCGTGCCCGCAGCCGGACCGGCCGCGGCCTTCGAGAAGTCCGCCGACCGCGCCACCCGCTACCCGGTCTGCGCCACCGCCGTACGGATCACCCCCGACGGGCCGCGCATCGCCGTCACCGGCGCCACCCCCCGGCCCCTGCGCCTGCGCGGGGTCGAGGACCGGCTGCGCGGGGGCCCGTACGACACGGAAGCCGTACTCGCCGCGTTCCGCGCCGAACCCCGGGAGCTGTTCGTCCCCGGGCGCGGCACCTCGGCCGAGTACCTCGGCCATCTCGCGGGGGTCCTCACCGCCCGAGCACTGCAGAGGGCCGAGCGGGCCCTCGCCTGACCGACCGACCACGGGCCCCGCCCGGGGCCCATCACGGGGGAGTTGAGTGAAGCAGTGGCCGAACCGTCCCGAACGACCACGGAGGTGTCCGTGCACCCAGCCGCCCGCGCGGCCGGCGCGCCCAGAGGCTCCGGCTTCTGGGTGGTGGGCGCCGTCCTGGTGCTGCTGATGCTCTCCTCCTCCGTGCCGTCCGCCCTCTACGTGCTCTACCAGCAGAAGTGGGGCCTGTCCTCCGGCACGATCACGGTGGTCTTCGCCCTGTACGCCGTCACCGTGCTGGCCGGGCTCCTGCTCTTCGGCTCCCTCTCCGACACCCTGGGCCGGCGCCCGGTCCTGGGCGCCGGACTGGTCCTGGCGATCGTCTCGATGGCCCTGTTCGCCGGGGCCCAGGGGCTCGGACTGCTCCTCGCCGCCCGCGCCGTGCAGGGGCTCGCCGTGGGCCTCGCCACCGGTGCGATGGGCGCGGCCCTGCTGGAACTGGGCCCCGCCTCGCGCCCGGCGCTGGGAGCCCAGGTCAACAGCGCCGGACCGACCATCGGGATCGGGCTCGGCGGGATCGGTGCCGGACTGCTCGTCCAGTACGCGCCCGCCCCGACCGTCCTCAGCTATCTGCTGCTCATCGGGGCCTTCGCGGTCACTTTGGTGGGAGTCGTCCGCATGCCGGAGAGCGCTCCCGGCGCCGGCGGCCGGCTGCGGGTGGTCCCGCACCGGATCCACGTACCGGCGGGCGCCCGGGGCCGCTTCCTGGTCCTCGTCCTGACCATCGTCGCCGTCTGGTCCGTGGGCGGCTTCTACCTCTCGCTCGGCCCGCACCTGGCGCTGTCCCTGCTCCGGTCCACGAACTACCTCGTCGGCGGGGCCACGGTCGCGCTGCTCGCCGGCGCCGCCACCGTCGCCCAGCTGATGCTCGGCCGCACCGCGGCGCTGCGGACCGCCGTGCTCGGGCTGCTCGGCATGCTCACCGGACTCGGGACGGTGCTGCTCGCGCTGGGCCTCGGTTCGGCCCCCGTGTTCCTGGTGGCCACGGCCGTCCTCGGCAGCGGCTGGGGAGCCGCCTTCCTCGGTGCCTTCCGGGCGCTGAGCGCACTGGCGCAGCCGGCGCACCGTGGTGAACTGACCGCCGCCGTATACGTCTTCGCGTACCTCGCGATGAGCGTTCCGGCCGTGCTCGCCGGGATGCTCACCAACATCCACGGGCTGCACCGGACCTCGGTGGGCTTCATGGCCGCCGTCGCCGCGGTGTGCGCGGTGGCCCTGCTGGCCACCGTACGGATGGCCGCCCGCACCAGACTCGAGAGGAGCGCCGCATGAAGCCGCCGGAGCTGCGCTCCGCCCTGCGGGCGCTGGAGGTCTTCGCGGGGATCACCGAGGAGCAGCTGGACTGGCTGGTGTCGGTGTCCCGGCCGCGGGTCCTCGCCGACGGGGAGGTGCTCTTCCGGGACGGGGAGGAGGCCACCGGTTTCCACGTACTGCTCTCGGGAGGGCTCGTCGTCACCAAGGTCGTCGACGGCCGCGAGGAGGTGCTCACCCGGCACTCCACCGAGGAGGAGGGTGCCGCGGCCGAGGACCACGACGGCAAGCCCCCGGCCGCCCACCGCTTCACCGGCGAGCTGCCGCTGCTGACGGACGGCGCGTACGTGGCCACCGCCGCCGCGAGTGGGCCGTCGACCACGGTCGTGGCCTATCCCAAGGCGGTCTTCTTCGAGATGCTCACGCGCTGCCACGGGGTGGCCGCCGTGCTGATCCCCGTCCTGGCCTGGCGCATCAAGTCCTCCGAGGTCCAGGCCCGCAAACGCGCCACCGTGGAGGCGCTGGGCACCCTCGCGGCGGGGCTCGCGCACGAGCTGAACAATCCGGCGGCGGCGGTCGCCCGGGCCGCGCAGGAACTGGCCCCCGCCCTGGAGCGGCTCACAGGGACGGCCCAGGACTGGGGCGCGGCCGCCACTCCCGCCGAGCGTGCGGTCCTCGACCGGGTCACCGGGGAGCTGGACGCGCTGCCACCGCCGGTCACCACCGACCCGCTGGCCCAGGCCGACGCCGAGGAGGAGATCGCCGACTGGGCGGAGGGGGCCGGCGCCGGACGGTCCGGTCTGCTCGGCTCGGGCGTCTCCGACCTCGGACTGGACCTGGGCTGGCTGCTGGAGCGGACGGAGAGCATCGGCAAGGAGGCCCTCGCCCGCGCCCTCGACCACCTGGCGGCGCTGCTGGAGATCCGCTCGCTCGCCGCCGAGCTGCGGGCGGCGGGCCCGAGGATCTCCCAACTCGTCTCCGCCACCCGGGATTACGCCAATCTCGACCGGGCGCCCGAGCAGCGCTTCGCGGTGACCGAGGGACTGGAGAACACGCTGGTCGTGCTGCGTGCCAAGCTCGAAGGCATCAGCATCGTGCGTGCGTACGAGCCGGACCTGCCCGAACTGACTGGCTATCCGAGCGAGTTGAACCAGGTGTGGACCAACCTCGTCGACAACGCCGTCGAGGCCATGGAGGGCGCCGGCGTGCTGACGCTGAGCGCCCGGGCCGAGGGCGTCTGCATGGTCGTGGAGGTCGCCGACACCGGCCGGGGCATCCCCGAGGAGTCCCTGCCGCGGATCTTCGAGCCCTTCTACACGACCAAGGACGTGGGCAAGGGAACGGGCCTGGGGCTGCACCTCAGCTACCGCATCGTGACCCAGCGCCACCGCGGGTCGCTCACGGCCCGTTCACGTCCCGGCGAGACCCGGATGGTCGTGCGGCTGCCCTTTGCGGGCGGCGCCGAATCCTGCGCCCCACCTGCGCACACAACCGATACCGCACAGGAAACCGCGTCCGCGCGCACTCCGGGCGCCCCTCCCAGTTGAAACGGAGTCGACATGACCAAGTACGACATCTCCACGCTGCACCCGGTGTTCGTCCGTCAGATGGAGGCGCTGGCCGCCCTGGACATCGAGGCGGTGATGAAGAACTACACCGACGACGCGGTGCTGCTGCGCTTCGAGGGCGTCTCGGTGGGCATCGACGCGGTCCGTGAGACCTTCACCGGCTACCTCTCGGTGAAGCCCACGCTGGTGGAACTCCAGGAGTACATCGAGACCGAGGACACCATCTTCTACCGGGCGATCATGAACCTGAACGGTGAACCGGAGCACGCGTTCGGGACACTCGTGGTCCGCGATGGCCGAATCTGGCGCCAGACGGCCGGCTTCGGCGGCTGAGACCGGGAATCTGGGTAGCGTGTGCGGGGAGGGGCGGGAGAACGCTCTCTCCCCGTATGCGCGGCCCACGGGGCGCGCGTCGTGATAGGGCAAAGGGGAGGTCATGGAAAACGAAACCGGGCGGGTCGAGGCATTCAGCGACGGCGTATTCGCCATCATCATTACGATCCTCGTCCTGGAATTAAAGGTTCCGGAAGAAACCGGGTCCGAGTTCTGGCACGGCGTCCGCGAACAGTGGCCCCATTACGCCGCCTATGTGGTGAGCTTCCTCATCATCGGTGTGATGTGGGTGAACCACCACACCATCTTCAGTCACCTCAAGCGGATCGACCGTCCGCTGTTGTTCCTGAACCTCATGGTGCTGATGGTGGTCTCGGTGATCCCGTACACCACCAACGTGCTCGCCGAGCACCTCACCGAAGGCGGCTCCGCCAACCCGGCCGCCGTGCTCTACAGCCTCGTCACCGTGGCCTACGCCTCGGCGTTCCTGCTCTTCTGGTGGTACGTCACCCGGGTCGGGCACCTCTTCCACGAGCAGGTGGACAAGGACGGCGCACGGGCCACGCGGGTGCGTTTCGGCCTCGGCGCCATCGCCTACCCCTGCACGGTCGTCCTGGCCTTCTTCTCCGCACCGCTCACACTTGTCGCGCACTTCCTGATCGCGATCTACTATGCGGCGAACCAGATCCCCATCCCCCTCGTGGTAGAGGAAGAGCGGCTCGAATCTGCCAGCGACCTCAGGAAGTAGCCGCAGGGGCCTACGTCCGTTCTCCGCGGTCACGTAGGGTATTGGATCTAGCTGGTCGCGGGGGAGGCACCAGATGGCTCGCGCAGTCCTGCCGGAGGATTCCGTCAAGGAAGTCCCCGAATTGATCGATGTCATGATCTCTCTTCTCTTTGAGTCCTTACCCCGGCGGGACCAGCGAAACTGGGCCCGCGTTTATCTCAACGGCCTCGTGCGGACCAACGGGAAGAAAACAATCCGTAACATCGCCGGAACGGGAGCGAGTTCCGTCGAGCAGAGCCTGCAGCAGTTCATCAGCAAGTCCCCCTGGGACTGGACGCCCGTACGGCGCTCCCTCGCCCAGCACCTCGAACGCACCGCACAGCGCCCGCTGGCCTGGGTGCTCCAGCCCATGGTCATCGAGAAGGCCGGCGACCGCTCGGTCGGCGTCGGCCGGCAGTTCGTCCCCCAGCTCGGCCGCACCGCCAACTGCCAGCAGGCCAGCGGAATCTGGCTCGCCTCCAGCGACGCCAGCTTCCCGGTCGAATGGACCCTCACCCTCCCCGGGCCCTGGACCAGCGAACTCATGCGCCGCCGAAGGGCCGGCATCCCGGACACCGCCCGCTCCCTCACCCCCGCCCAGGACGCCGTACACGCCGTCCAGCGGATGGCCGCCACCTGGCAACTCCAGCGCCGGCCCGTGGTGATGGAGGTCGCCAACGGCGATCTGCCCCAGAGCATCGACTCGTTCGCCCTCCAGGACATCCCCTTCGTCTTCAAGGTGGACGGCTCGCTGCCCGTCTCCTTCGGCGGGGCGGGCCGCCACAAGCCCGGCCCGCACACCGCCCCCGCACGCGAACTCATCGACTCCCTGCGCTCCCAGCGCCGTGTCGTCGAATGGACCCGGCACGGCCGGGCCGAAGGAGCGGTGACCCTGCTGACCTCGGCCCCGGTCTTCGCCACCCCCTGCGAGGACCGCCCCGCGTCCGCCCCGCCCACCCCGCTGCTGCTGGTCGGGGCCTGGACCGAAGCGGCCCTGCTCCCCTCCGAGTTCTGGATCACCAACATAGGAGACCGGCCGCTCGCCCAGCTCTTCCTGCTCGCCAAACTCACCGACCGGGTCTCCCTCGACTTCACCGAGACCTGCGAACCGGTCGGCATCCGCGACTTCGAAGGCCGCTCCTTCCGCGGCTGGCACCACCACGCCACCCTGGCGAGCGTCGCCCACGCCGCGAAACTGCTCTCCGCACGCCCCCACGCCCGCGACCCGTACCCCGGCCCCGCGCGCCCCGCCACCCTCGCCCGGCAGGCCACCGCCGCCCTGCCCCGGCCCGCCGCAGCGCGCCCGGCCACCCCGGCCGTGCTGCCGCCGCACCTGTCCGGACAGACCCCGCGCCGCGAATACATCCGCTGATGCTCGACATCGCCGCGGAGCTACGCGCGTGGTGCGCCGCGCGCCGGGAATTCGCGCTGGCCACCGTGGTCGCCGTCAGCGGCAGCGCGCCGCGCGGCCCCGGCGCCTCGCTCGCCGTCGACGACCGCGGCACCGCGCTCGGCTCCGTGTCCGGGGGCTGCGTGGAATCCGCCGTCCACGAACTCTGCCTCGACGCGATCGCCACCGGCCGGGGCGGCCTGCACCGCTTCGGCTACAGCGACGACGACGCCTTCGCCGTGGGCCTGACCTGCGGGGGAGTCCTCGACGTCCTGGTCACCCCGGTGCGCGGCCGCGACCCGGTACGGCCCGTCCTCGGCTCGGTCCTCGACGCCGCCGCGGACGGGTCCCGGGCCGCCCTCGCCCGCGTCGTCTCCGGTCCGCCGCGCCAGCTCGGCCGGGCCCTCGCCGTCCACGCCGACGGCTCCTACGAGGGCGGACTCGACGGCGGCGCCGCCCTCGACCGGGCCGCGGCCGTCCGGGCCCGCGCCCTGCTCCTCGCCGGACACACCGGCACCGCCGAACTCGGCACCGCCGGCGGGCTGTGCGGCGAGCCCCTGACCCTCCTCGTCGAATCCGCCGCCCAACCGCCCCGGCTGATCGTCTACGGGGCCATCGACTTCGCCGCAGCCCTGGCCCGGATCGGCGCCTTCCTCGGCCACCGGGTCACGGTGTGCGACGCCCGGCCCGTCTTCGCGACCCCGGCCCGCTTCCCCGACGCCGACGAGGTGGTCGTCGACTGGCCCCACCGCCATCTGGCCGCCGAGCGGGACGCGGGCCGGCTGGACTCCCGTACCGCCGTCTGCGTCCTCACCCACGACGCGAAGTTCGACGTACCGCTGCTGGAGCTGGCCCTGCGGCTGCCGCTCGGCTACGTCGGCGCCATGGGATCGCGGCGCACCCACGCCGAACGCGTCGGACGGCTGCGCGAGGAAGGGGTCACGGACGCCGCCCTGGCCCGGCTGCGTTCCCCCATCGGCCTCGACCTCGGCGGCGCCACCCCCGAGGAGACCGCACTGGCCATCGCCGCCGAGTTCACGGCCCTCCGGCACGGCGGCTCGGCCGCCCCCCTGACCGCCACCACCGGCCCCGTCCACCGCCGACCGGCCCCCGCACCCGCTCCCCGCGCCGGGGCCGCCCTCGGCCCGCCCCGCCCCTGACGCGCTCCACGACCCGGTGGACTCGGCGGACGAGTGGAGGGCCTGCCCGTCTTCGTGGCCCTGCTCCCCGTCCCCGGACGTCCCCGGACCGTCCCTGCCCTTCCGCTGTGGCCCGGACGGGTGCATCCTGCCCCGGGGGAGCGGTCCGCCGCACCCCTGCGGGACCAAGGTCCCGTAGGAAGACACCACACGGTCCGCGGTGCCTTGGACGATCGGCCCGGGCGGCATGAACCCCGGGTCGTGGGAGAATGAAGTACGTGCGTTTCCTCGGCTGCACCCTGTCGAGGCACCTCCGATTGACTGGGATGTTCAGCACGTGCGTTTCCTCAATGACCTGAAGCCGCCGTACGACCTCACGTACGACGATGTGTTCATGGTGCCGAGCCGCTCCGCGGTCGGTTCCCGCCAGGCCGTCGACCTCTCCTCGCCTGACGGGACCGGCACCACCATTCCCCTGGTCGTGGCGAACATGACCGCGATCGCAGGCCGCCGGATGGCCGAGACCGTCGCCCGCCGCGGCGGCATCGTCGTCATCCCGCAGGACATCCCGATCGAGGTCGTCACCGACGTCATCTCCTGGGTGAAGACCCGCCACCTCGTGCTCGACACCCCGATCACGCTGGCGCCCACCCAGACCGTCGCGGACGCACTGTCCCTGCTGCCCAAGCGCGCCCACGGCGCCGGTGTCGTCGTCGACGGCGAGGGCCGCCCGGTCGGCGTCGTCACCGAGCACGACCTGACCGGTGTCGACCGCTTCACCCAGCTCTCCGAGGTCATGTCGAAGGAGCTGCTGCTCATCGACGCCGACATCGACCCGCGCGAGGCCTTCAACCAGCTCGACGCCGGCCACCGCAAGCTGGCCCCGGCCGTCGACGAGGACGGCAGGCTCGTCGGCATCCTCACCCGCAAGGGCGCCCTGCGCGCGACCCTCTACACCCCGGCCACCGACGCGAACGGCAAGCTGCGCATCGCGGCCGCCATCGGCATCAACGGCGACTTCGTGGCCAAGGCCAAGCAGCTGCTCGACGCGGGCGTGGACACCCTCGTCATCGACACGGCGCACGGCCACCAGGAGTCGATGATCAACGCGATCAAGGCGGTCCGCGCCCTGGACCCGCAGGTCCCGATCGTGGCCGGCAACATCGTCGCCGCCGAGGGCGTCAAGGACCTCATCGACGCCGGCGCGGACATCATCAAGGTCGGTGTGGGCCCCGGCGCCATGTGCACCACCCGCATGATGACCGGCGTGGGCCGCCCGCAGTTCTCCGCGGTGCTGGAATGCGCGGCCGAGGCCAGGAAGTACGGCAAGCACGTCTGGGCCGACGGCGGCGTCCGCCACCCGCGCGACGTGGCGATGGCGCTGGCCGCCGGCGCCTCCAACGTCATGATCGGCTCCTGGTTCGCCGGTACGTACGAGTCCCCGGGCGACCTCCAGCAGTCCGCCGAGGGCCGCCTGTACAAGGAGTCCTTCGGCATGGCCTCCGCCCGCGCGGTGCAGAACCGCACGAGCGAGGAGTCGGCCTACGACCGCGCCCGCAAGGGCCTGTTCGAGGAGGGCATCTCCACCTCGCGCATGTTCCTCGACCCGGCCCGCCCGGGCGTAGAGGACCTGATCGACTCGATCATCGCGGGCGTCCGCTCCTCCTGCACCTACGCCGGTGCCGGCTCCCTCGCGGAGTTCGAGGAGAAGGCGGTGGTCGGCATCCAGTCCGCCGCCGGCTACGCCGAGGGAAAGCCGCTGCACGCCAGCTGGAGCTAGGAGCCGGCGCCTCCCGCAGCTCGCCTCGGCCCCCGGGCCCGTCCACCGCGGACGGGCCCGGGGGCCGAGGGCGTTCACAGGCCCCCGGCGGGTTCAGGCCCGGGGCGGGTTCACCGGGCGGCTTCAGGCCTGGGGCGGCAGAACCTGCCCCGACGGGGAACTGTGCACGCCCGCACGGTACTTGGGGATGCGCACCGTCACCTTCATGCCGGCGCCCACCCCCGTCTCCATCACCGGACCGTACGCGTCCCCGTACACCTGCCGGATCCGCTCGTCGACGTTGGGCAGCCCCACCCCCGACGAGGACCCCGCCCGCTCCCCGGCCAGGATCCGGCGCAGCAGCGCCGGATCCATCCCGACCCCGTTGTCCTCGACGGTGATCACCGCGTCGGGTCCCGCGTCCTGCGCCGTGATCGTGATCCGGCACTCCTCGGTGGAGTCCTCCAGCCCGTGCTTGACGGCGTTCTCCACCAGCGGCTGCAGACACAGGAACGGCAGCGCCACCGGCAGCACCTCCGGAGCCACCTGCAAGGTCACCTTCAGCCGGTCACCGAACCGGGCCCCCGCCAGCGCCAGATACTGCTGGATGGAACGCAACTCGTCGGCCAGCGTGGTGAATTCCCCGTGCCTGCGGAACGAGTACCGGGTGAAGTCCGCGAACTCCAGCAGCAGTTCCCGCGCACGCTCCGGGTCGGTCCGCACGAACGAGGCGATCGCCGCCAGCGAGTTGAAGATGAAATGCGGGGAGATCTGCGCCCGCAGCGCCTTGATCTCCGCCTCCATCAGCCGGGTGCGCGAGCGGTCCAGCTCCGACAGCTCCAACTGCACCGACACCCACCGCGCCAGCTCCGTCGCGGCCCGCACCAGCACCGCCGACTCCCGTGACCCGTACGCCACCAGCGCCCCCAGCACCCCGTCCTCGCCGGTCAGCGGGGCGAACACGGCCCACTTCAAAGGACAGTCGGGCCGCTGGCACTCGGTCCGCACGCTCTCGCTGCGCCCCGACTCCAGCATCACCGCCACCCGGGCCATCGCCCGGCGCTGGTGGTGGTCGGCCCCCGGACCGTCCCACGCCAGCACCGCCTCCCGGTCCGTCAGGCACAGCGCCTCCGTGCCCAGCAGCGACCGCAGCCGCCGGGCCGCCTTGCGGGCCGCGTCCTCGGTCAGCCCCGCCCGCAGCGGGGGAGCGGCCAGCGAAGCCGTGTGCAACGTGTGGAAGGTGGCCCGCTCCACCGGCGTCCCCAGATCCAGGCCCGCGAGGCGCTCGCCGCGGCGCGCGTGCCAGCGTCCCGCCGCCCAGCCCACGCCCAGCATCAGAGCCGCGCCCGCCACCGCCGGCACGGCGATCAGGACCTGTCCCGCCCCGGTCACCGCCGTCCCCCCGCCCGGTCCCCGGCCACGACCTCCGGCAGGTGCAGCCGGGCCAGCGTGGCCGCCGTACCGGCCGGGATCCGCGAGCGGGTGGCCAGCGACACCACCACCATCGTCAGGAACCCGAGCGGCACCGACCACGCCGCCGGCCAGGCCAGCATCGTGTGCGTCCAGCCCGCCGGAGCCAGCCCGGCCCGCGTCGCCAGTACCGCGCTCAGCGCCGCCCCGCCACCCGTGACCAGCCCCGCCACCGCACCCGGCGGCGTCAGCCTCCGCCACCAGATGCCCAGCACCAGCAGCGGGCAGAACGACGAGGCCGACACGGCGAACGCCAGCCCCACCGCATCCGCCACCGGCACCTGTGTGACCGCCATGCTCACCCCCAGCGGCACCAGGATCGCCGCCAGCGCCGCCCAGCGGAAACTGCGGGCCCCGCACTTCGGCAGCACGTCCTGGTGCAGCACCCCCGCCACCGCCATCGTCAGCCCCGACGCCGTCGACAGGAACGCCGCGAACGCGCCCCCGGCCAGCAGCGCCCCCAGCAGTTCCCCCAGCACGCCGCCCAGCATCCGCTCGGGCAGTACCAGCACCGCCGCGTCCGCGTCACCGGTCAGCGCCAGCTCCGGGGCGTAGATCCGGCCCAGCGCCCCGTACACCGGCGGCAGCAGGTAGAAGGCGCCGACCAGCCCCAGCACCACCAGCGTCGTGCGCCGCGCCGCCCGCCCGTTGGGGCTGGTGTAGAACCGCACTGCCACGTGCGGCAGCCCCATCGTCCCCAGGAACGTGGCCAGGATCAGCCCGTACGTGGCGTACAGCCGGTACTCCCGCAGTTCCCCGGACGGTGGTTCCGACCAGGTGCCCACCCCCGCACCCGGTTCCTTCCGCGCGTCCGGTACCGGCGTGTCCGGGGCGAACTCCAGCCGCGTGCGGGCCCGTACCGCGTGCTCGCCGACGGCCAGCACCAGCGGCTCCGCCGTATACGGGCGCCCGTCCACCTGCCCGGTCACCGTCACCGCGAGCGGCTCCTTCACCGACAGCCGCACGTCCTGCGCGAGCGTCACCGACGTGGCCTCGCGGAAGACCGCCGGGGCGTCGAAGGTCGCCCGCGGCGCGCCGTCCCCGGCCCACGCGGCGATCAGGAAGAACGCCGGGACCAGCAGGGCGGTGAGTTTGAGCCAGTACTGGAAGGCCTGCACGAAGGTGATGCTGCGCATCCCCCCGGCGGCCACCGCGACGCTGACCACGCAGGCCACGACCAGCCCGTCGGCCCAGTGCGGGGCCCCGGTGAGGATCTCCAGGGTCAGCCCGGCCCCCTGCAGTTGCGGCAGCAGGTACAGCCAGCCCACCCCGACCACGAACAGCACGGCGATCCGGCGCACCGTGCGGGACTCCAGCCGAGCCTCCGCGAAGTCGGGCAGCGTGTACGCGCCGGAGCGGCGCAGCGGGGCCGCGACCAGGGCCAGCAGCACCACGTACCCGGCGGTGTAGCCCACCGGGTACCAGAGCATCCCGGGCCCCTGGAGCAGCACCAGACCCGCCACCCCGAGGAACGACGCCGCCGAGAGGTACTCTCCGCTGATCGCCGCCGCGTTGAGCCCCGGCCCCACTGTGCGCGAGGCCACGTAGAAGTCCGAGGTGGTCCGCGATATCCGCAGGCCCAGTGCGCCGAGCAGGAGCGTGACCAGGACGACGACGGCGACCGCGGTCAGCGCGTACGTCTGGTTCACCGGGGCGGTCCTTCGGACGGGGAGGGGTGACCGGAGTCTACGCAGGCCCCCCACCGGGCGACAGGCGCGATTCGGACCCTGCCGGTCCGGCGCGCTCAGACGGTCGGGTCGCGGTGTTCGGCACAGTCGCGCAGGGCGATCTCCAGCTCCACGTACGACTCCTCCGCACGCCGGAAGGCCAGCTTCAGCGCCGCCTCCGCGCGCGGCGGGACCTGGTCGCGGGCGCCCTCGCAGGACTCGTAGAGGATGTCCGCCCAGCGGGCGGCCGCGCTGCGCAGCAGGGCGAGCAGCGCCTCGGCCTCGGCGGGCCCGGCCGGCTGCCTCCGCGGCAGCCCGCTCAGGGCGTCGACCAGCGCCTGGACCTCGGACATCTCGCTCCTCCCGCGCCGGGAAGATCCACGATACGCAGCGCCGACGGCGTCGGCGGGCCGTCCGCGCCACCGGTGCGGCAGGCGGCTCCCGCGGATCGCCGTACGCCCCTCCCGCTGCGGTGAACGGCATCCGCGCGCGCCCGGCGGTCGCCCGGCGGTCGCCCGATGGGGTCCGGCGGGGTCCGGCGGCGGTCGACGTGCCCGGCGGCGCCCGGCGGCGACCGGTTTCAGCCGGTCGCGTGCCGCATCAGCAGGTCCCGCAGCTCCCGCGCGTGCCTGCGGCTCACCTGGAGTTCCGCCGACCCGACCCGGACCGTGGTGGTGCCCGATTCCAGCCGGAGCTCGTCGATCCGGGCCAGCGCGACCAGATGGCGGCGGTGGATCCGTACGAATCCGCGTGCCGCCCACCGCTCCTCCAGCGTGGACAGCGGGATCCGCACGAGATGGCTGCCCTCGTCGGTGTGCAGGCGGGCGTAGTCGCCCTGCGCCTCGACGTGGGCGATGTCCGCGATCGCCACGAAGCGGGTGACGCCGCCCAGTTCGACGGCGATCTGCTCCGGGCCCCGGTCGGGCACGGCCGCCTCCGGGGCCGGCCGGGGCGCCGCCACCACGGCCGGCGGACCCACCGCCGGCGCGGCGGCCACCGGCACCTCCTCGGCCCGGCCCGACTGGACGCAGGCCCGCCGCACGGCCTCGGCCAGCCGCTCCGGGCGCACCGGTTTGAGCACGTAGTCCACGGCCTTCAGATCGAAGGCCTGTACGGCGAAACCCTCGTGGGCGGTGACGAAGACGATCAGCGGCGGCCGTGCGAACCCGGTCAGCAGCCGGGCGATGTCCAGTCCGGTCAGACCGGCCATGTGGATGTCGAGGAAGACCACGTCGATGCCGTCGGGCCCGTCGGGACCGGACTCCAGCGCCCGGGTGACCCGGCGCAGGGCCTCGGTGGCGTCCGAGGCGCCCTCGGCGCTGCGCACCCGGGGATCCGAGCGCAGCAGGTAGAGGAGTTCCTCCAGGAGCGGCTTCTCGTCGTCGACAGCGAGCACACGCAGCATGCGGCCGAGTCTATGACCTGACCGGCGTGCTCCGGAGGGCGGAGAACAGAGCGCGGCCCCTGCCCGGGGGGAGGTGGGGCAGGGGCCGCGCGGACCGTGGTGGGGGGTCGGGGGGGACCGGACCGGCTACTGGACGGTGATCAGCTTGCCGTCGGGGGAGACGGCGTACCAGGTGCCGCCCACGCCCTGCCCGTTGGTGTCACCGGGCTTCTTGTCGCCCGAGAAGGTGTAGACGGGCCAGCAGTCGACGGTCTGCTGCTGCTTGCCGTCCGGGCGGTCCATGACCCGGTAGTTCTTCTCCGTGATGCCCTTGGCGTTCGCCTTGTCCACCGGGGGCACGACCGGCCACTTGGTCAGGCAGTCGCCGACGCAGTTGGAGACCATCGGCCAGGCGGTGTCCTTCTTGAAGCGGTAGACGGTCATGCCCCTGCCGTCGACGATGTGCTCGCCGAGCTTCGGGTCCTTCGCCACGGACAGGCCGGGCGCCGGCTCCGCGGGGGCCGCCCCGCCCGGGGCGGGCGAGGCGGCGGCCGGGGGAGCCTCGTAGGGCGCGGCCTCGGCCTTGGCCGGGGCACCCTTCGCCGCCTTCTTGCCGTCCGGGCCGAAGGCGAACCACACCCCGCCGACGCCCTGCCCGTTGACGTCACCCGGCTTGGCGTCCTTGTTGAAGCGGTACGCGGGCCAGCCCGCCACCGTCAGCTGCTTCGTGCCGTCGCCGCGCACCACCTCGCCGAGCAGCGACGCGTCCATGCCCGCGGCGGCGGTGACGTCACCGGCCGCGACCACGGGCCAGGTCTTCGCGCAGTCGCCCTCGCAGTTCGACTTCGGCGGGTTGGCGGTGTCCTTGTCGAAGCGGTAGAGCGTCAGGCCCGCGCTGTCGGTCAGGACGGGGCCGGCCTTCTCGGTGGTGGAGACGGCCAGTTGTCCGCCGGGCTGGTTGCCCGGGCCGGCCGCCGCCGGGGCGGCGGCGCCGACGGGCTGGGCCGTGTCCGATGCCTTGTACTCCGACGGGCCGCAGGCGCTGGCCGCCAGGACGACGGCTACTGCGGCCGCGGCGAAGGTGGTTGCGCGCTTCATGCCCATGTTGATCTCTCCCACATCGTGTCTGTCGTGCCGTCGCCCCCAGCGGCGGCAACTGTGCACAGGACACGCCCCGGTGGTCGGGATCCGTTCACCGCGTCCGGTGTGGGCTGTTTCACTCACCCCGCGCCGAACCCGGTGCGCCGCAGGGCCGTGGCCACAGCGAGGCCGAGCGCCCGGTGTCCGGAGTCGTTGGGGTGCAGCCCGTCCGCGAGGTGCTCGGGTCCGAGCAGGTCGCGGCCCGGGAGGACGGCGAGCCGGTCGTCCCCGGCGGCGATCCGGTCCCCGGCGGCGCGCTCCATCGCGTCGCGCAGGGCGCCCAGGGTGGCGCCGAGCCTGTTCGGGGTGCGTTCGGCGTCGGGCCGCAGCACGGGGGAGACCAGCAGCAGGGGGGTCCGCGGGTGCCCCTGGCGGAGCAGTTCGAGGAAGGCGCGCGTGGTCTCGTACAGCAGGGGCGCCGAGAAGGGCACCCGGGACCAGCAGTTGGTGCCGAAGGCGAGGGTAAGGACGTCCGCCGGCAGGGTCGCGAGCTGTTCGGCGGTGGCCAGTTCGCCGCGCGCGGCGCCCGCGTAGCCGAGGTTGACGGTGTCCCAGCCGAGGGCCCGGCCGGCGACGGCCGGCCAGCCGTGGGCGGGGCGGGTGGACCACCAGCCCTCGGTGATCGAGTCGCCGTGCACCACCCAGCGCGGTGCCGGCGGCGCGGGCGTGAGGGCGCCGCCGATCCCGCGCAGGCCGAGTACGAGGGGTGACTGGTTCTCGGGCGGGTGGAGGGTGAAGGGACCGCGGAAGGGGCCGTCGCCGGCCCCGAGCCCGATGCGTACGACGGCCTCCGCGGCCGGTTCGGTGAACACCTCCGTGACCACTCCGTGGCGGTCCCACAGGGCGAAGCCGTGCGCGAGGTCGCGCAGGGAGTCCGTGGGGCCGGGCACGGTGGCCCGGTAGCGGATCTCGACGGCCCGCGCGGTCTCGGTGGTGAACTCCAGGCGTACCCCGATGGGCAGGGTGGCCCGCTCACCGGTGTCCCAGGGCAGCCGCATGGTGTCCGCCGGGTCGGCGCGCACCGGACGGCCCTTGTCCAGCCAGGCGACCCCGCGCAGGAAGGGCTGCGGGTCCTGCCACCCGCCCGGGACCTCGTCGCGGTCCCCGCCCCGCCGCTGTCCCGGCGCCGCCCCCCGCCCCCACCGGCCGGTGGGCTCCTGCCGCGGTCCGGGCCGGTCCTCGTCGTGCACCGGTGCGCTCACCCTTCGCCTCCGATCGTCGGATACGGGAACTGCCTGCCGGCCCGGCCGTCGCCCACGAGCGTGTTCCCCGTCACGTACGAGGACGGCGGCGGGGCGGGACGTGCGGGGCGGTCGCCCGGGGGTCCGGGCGGCCCCGGGGCCATCGCGTTCACCCGTACCCCGCGGCGTTCGCCCGTACCCCGCGCGGGCCCGGTTCCACCGCGGACCTCCGGATCCACGGCGGCACGCTGCGGCAGATCTGACGAAGTGTCAAGAAAGGATGCCGTCGGTGGGCTGCGCAGCGATCGATCATCCATACGCAACAAACAACTGTCAGTGACCGATCCGCGCAATGATCGTGCGCCAATGTGCAAGGATGGTCCATTACGGGCGGTATCACTCAGCTCGTAGGCTCACTCGCTGTACGTGGAGTGGCGCGGATCGCCTGCTCGGCGGTCCCCCTTGCCAGGCCCTTCCCCTCGTCGGGCCCTGTCCTGCTCCGGACCGTCGCGGTCGACGCCTCATCCCCGACCTCTGTCGATCCGCAGTGACAAGGAGTCCCCTCGTGCTCGACCACGGCCAGGCGCCACCGCTCGCTTCCGAGCCCCGCACGCCCGCCAACCCGCTGCTCCGCCGCAAGCCGGTCGAGCTGCTGGTCTCCGAAGGCGGCCAGGGTGAGGGCGGCGCGCTCAAGCGTTCGCTCACCATGTGGCAGCTGACCATGATCAGCATCGGCGCGACCCTGGGCACCGGCATCTTCGTCGTCCTCGGCGAGGCCACCCCGGTGGCCGGCCCGGCCGTCTTCATCGCCTTCATCATCGCGGGGCTCACCGCCCTGTTCTCGGCGCTCTCCTACGCCGAGCTCGCGGGCTCGATCCCGGTCTCGGGCTCCTCGTACTCCTACGCCTACGCCACCATGGGCGAGCTCATAGCCTGGGTCTGCGGCTGGTGCCTGATCCTGGAGTACGGCGTCTCGGTCGCGGCCGTCGCCGTCGGCTGGGGCCAGTACCTCAACGAGCTGCTCGACGGCACGCTCGGCCTCACCATCCCCGAGGGCTTCTCCGCCCCGCTGGGCGAGGGCGGCTACATCAACCTTCCCGCGCTCGTCGTGGTGCTCCTGTGCATGGTCTTCCTGCTCCGCGGCGCCAAGGAGAGCGCCCGGATCAACACGATCATGGTCGTCGTCAAGATCGTGACGCTGGCGCTGTTCATCGTCATCGGCTTCATGGGCATCAAGGCCGGCAACTACACCCCGCTGGCCCCGCTCGGCGTCACCGCCATCAGCGCCGCCGCCTCCATGCTCTTCTTCTCCTACATCGGCTTCGACGCGGCCTCCACCGCCGGTGAGGAAGCCAAGAACCCGAAGAGGGACCTGCCCCGCGCGATCATGCTCTCGCTGCTGATCGTCACCGCGATCTACTGCCTCGTCGCGCTGGTCGCCGTCGGCGCCATGCCGTGGCAGGAGTTCGAGGGCAGCGAGGCCGCCCTGGCCCAGATCATGGAGAACGTCACCGGCCACTCCTTCTGGAGCGTCATCCTGGCCGCCGGTGCGGTCGTCGCCATCGCCAGCGTCGTCTTCGCCGTGCTCTACGGCCAGACCCGCATCCTCTTCGCCATGTCCCGCGACGGCCTGATGCCGAAGGCCTTCGCCAAGGTCGACGAGAAGACCGGCACCCCGAAGGTCAACACGATCATCGTCTGCCTCTTCTGCGGACTGCTCGCCGCGTTCATCCCGCTGGGCGAGCTGGCCAACGCCACCAGCATCGGCACGCTGTTCGCCTTCGGCCTGGTCAACGTGGCCGTCGTCATCCTCCGCCGCACCCGCCCCGACATGCCCCGCACCTTCAAGGTCGCCCTCTTCCCGGTCACCCCGATCCTGGGCTTCCTCTTCTGCGGGTACCTCATGATCGAGCTGCCGATGGCCACGTGGCTGTGCTTCGGTGGCTGGATGGCGGCCGGGCTCGTGATCTACTTCTTCTACGGCATGCGCCGCTCCAGCCTGGCCACCGTGGCCGCCGTGGCCGCCTCGGCCGCGGAGGTCGCTGAACAGAAGTGATTCACCCCCCGTGCGACTGAACGATCTCGACGAACGCATCGTGCACGCCCTCGCCGAGGACGCCCGCCGCTCCTACGCGGACATCGGCTCCGAGGTCGGGCTCTCCGCCCCCGCCGTGAAGCGGCGCGTGGACCGGCTGCGCGCCGAAGGCGCCATCACCGGATTCACCGTCCGCGTCGACCCGGCCGCCATGGGCTGGGAGACCGAGGGCTTCATCGAGATCTACTGTCGCCACAACACCTCGCCGGACGACATCCGGCGAGGACTGGAGAGATACCCCGAGGTGGTGTCCGCGTCGACCGTCACCGGCGACGCGGACGCCCTCGTCCAGATCTTCGCCTCCGACATGCGCCACTTCGAGCGGGTTCTGGAACGCATCGCGGGCGAGCCCTTCGTCGAACGCACGAAGTCCGTCCTCGTCCTGTCCCCGCTGCTGCGCCGCTTCACCTCCGGCGCCCCGGCCTAGGGCCTGTATTGAGTTGCCCCGCGGCGTCGCGACGCCCGGCACGCACCCTCGGCGCACGAGCCGAATGTCCTAGTAGCTCCGCTACGAGGA
>NZ_JBIVFO010000017.1:37325-158668 GCF_044748225.1 Streptomyces sp. NPDC090021 | reverse complement strand
AAGGAAACGCCGAATCGCCCTGGCGGCGATTCGGCTTCCCCTGCCCCGCTACGCGGGAGCGGGCATTCCCCCCACCCCTAAAGGGGCGGGCACCCCACCCGAGAACTCTGGTGGACGAGCTCCCGGTCCCCGCCGACCTTGACTCGGCTGGTGATCGCATCGGGCCAGATCATGTGTTCGTCCACTCCCAACACCCGGCACGTGTCGTGCCGGTTTCGCGCGTGCGGCGTGAGCCCCTCGTCGGCGATCCAGCGTTCCACCCCTTCGCGGTCACACTATCCGCGCGACCTCTTAACCGAGGTACGGGGCGGGTCGTCTCTCCAAGAAGTGCTGTACTCGCAGGCGTTGGGTGTGGTGCATGGGCAAGGTTCCCAGCTCAGCCGGCTCCACGAAGCGGAGTTCCGTGCTCTCGTCCGAGATTGCCGGCGTGCCCCCGGTGATGCGGGCCGTGAAGCAGACGTTGAACTGGCGGCGGACCTCGCCGTCGCTGTACTCGATGATGTGCTTCGGGTCCGTGTAGGTGCCGACCAGTCCCGTGATCTCCACGTCGAGCCCGGTCTCCTCCTTGACCTCCCGGACGGCCGTGCCGGGGAGGGATTCCGTGAGGTCCATCCCGCCGCCGGGCAGGGCCCACAGGTCGTTGTCACGGCGACGTTGCAGCAGGATGCGCCCCTGGTCGTCCGTGACGACGGCAGAGGCCGCCACGACCATGCTGTTCGGCTCGGGAGCGTGGGGATCGTTGTAGTACTCGGTCCGGGCCATCGGGTCACTCCTCCACGGGACGGGCCGTCTCCCACACCGCATCGAAGCTCTCGGCGTAGGTGTCGAACATGCCTCCGGCTTC
Source organism: Streptomyces sp. NPDC090021 (assembly GCF_044748225.1). Lineage (NCBI taxonomy): Bacteria > Bacillati > Actinomycetota > Actinomycetes > Kitasatosporales > Streptomycetaceae > Streptomyces > Streptomyces sp. NPDC090021. The sequence continues at coordinate 157,824 of NZ_JBIVFO010000017.1, read as the reverse complement.
GTGGCGTCGAAGGTGCCACACGGGCGCACCGTACGCGTTCACACCCCAGACGTGGGCATTGACCAGGACTTCGCCATCCGCCCGGTACAGGCTGTTGTAGAGGGTCGTGCCGTGCGTTCGCAGCTCGATGCCGGGAACGTCGGCCAGGGGTCGGTAGTACATGAGGGCGAGACGGCAGCGGGATTCGATGCCGTGCCCGAATCTCTCTTCCTGTCCACGCTGCCGGACGTTCTCGCTGTCCGCGTCACCGATGGCGATCCGGACCGCACAACCGTCCGTCGCACGTTCCCGAAGGAGGTCGTTCAGGCGGGGATACGCCTCGTGCAGGAACACCGCTGCGTAGACCAGCACGTCGATCCGTTCGCGAGCTGTCGTCAGCAGGTCCACGAACACGGAGACGGGAAGGTCCGCTCGCTGGTCGTACAGCGCCACCAGTTCGGGGCTGACGGCCCGCGCGGCACGGGCCTGTCTCAGCGCCGGCCACAGTGCGTGGACGTCCTCGCCCAGTGTCTCGGCAGTCAACAGCGCTGTTGCCCGTCGGGGCGTGCGCCCGAGGTTGACCCAGCGTTCGACGCTCTTCGGGTCGACACCGGTAGCGCTCGCCAGCGACGCATGAGTCCAGCCGCCGGATGCCATCAGGGCCCTTAACCGCTCGTTCTGCATAGGGACGTTCTACAGGCCGTGGGACGTCCCGAAGTGGGAAACGTACGAGGTTCCCCCGTCCTGATCACCACGGCGACGATCCCGGTACCAGCGAGGTACGAAGGGATCCGGAATGGTGCAAGGACTGTGGCAGCAGGTCGAACAGCGTGATCCGTTTCCGGTGCCCGATCCCGATCCGGCGGACCCGACGTGCGACGTCTGTGCGGCCCTGGTCGTACAGCGCGCTGAGTGCCACCGGCTGCGGGACCGGTCGGGGGTCGTGGACCGCAACGTCGAGATCCGCCGGCACCCCCACACGGAGGTGAGCCGATGACCCGCGCCGTGCTGCGCCACGTCCCCCACGCCATCCGGCACGCCCCGGAGGGCGGGGTGATCTACGAGGCGTTCTGCGTCGCTCACGGCTGCGGAGCCGAGTCCGGCGCGTGCGATGAGCAGGTGGCGGCTCAGGACTGGGCGCTCCGGCACGCCGGGCGGACCGGGCACGGGCTGTTCCGGCGAGTGCTCACCGATCATGCCCGCGTCACCCGTGGGACGTAGCCCCCACCGGTACGACGGCACGGGGCGGCTCACAATGGACGGGTGGACCATCCCGAACTGCAGTCTCGCCCGCCGTCTCCGCTCGTCGAGGCGGTGGACGAGCGGTTCGAGCGGTACGGCGTACGCCTGCTGCTGAAGCGGGACGACCTGGTGCATCCGGAGCTGCCCGGCAACAAGTGGCGCAAGCTCGCGCCGAACCTGCGGGCCGCACTGGAGGCGGGGGACGAGCAACTCGTCACCTTCGGCGGGGCGTACTCCAACCACCTGCGGGCCACCGCCGCCGCCGGCCGGCTGCTGGGCCTCGGGACGGTCGGCATCGTCCGCGGCGACGAGCTGGCCGGCCGGCCCCTGAACGACTCCCTCGCCCGGTGCGCGGCCGACGGCATGCGCCTGCACTTCGTCAGCCGCTCGCGCTACCGCGCCAAGGCCGACCCGCAGGCCCTGGCCGAGCTGCTGGACGGGGCCGGCGCGGGCGGGGCGTACGTCGTCCCGGAGGGCGGCAGCAACGCACTCGCCCTGGCGGGCTGCGCGGAGCTGGGCCGCGAGCTCCGCGGCGTGACCGACGTGGCCGCGGTGGCGTGCGGCACCGGCGGCACCCTGGCGGGCCTGGCCGCGGGCCTCGCACCCGGGCAGCGGGCGCTGGGCGTTCCCGTCCTGGCGGGGGGCTTCCTGTCCGGGGAGATACGTTCCCTCCAGACCGAGGCGTACGGCGGCCCGGTCGGCGACTGGGCCCTGGCCGAGGACTTCCACCACGGCGGCTACGCCCGTGTCCCGGCCGCCCTGGAGTCCTTCGCCGCCGACTTCGCCGCCCGCCACGGCTTCCCGGTGGAGCGGATCTACGTGGCCAAACTCCTCTGGGCCCTGACCACCCTCACCCGGGCCGGCGCCTTCCCGCCCGGCACGACCGTCACCGCGATCATCACCGGCCGCCCGTAGGGGACGGGGACGGGGTGGGGTGTTGTCCGGGACGTGAAACGTGATGTGTGGCGCGACACGGCCCGTACGGGCCGACACCGCCGGGGCGCCATAAATCATGAGTCCGGGACGACACCCCACCCCGGCACCGGCCCCGGCCGAGCCCCCGTCTCCGTCCCCGGCCGCCCCGCCAAGACACCTGCACCTGCACCGGCACCGGCACCACCGCCGATCCGCCGAGCAGCCCCGCAGGGGTCACGTGGCCTCGCGGTACGCCGCCGCCTCCTCCAGGTCCAGCCTGCGCAGCAGCACCCGCAGCATCTCGTCGTCGATGCGCCGCCCGTCGCGCAGCGCGACGAACACCTCCCGCTCCGACTCGATCATCTCGCCCGCGAGCCGCCGGTAGATGTCGTCCGCGGACTCCCCCGTCAGCGGGTTGACCTCGCCCAGCCGTTCCCACACCGCGTTGCGCCGCCGTTCCAGCACCGCCCGCAGCCGGTCCGCCAGCGGCGGCGGCAGCGTGGAGTTCTCCGGTTCCTCCAGCAGCTCCGTCAGCCGCTCCTCCGCCGCCCGCGAGGCCTCGCTCTGCGCCTGCGCCTCCGCCAGCGTCTCGGCCCGCACGTCCTTCGGCGGCAGCTTCAGCACCCTGATCAGCGGCGGCAGCGTCAGCCCCTGCACCACCAGCGTCCCGATGACCGTCGTGAAGGTGAGGAACAGGATCAGGTTCCGGTGCTGCACCGAGATCGGCACGGAGAAGGCGATGGCCAGCGAGACCACACCCCGCATCCCGGCCCAGCCCACGATCACCGGGGACTTCCAGTCGGTCTCCGGCTCCCGCGTCCGGATCCGGGGCGACAGCCGGCGCGGCACGAAGGTCGCCGGGAACACCCAGACGAAGCGGGCGACCACCACCACGACGAACACGGCGACCGCGTACCAGGCCGCGTCCATGCCCTGGTACTCCCCCAGCCCCGTGAGGACCACCGGCAGCTGCAGGCCGATCAGCGCGAAGACGACCGACTCCAGGATGAAGGCGACCATCTTCCACACCGCCGCCTCCTGGAGCCGGGTGGCGAAGTCGACCTGCCAGTTGCGGTGCCCGAGGTACAGCGCGACCACGACCACGGCCAGTACGCCGGAGGCGTGCACCCGCTCGGCCGCCGCGTACGCCACGAAGGGGATCAGCAGCGAGAGGGTGTTCTGGAGGAGGGGTTCCTTCATCCTTTTGCGCAGCTGGTGGATCGGCACCATGAGCAGCAGGCCGACGCCGACGCCGCCCACCGAGGCCAGCAGGAACTCCGCGATCCCGCCCGCCCAGCCGGCGCTCACCCCGACCGCCGCCGCCAGGGCCACCTTGTACGCGGTGATCGCGGTCGCGTCGTTGACCAGGGACTCGCCCTGCAGGATGGTCGTCAGCCGGTTCGGCAGCCGCAGCTTGCGGGCGATCGCGGTGGCGGCCACCGCATCGGGCGGCGCGATCACCGCGCCCAGTACCAGCGCCACCGGCAGGGACAGCCCGGGCACCAGCAGGTACGCCGCGTACCCGACGACGACCGTCGCGAAGAGCACGTAGCCGACCGACAGCATCGCGATCGGCCTGATGTTGGCCCGCAGGTCCAGGTACGAGCTGTCCACCGCGGCCGTGTGCAGCAGCGGCGGGAGCAGCAGCGGCAGCACGATGTGCGGGTCGAGGGTGTACGAGGGCACGCCCGGGACGTACGAGGCCGCCAGGCCGGCGGCGACCAGCAGGAGCGGCGCCGGAACGGGCGTGCGGCGGGCGAGTCCCGCCACGGCCGCGCTGCCCGCGACCAGGGCCACCAGCTGCAATGCGTCCATCGAAGATCCGTCCTCCTTCGTCGCGCGCCCGTACCCTGGCCGTACGCTGGCCATCATGAGCGAGTGCACCCACGTTGCCGAACTGCCGCGCCCCGAACCGGTCCCGTCTGCACAGACCTGCGCCGAATGTCTGGCGGCCGGCAGCCACCCGGTGCAGCTGCGGATGTGCCTGGGCTGCGGGCACGTGGCGTGCTGCGACTCCTCGCCCTTCCGGCACGCGACGGCGCACCACGACGAGACCGGCCATCCGGTCATGCGGAGCTTCGAGCCGGGCGAGACCTGGCGCTGGTGTTTCGTGGACGGTTCGATCGTCTGAGGCGGGGTAGTTCAACCCTCCGCCGGTTCCCCCGATTTGACCCCCGCAGACCCCTAGCCACTGTGCGTACCCATGGGCTTACCATCAGTCACTGGTCGCAGGGCAGGGTGCTCGGGGCGGGCGTCACGAGGGGTGCCGCGACACAATCGCCCGGATCGCGGTAGCGTCACCGGCGAAAAGAGCTCGTACCACCTTGGAGGTGAGGGTGTCCCAGATCGCAGGCGAGCCCGGGACTCAGGACTTCGTGGAAGTCCGGCTGCCCGCTGCGGGTGCCTACCTGTCGGTGCTGCGGACGGCCACGGCCGGCCTCGCGGCACGTTTGGACTTCACCCTCGACGAGATCGAGGACCTCCGCATCGCGGTGGACGAGGCCTGCGCGATCCTGCTCCAGCAGGCCGTGCCGGGCTCCGTCCTCAGCTGCGTCTTCCGGCTGATCGATGATTCGCTGGAGGTGACCGTCTCGGCGCCGACCACGGACGGACGCGCGCCGGAGCGTGACACGTTCGCGTGGACGGTCCTGTCGGCGCTGGCCGGCAAGGTCGAGGCCACGGTCGAGGAGAACCGGACGGTGAGCATCAGTCTGTACAAACAACGCGGCGCGGGGCCAGGCCCGGCGTGAGCGGCGGGGAGATCCCGGTGCGGGGCGGGGATCGGCCCCGGGTACGGCACGAGGTCGACGGCGGCATCCCGGAGCAGTTGCACGCCCGGCCGCACCCGGCTGACGCGGATGCGGAAGACGGCTTTTTGGACTCGGCGGAGCGACGGGCGGGCCCTATGAGCGAGAACCAGCACGACCAATCACAGCCGGCACAGCCGCCGGAGGCCGCTGCGCCGGCCCCGGCGGCGGGGTTCCCGGTGCCTCCGGCCCCGGCGGCCCTGCCCGATCCGCGCGACCGCAGCAGCGCGCGGGCCCTGTTCGTGGAGTTGCGGGCACTGCCCGACGGCTCGGCGGAGAAGGCGGAGCTGCGCAACCGGCTGGTACGGATGCACCTGCCCCTGGTCGAGCACCTGGCGCGGCGTTTCCGCAACCGCGGTGAGCCGCTGGACGACCTGACCCAGGTCGCGACGATCGGCCTCATCAAGTCGGTGGACCGGTTCGATCCGGACCGCGGGGTCGAGTTCTCCACGTATGCCACGCCCACGGTGGTCGGCGAGATCAAGCGCCACTTCCGTGACAAGGGCTGGGCGGTGCGGGTGCCCCGGCGCCTGCAGGAGCTGCGGCTCTCGCTGACGACGGCCACGGCCGAGCTGTCCCAGCAGCACGGGCGTTCCCCGACGGTGCACGAGCTGGCCGAGCGGCTCGGTATCTCCGAGGAGGAGGTGCTGGAGGGTCTGGAATCGGCCAATGCCTACAGCACGCTCTCCCTGGACGTCCCGGACACCGACGACGAGTCGCCGGCGGTCGCGGACACGCTGGGTGCGGAGGACGAGGCCCTGGAGGGCGTCGAGTACCGCGAGTCCCTCAAGCCGCTGCTGGAGGGGCTGCCGCCCCGAGAGAAGCGGATTCTGCTCCTCCGCTTCTTTGGCAATATGACGCAGTCGCAGATCGCGCAGGAAGTCGGCATCTCCCAGATGCACGTCTCCCGCCTGCTGGCCCGCACCCTGGCCCAGCTCCGCGAGAAGCTCCTCGTCGAGGAGTGAGCCCGGCCCGGCCACGCGCCGGGCTCAGGAGGAGGGCGGCTCTCCGATACCGAGGGCCTCGGTCGCCGTCGGGTTCACGAGCAGTGCGACGACGGCCACCGCGGCCACCGCGAGAGCCACGGCGGCGGCGATCATGGCACCGCCGGTGGTGTAGAGCGTCCAGGCCACCGGCAGCGCCATCAGCTGGGTGATCAGTGCCGGGCCGCGGCTCCAGCGGCGGCCCAGGCGCAGTCCGCGGGCGGCGATCAGCGGCAGCGCGGCGAGCGCGAGCAGGGTGATGCCGCCCGTCTCGGCCTGCTGCGGGGAGTCGGGGTCGCCGGCGATGCCGACGAACAGCATGTACACGCCGAGGCCGGCGAGCGCCAGCCCCTCCAGGGCGGTGAGCGCGGCCGCGGCGGTCAGCCGGCGGGGCGGCGCGGTGGGCGCTTCGACGGTGGGGGTGGGGGCCTTCGCGGGCTGCTTCTTACTCACCCGAGCAGGGTAGCGGCGCCCTCCGCGGGCCGGAGGGGACGGCCAGTAGGGTCGGCTCACGAAGGGGTGGGTAGTCTGGCGCTCATGCGTGCACTTCTCGTGGCCAACCCAGCAGCGACGACCACCAGTGCGCGCACGCGCGATGTCCTGATCCATGCCCTGGCCAGCGAGATGAAGCTGGAGGCGGTCACCACCGAGTACCGCGGGCACGCCCGGGACCTGGGGCGCAGGGCCGCGCACGAGGGGCTTGACCTGGTGGTCGCCCTGGGTGGCGACGGCACGGTCAACGAGGTGGTGAACGGGCTCCTGCACAACGGCCCCGATCCGGACCGGCTGCCCCGGCTGGCGGTGGTTCCCGGCGGCTCCACCAACGTGTTCGCCCGCGCCCTGGGGCTGCCGAACGACGCGGTCGAGGCGACGGGCGCGCTGCTGGACGCACTGCGCGAGGCACGCGAGCGGACGGTCGGCCTGGGACTGGCGGCGGGGACTCCGGGGACGGAGGACGAGTCGGTGCCGGCGCGCTGGTTCACCTTCTGCGCGGGCTTCGGTTTCGACGCGGGCGTCGTGGGGCGGGTCGAGCAGCAGCGGGAGCGCGGCAAGCGTTCGACGCACGCGCTGTACGTACGACAGCTGATGCGCCAGTTCTGGGAGGAGCCCAACCGGCGGCACGGCACGGTCACCCTGGAGCGGCCCGGAGCGGATCCGGTGACGGACCTGGTGCTGTCGATAGTGTGCAACACCTCACCGTGGACGTATCTGGGGAATCGTCCGCTTTACGCCTCCCCGGAGGCGTCGTTCGATACCGCGCTTGACGTATTGGCACTCAACCGTTTGTCAACTCCGGCCGTCGCCCGCTACGCGACACAGCTCCTGACCTCCACTCCTGAGCGGGGTCCACACGGCAAGCATGCGGTGTCTCTGCACGATCTGACCGACTTCACCTTGCATTCGAAGGTTCCCCTCCCGTTCCAGATGGACGGTGATCACCTCGGGCTGCGCACCAGCGTTCGGTTCACAGGCGTACGCCGTGCACTGCGTGTGATTGTGTGACCAGAAGGGCCTGTAGGCCTTTCACTCGAACGTTTACACGCCGGTCCACCCTCACGATGTAGGGCTGTGACCTAGTAGACACCGACGAATCAAAAAAAACTTTCCGGAAGGGGTTGTATCCCCGTCCGAGGTTTGCGAATCTCTTCATGGCGATCGGGACAGCCCGCAGGACCCGGCACCCACACAGACCGCCAGAACCCCTCCACGAATCTCAGACTGATCACCCGCGTGAAACCGGGCGATCGCCCTTCCCTCGCGGGGGGATTCGTGAAAGCGTTCACATTCACAAGCAAAGTGCCCGTAACACAAGGAGATGGAGCAGCCATGGACTGGCGTCACAACGCCGTTTGCCGCGAGGAAGACCCGGAACTCTTCTTCCCCATCGGCAACACCGGTCCTGCGCTGCTGCAGATCGAGGAAGCCAAGGCCGTCTGCCGCCGTTGCCCCGTCATGGAGCAGTGCCTGCAGTGGGCGCTTGAGTCCGGTCAGGACTCCGGCGTCTGGGGCGGTCTCAGCGAGGACGAGCGCCGCGCCATGAAGCGCCGCGCCGCTCGCAACCGGGCGCGCAACGCCAGCGCCTGACAACGACTTTCGAGCCTCGACGCGCAGCGCGCAGTAACGGTAGAAGCGCTCAGCAACGTGCTCTTGAGCCCCGGACCGAAGCATTCGGTCCGGGGCTCAGTGCTGCTGCGCGACTACGCTGCGTCCGCATGACCCGGAAGCCGTCGCTCACGCCGAGTCACCGTACGGCTGCTACTTCTGCGGGCTGGACGGCAGGTCGAGGACGACCTTGGTACCGCGCGGCTCGGCCCGGACCATGTCGAAGGTGCCGCCGAGTTCCCCCTCCACGAGGGTCCGGACGATCTGCAGACCGAGGTTGCCGGCCCGCTGGGGGTCGAACCCCTCGGGCAGGCCGTTGCCGTCGTCGAGGACGGTGATCAGCAGGCGCCCGTCCTTGCGGCCGGTCCCGCTGCGCAGCGCGGCCACCTCCACGGCGCCCCGCTCCCCCGGGGTGAAGGCGTGCTCCAGGGCGTTCTGCAGGATCTCGGTCAGCACCATCGACAGCGGGGTGGCGACCTCCGCGTCCAGGATCCCGAAGCGGCCGGTGCGCCGGCAGTCGACCCGGCCCGGTGAGATCTCCGAGACCATCGCGATCACGCGGTCGGCGATCTCGTCGAACTCGACCCGCTCGTCGAGGTTCTGGGACAGCGTCTCGTGCACGATCGCGATCGAACCGACGCGGCGCACGGCCTCGTTGAGGGCCTCGCGACCCTGGGGCGAATCCATGCGGCGGGCCTGGAGCCGCAGGAGCGCGGCCACCGTCTGGAGGTTGTTCTTCACCCGGTGGTGGATCTCCCGGATGGTCGCGTCCTTGGTGATGAGTTCACGTTCGCGACGGCGCAGTTCGGTGACGTCGCGGCAGAGCACCAGGGAGCCGATCCGGGTGCCCTTCGGCTTGAGCGGGATGGCGCGCAGCTGGATGACGCCGCCGTTGCCCTCGACCTCGGTCTCACGGGGGGCCCAGCCGCTGGCGAGCTTGACCAGCGCCTCGTCCACCGGGCCGCGGGAGGGGGCGAGTTCGGCGGTGGTGGCACCGAGGTCCTGGCCGACCAGGTCGGAGGCGAGGCCGAGGCGGTGGTAGGCGGAGAGGGCGTTCGGGGAGGCGTAGGTGACCACTCCGTCGGCGTCGAGCCGGATCAGGCCGTCGCCGACGCGCGGCGAGGCGTCCATGTCGACCTGCTGGCCGGGGAAGGGGAAGGCGCCCGCCGCGATCATCTGTGCGAGGTCCGAGGCGGACTGGAGGTAGGTCAGCTCCAGTCGGCTCGGTGTACGCACAGTGAGCAGGTTGGTATTGCGGGCGATCACTCCGAGTACGCGGCCCTCGCGGCGGACGGGGATCGACTCGACGCGCACCGGCACCTCCTCGCGCCACTCCGGGTCGCCCTCGCGCACGATGCGGCCCTCGTCGAGCGCGGCGTCGAGCAGGGGACGGCGGCCGCGCGGCACCAGGTGTCCGACCATGTCGTCCTGGTACGAGGTGGGGCCGGTGTTCGGGCGCATCTGGGCGACCGAGACGTACCGCGTGCCGTCGAGGGTGGGCACCCACAGCACGAGGTCGGCGAAGGAGAGGTCGGAGAGCAGCTGCCACTCCGAGACCAGCAGGTGGAGCCACTCCAGGTCGGTTTCTCCGAGAGCGGTGTGCTGGCGTACGAGGTCGTTCATGGAGGGCACGTTGCGAGCGTACCCCGGGTACGCACGATGACTTTCCCCACGCGGGTACTCAGGAGTATCCAGGAGGGGCGCGGGCCGCGTACTGTTGGAGGAAGTGACGGGTTTCCAGCTACCGTCATTGGATGGACAGAACAGATTGGTCTAGTCCAGAATTGGCTTACAGTCTCCGCCCTCCCCGCACAGGAGGACGGAACGAGGTGGCCGCGCGCTCTGCCCTGACCGCGCAGGCACCTCTCACCGGCCGCCGGGAACCGCACACCTGACGGCCGTAAGTACTCCGGGCTACGGTGCCGGACGGGTTGAGGGTCCCGTCCTGCACCGTGGCCCAGAGGAATTCCCGGGGCCTTTCACGGCCAGGCCGACAGGGCCCGCTCCGCCACCGCCTCCAGTTCCTCCCGGGTCGCCCCGTCGCGCGACTGCCGGAACATCCCCTGAAGCACGGCCCCGGCATACCAGGCCGGCGCCCGCGCCTCCGTGTCCGCGGGCAGCGCGCCGGTCGCGATGTCGGCGCGGATCCGGCGCTCGAAGAGCCCCAGGTCGGCGTTGCGGCGCTCGCGCAGCGCCGTGGCCGAGCTCGGGGCCCGCGGGGACGCGGAGGCCCTCCGGGCGGCGTACGAGGCCCACCCCGCACACACGGAGTCGGTGGACATCCTGGTCAACAACGCGGGGGCGGCGGACTTCGCCGGGGCGGGTGACGTGGACGCCCCCGCCCCGGCGTCGGACCGGTTCCCGGGAGGCCGCATGCCCGGGGCGGGATCAGCATGGAAAGTGGCGGGAACCCCCGTCGTACCCGGCCCACTCTGCTAGATTGGTCTATACCACATCACCCACTCCAGATCGGCAGGCCCCGCGTGGAAGTTGTCATCGTCCCGGACGCCAAGGCAGGCGGCGAGCTCATCGCGGAGGCCATGGCCGCCCTGGTGCGCCGCAAGCCCGACGCCCTGCTCGGCGTGGCGACCGGCTCTACCCCGCTGCCCGTCTACGAGGCCCTCACGCGCAAGGTCGGGGCGGGTGAGGCCGACGTCTCCCGGGCCCGGATATGCCAGCTCGACGAGTACGTGGGCCTGCCCGCCGGGCACCCGGAGTCCTACCGGGCCGTCGTCCTGCGCGAGGTCGTCGAGCCCCTCGGCCTGACCGACGCCTCCTTCATGGGCCCCGACGGTGCGGCCGAGGACCTCGTCGCCGCGTGCGAGGCCTACGACCGGGCCCTGGCCGAGGCCGGCGGCGTCGACCTCCAGCTGCTGGGCATCGGCACGGACGGGCACATCGGCTTCAACGAGCCCTGCTCCTCCCTGGCCTCGCGCACCCGCATCAAGACGCTGACGGAGCAGACTCGCGTGGACAACGCGCGCTTCTTCGACGACGACCTGGAGCAGGTGCCGCACCACGTCATCACCCAGGGCATCGGCACCATCCTCGACGCCCGCCACCTGGTCCTGCTGGCCACCGGCGAGGGCAAGGCCGAGGCCGTCGCACAGACCGTCGAGGGGCCGCTGTCCGCCCTCGTACCGGCGTCCGCGCTGCAGCTGCACCGGCATGCGACCGTCGTCGTGGACGAGGCCGCCGCCTCCAAGCTCAAGCTGGCCGACTACTTCCGCCACGCCTACGCCAACAAGCCGTCCTGGCAGGGGCTGTAGCAGCCGTAGCGCCCGGAACGGACGAAGGGCCGGGCTCCCGCTGGGAGTCCGGCCCTTCGCCGTGGGCGGCGGAGCCGGGCACCACCCCTGTGACGGGTGCCCGGCTCCGGTACCGCGGCGTCACACCCCTGTGACGGCCTCCGCGACGACCTCGGCGGCGGCGCGTCCGCAGACGCGCGCGGCGCCGTGCGTCGCGATGTGCAGGGCCCCGCGCGGCTCGGCGCGGGGCAGCCCCATCTCGACCACGACCGTGTCCGGGCGGGCTTCGACCAGGGCGTCCAGTACCTCGGTCATCCACGCGTGCCGGTGCGCGTCGCGGACCACCGCGACGACGGTGCGCTCCCCCGCCGCCGCCAGGATCTCCCCGGCCGTGGCGCCCCGGGGGTACAGGCCCGAGGCGGTGCCCGGCAGCAGCTCGGCCAGTTCGGCGGCCGGGCCCCACGGGGTCTCGTCGCCGACCGCGATGTTCGCCACCGGGGTCAAGGTCGCGACGTAGGGCCGGGCGGCCGACGGGCCCGCCGACCCGGTGACGACCAGGGCCCGGCGGGCGGCGGTCAGGCCGATGCCGGACGCGCGGCTCCCCTCCGGCCGCGCGTCGGGCCGGGCCGCCCGGGTCCAGGCGGCCAGCGCCCGGACCCGGGCGGCGGCGTCGGCGAGGCGCTCCTGCGGGAGCGTGCCCTCGTGCACGGCCGCGACCAGCGCGTCGCGCAGCCGCAGGACGGTGGCCTCGTCGGCGAGTCCGCCGCCGACACAGATGGCGTCGGCGCCCGCCGCGATGGCGAGGACCGAGCCGCGCTCGATCCCGTACGTTCCGGCGATGGCGTTCATCTCCATGCCGTCGGTGACGATGAGGCCCTCGTAGCCGAGCTCCTTGCGCAGCAGACCGGTGAGGATCTGCGGGCTGAGCGTGGCCGGGCGGGTCGGGTCGAGGGCGGGCACCAGGATGTGCGCGCTCATCACGGCCCTGGTCCCGGCCTCGATGGCGGCCCTGAACGGTACGAGTTCCCGTGCGACGAGGGTGTCGAGGTCCACGTCGATGCGCGGCAGGGCGTGGTGGGAGTCGACGTTGGTGTCGCCGTGGCCGGGGAAGTGCTTGGTGCACGCGGCGACGCCGGCGGCCTGGAGGCCCTCGACGTAGGCGGCGGTGTGCCGGGCGGCGAGGTGGGTGTCGGCGCCGAAGGACCGTACGCCGATGACCGGGTTGTCCGGGTTGGAGTTGACGTCGGCGGAGGGCGCCCAGTTGAGGTTGACGCCGCATTCGGCGAGACGGCGGCCCAGCTCGTGGGCGACGTCCCGGGTCAGGCCGGTGTCGTCGACGGCGCCGAGGGCCAGGTTGCCGGGGAAGGACGAGCCGCCCCGGACCTCCAGGCGGGTGACGTCGCCGCCCTCCTCGTCGATGGCGACGAGGACGTCGTCCCGCTCGGCGCGCAGCTGCGCGGTCAGCGCGGCGAGCTGCTCGGGCGAGGCGATGTTGCGGCCGAACAGGCCGACCGAGGTGAGGCCTTCGCCGATCCGGCGGAGCAGCCAGGCCGGGGCGGTGGTGCCCTCGAAGCCGGGCTGGAGGACGGCGAGTGCGTCGCGGGTCACCTCGTCGGAGGCGGTGGCGCGGTGCGCAAGGACAGTCATGACGGCGTCATCCCTTCACTGCGCCGGCGGTCATGCCGCCGACGGCCTTGCGCTGGAGGAAGATGAAGATCAGCAGGACCGGGACCGCGAAGAGCGAGGACGCGGCCATGGTGGCGCCCCAGTCGTTGCCGAAGGCGGACATGAACTCGGTCAGCCACAGCGGCAGGGTCTGCGCGGTCTTCTCCTTGTTGAGGATCAGGACCATGGCGAACTCGTTCCAGGCGGTGATGAAGCCGAAGAGCGAGGTGGACATCAGGCCGGGGGCCAGCAGCGGGAAGATCACCTTGCGGAAGGCCTGGCCGCGGGTGCAGCCGTCGATCTGGGCGGCCTCCTCCAGGGTCACCGGGACGGCGGCGATGAAACCGCGCAGGGTCCAGATGGTGAAGGGCAGGATCATCACGAAGTAGATCGCGGTGAGCAGCGGGAGGCTGTTCAGCATCTCGGCGTCGCGAACGATCATGTACATGGCGATGACCATGACCTCCCAGGGGGCCATCTGGGCCATCATCACGGTGAGGACCAGGCCCTTGCGGCCCTTGAACCTCATGCGGGCGATGGCGAAGCTCGCGGCCAGGGCGACGAGCAGGGCCAGCAGCACGGCGCCGAGGGTGACCAGGACGCTGTTGGTGACGTACGTCCAGAAGTTCTCGACCCCGGTGGCCTTGCCGAAGTTGTCCATCGTCGGCGTGAAGACGAAGACGGGGTCCTTGGTGAGCATCTGGTCGGCCGGCTTGAGGGCCGACGAGAACATCCAGTACACGGGAAAGACGAAGAGCAGGGCCAGCAGGAGGGCGCCGAGGTTCTTGGCCACGGCCGCGGGGCGCACCGGGCGGCGGGTGCGGAGCTGCTGTGCGGGCCGCTCGGGAGCCGCCGGCTTCGGGGCGGTGGTCGTGCTCACTGCTCCTCCTCCTGCTTCAGGATCAGGCGGAAGTAGAAGGACATGACGATCATGAGGATCACGATCGTGAGGACGGAGATCGCGGCGGCGAGGCCGTAGTGGAACTGGCTCTGGCCCTCGACGTAGGCGAAGACCGGCAGGATCTCGGAGCCGCGGTCCGGGCCGCCCTTGTTGATCGCGTAGACCTGGGTGAAGGCCTTGAAGACCCAGATGACCTCAAGGAAGGTGGTGATGAGGAAGAAGGGCTTCAGGTTCGGGAAGACGATCCTCCAGAAGGTCTGCCAGCCGTTGGCCCCGTCCATCCGGGCGGCCTCGTACAGCTCGGCGCCGACCGTGGTGAGCCCCGCGTACATGTTGAGGGCGACGAAGGGGATGGAGCCCCAGACCACCAGGATGGTGATGATCACCATGGTGGAGAGGCCGGTCTCCATCCAGTTGTGCTGTTCGTAGCCGGTGAAGCCCGCGGTGCGCATGACCCAGTTCATGACACCGAACTGCTCGTCGAACAGCCAGCGGAAGACCTGCACCGAGGCGACGATCGGCATGGCCCAGGCCATCACCAGCGCCATCGAGAGGACCAGGCGCATCTTCTTGCCGAGCCTGTTCAGCAGGATGCCGATGAGGCTTCCCAGCGCCATGATCAGCGCGACGTTGGCCAGGGTGAAGGCGAAGCTGCGGACGACGACGGTCCAGAAGGCCGTGTCACCCAGCAGTTCGGTGTAGTTGGCGAGTCCCGCGAAGGGGTACTTCCGCTGGATGAACTCGACCTTGTTGATGTCCTGGAGGGACAGGATCACGTTCTTGATCAGCGGGTACAGCAGGAGCGTCGCGAGGGCGAGCACCGCGGGCGCGACCAGCAGATAGGGCAGCCACCCCGTGGGGAGCGACTTCCCGCCCCCGCGAGGCGGCGTGGGGCCTGTGCCGGTTGCTGGGGCCGGCGTCTGGGGCAGTCCGGCGGACTTCGGTGGTGCGTCCTGTGGAGCGCTGGTCACCGCTCCCTGGGAGTGCACGGTCATGGCTTGGCTTCCTCGCGGTTGACTGTGGAGTCAAATGCGCGACCGGGGGCGCGGCGGGTGTCCGGGCACCTGCCGCACTCCCCGGTGCGATCACACTGCTGGGTCGTGCGGGTACTGCGGGGCGGGACTACTTGTTGATGCGCTTCGCGATCTCCGCGTCCGCCTCGGCGCCGGCCTTGGCCGCGTCCTCACCCTTGAGGACCTTGGTCATGAACTCCTTGATGGGGTTCGGCTCGGTCTCGACGTTCGCCCAGCCCGCGGTGACCGGGGTGATCTTGCCGTTGACGCCGCCCTTGCCCATGGCCTCGGCGAAGGAGCCCGCGGCGGGGGTGAAGTTGGCGGCGGCCTGGTTCGGGAGCAGCGCACCCTTGGTCTCGGCCGCGTACTTGGTCATCTGGTCCTTGCCGGCGGCGAGGGCCAGCCACTCCTTGGCGAGCTCCTTGTTCTTGGAGCGCTCGGCCACGGCGAGGTTCGAGCCGCCGAGGAAGACGGTGCCGGTCTTGTCGGCCGTCTTGCCGGGGATCGGGAAGTAGCCGAAGTCGGCTTCCTTGCCCGCTTCCTTCAGGGCCTTCTCGGCACCGCCGGCCTCCCAGCCGAGACCGATCCAGGAAGCGACGCCGCCCTTGGGGACGATGTCGGTGGACTGCTGCGGGTTGGCCTCGTCCTTGTCCTTCGGCGCGGTGGAGTAGGACTGGAGCTTCTTGTAGAACTCCATCGCGGCGCCGGCCTGCGGGGTGCCGAGGCCGCCCTTCCACTTGTCGCCGTCCTTCACGGCGAGGTCGCCGCCCTCGTCCCAGATGAGACCGGCGAGGACGTACCAGCTCTGGCCGGGGAGGTAGATGGGCTGGGTGGCCGGGTCGGCCGCCTTCAGCTTCTCCAGGCCGGCGATCCACTCGTCGCGTGTGGTGGGCGGGGTGACGCCGGCCTTGGCGAAGGCCTTCTTGTCGTAGACGACGACGCGGTTGGCGGCGTACCAGGGGGCGGAGTAGAGCTTGCCGTCGACCTCGGCCGAGGCGAGCATGCTCTTCTGCCAGGCGTCGGCGCCGAGGGCGGCCTTGTCCTTCGTCAGGTCGGCAAGACCGCCGGTGACCGCGTAGCCGGCGGTCTGGGTGTTGCCGAGCTCAAGAACGTCCGGAGGGTTGTTCTCGGAGAGGGCCGTGGTGACCTTCTCCTGGATACCGGTCCACTTCTGCTCCTCGACCTTGACCGTGACACCGGGGTGCTTGGCCGAGAACTCCTTGTTGACCTCGTCGATCCAGGCCTTCGGCGCCGAGCCGTCCATGACCCAGACGGTGATCTCCTTGGGACCCGCGTCGGCCTTGGCCTTGTCGTCGTCCCCATTGCCACACGCCGCGAGACCGACCATCATGCCCGCGACACCGACCGCCGCGATGAGCTTGCGCTTCACGCCACCCTCCTCAGGGATGCCTGCCTGCACTTCCCTTGCCCGCCGCGGTGACATACGCGAAGTACTGCCGTGGGGCTGGGATCTGATCCATATTGGTGTAGACCAGTAGCTGGAGCTTGGCCTAGACCTTTAGGGGTGTCAAGGGTCTAATGAGCGGGTGCCCGGTCCGTTATCGGACCGACACCTGGGGGGAGAGAAGGCCTGTCCCCCCTTACGTGTCACGATGTGACCGCACATATCGGAGGAGCCGGTGACGGCAGCGAAACTGGAGTCGGGAAGGCGGGCGGCCATGGCCACCGAAGGGGCACTCACGGAGCCGGACGGCGGGGCAGCCACTCGCACGGCCCGGGTACCCAAGTACTACCGACTCAAGCGGCACTTGCTCGACATGACCGAAACCATGCCGCCCGGGACGCCGGTACCGCCGGAGCGCACGCTCGCGGCCGAGTTCGACACCTCCCGGACCACCGTCCGGCAGGCCCTCCAGGAACTGGTCGTAGAAGGACGTCTGGAGCGGATCCAGGGCAAAGGCACCTTCGTCGCCAAGCCGAAGGTCTCCCAGGCGCTGCAACTCACCTCGTACACGGAGGACATGCGGGCCCAGGGCCTGGAGCCGACCTCGCAGCTCCTCGACATCGGCTACGTGACCGCCGACGACACCCTCGCCGGACTCCTCAAGATCAACACCGGTGGACGGGTGCTGCGCATCGAGCGGCTGCGTCTGGCCAGCGGCGAGCCCATGGCCATCGAGACCACCCACCTCTCGGCCAAGCGCTTCCCCGCGCTGCGCCGCTCGCTCGCCAAGTACACCTCCCTCTACACCGCCCTGGCAGAGGTGTACGACGTCCACCTGGCAGAGGCCGAGGAGACGATCGAGACCTCGCTGGCCACCCCGCGCGAGGCCGGCCTGCTCGGCACCGACGTCGGGCTGCCGATGCTGATGCTCTCCCGGCACTCCCTGGACGCCGACGGCGAACCGGTCGAGTGGGTGCGCTCGGTGTACCGCGGCGACCGGTACAAGTTCGTCGCCAGGCTCAAGCGCCCCGCCGTCTGACACGCACGCACCCCGCCCCGCGTACCGGAATCCCGCGACCGGAATGCGGACGGGGTCTTACGTTCACCAGGCAATCCCCCGTAGATTCCGCCTGCTTACGCAGATGATCGACGAGGGGACGAGAGATCATGCCTGAACCGGAAGCAACAGGGACACAAAGGGACACGGCGGGTCCGGGAACCCCATCGGGCCCGCCCTCCCCCAAGTCCATCGCCGTATGGGTGCTCGTCGGACTCGTCGGCGCCATCGGCTGGGGCATGCTGGCGCTCTCGCGCGGCGAGGAGATCTCCGCGGCCTGGCTGCTCGCCGCGGCCCTGGGCTCGTACGCCATCGGCTACCGCTTCTACGCGCGCTTCATCGCGCACCGCGTACTGAAGGTCGACGCGACGCGGGCCACCCCCGCCGAACGCCTCGACAACGGTGTCGACTTCCATCCCACCGACCGCCGGGTGCTCTTCGGCCACCACTTCGCCGCCGTCGCCGGCGCCGGCCCGCTCGTCGGCCCCGTGCTCGCCGCGCAGATGGGCTACCTTCCCGGGACCATCTGGATCGTCGCGGGCGTGATCTTCGCCGGCGCCGTCCAGGACATGGTGACGCTGTTCTTCTCCACCCGCCGCGACGGCCGCTCTCTGGGCCAGATGGCGCGGGACGAGATCGGCCCCGTCGGCGGAGCCGCCGCCCTGGTCGCCGTGTTCGCCATCATGATCATCCTGCTGGCCGTGCTGGCGCTGGTCATCGTCAACGCCCTCGCCCACTCCCCCTGGGGCGTCTTCTCCATCGGCATGACCATCCCGATCGCCGTCTTCATGGGCTTCTACCTGCGCGTCCTGCGGCCGGGCCGGGTCACCGAGGTCTCCCTCATCGGCGTCGCCCTGCTGCTGCTCGCCATCGTCGCGGGCGGCTGGGTCGCCGAGTCCTCCTTCGCCGGGACCTTCACCCTGGAGAAGGAGACGCTCGTCATCTGGATGGTGGTGTACGGCTTCCTGGCGTCGGTCCTGCCGGTGTGGATGCTGCTCGCCCCCCGCGACTACCTGTCCACCTTCATGAAGGTCGGCACCATCGCGCTCCTCGCGCTCGGCGTGGTCATCGCGATGCCGACGCTGAAGATGCCCTCCGTCACCGACTTCGCGGCCCGCGGGGACGGCCCGGTCTTCGCCGGGTCGATGTTCCCGTTCGTCTTCATCACCATCGCGTGCGGCGCGCTCTCGGGCTTCCACGCCCTGGTCTCCTCGGGCACCACCCCGAAGATGATCCAGAAGGAGACCCAGGTCCGCATGATCGGCTACGGCGCCATGCTGACCGAGTCGTTCGTCGCCGTCATGGCGATCATCGCGGCCTGCATCATCGAGCCGGGCCTGTTCTTCGCGGTGAACTCCCCCGGCGGGGTCATCGGCACCACGGTCGAGTCCGCCTCGCAGGCGGTGACGAACTTCGGCTTCGCCATCTCGCCCGAGGCGCTCACCCAGGCCGCCAAGGACGTCGAGGAAGCCAGCCTGCTGTCCCGTACCGGCGGCGCGCCGACCTTCGCACTCGGAATGTCGGAGATCTTCTCCTCCGTCGTCGGCGGCGCCGGGATGAAGGCCTTTTGGTACCACTTCGCCATCATGTTCGAGGCCCTCTTCATCCTGACGACGCTCGACGCGGGCACCCGCGTGGGCCGGTTCATGCTCCAGGACACCCTCGGCAACGTCCACAAGCCCTTCAAGGACGTCAGCTGGAAGCCCGGCGTGTGGTTCGCGAGCGCGATCGTCGTCGGTGCGTGGGGCTACTTCCTGTGGGTCGGCATCAAGGACCCGCTGGGCGGGATCAACCAGCTCTTCCCGCTGTTCGGCATCGCCAACCAGCTGCTGGCCGCGGTCGCACTGGCCGTCTGCACCACGCTGCTGGTCAAGTCCGGCCGGCTCAAGTGGGCCTGGGTGACGGGCGTCCCGCTGGTCTGGGACGCCACGGTGACCCTCACCGCCAGCTACCAGAAGGTCTTCTCCGAGGACGTGAAGGTCGGCTTCTTCGCCCAGCGCGACAAGTACCAGGCGGGCATCGACGCCGACAAGGTGCTGGCCCCGGCGAAGAACATGGACGACATGCACACGATCGTCACCAACGCCACGGTGGACGGCGTGCTGTGCGCCCTCTTCGCGGCCCTGATCATCGTGGTCCTCGCGGACGCGCTGCGGACCTGCGTCAAGGCCGTTCGCGACCCCGGATCGGCGGAGCTGTCGGAGGTCCCGTGGACCGAGTCGAAGATCGTCGCCCCGGCGGGCCTGATCGCCACCCCCGAGGAGCGGGCCCAGCTCGCCGCCGCAGGGGCGGACCGCGACTCCGGCGGCGGGCAGGTCAAGGAGCCGGTGGGGTGAGCACCGTACGCAGCATGCTGGCCAGGGCCCGGTTCTACGTACGGGAGTTCTCCGGGGAGGCCGCCTACGACCGGTACGTGGCCCACGCCCGCTCCCACGACCCGGACGCGGAGGTCCTCACCCGCCGCGCCTTCGAACGCGCCCGCACCGACGCCCGCGAGGCGGACCCCCGCGAGGGCTTCCGCTGCTGCTGAAGCGCTCGAAGGGCCCCGCAGCCTCTCGGCGGGGCCCTTCTGCGTTGCTCAGCGCACCCAGTCCTTGAGGACCTCGGTCTGAAGGGTGATGCCGACGGGGTCGGGGAGCGCGATGTCCGTTCCATAGGGCACGATGTGGATGCTCTCGTACCGCTGGCCGTTGGTCTGGCTGTAGACGGAGACCTTGCACTTGGCCCGGTCGATCAGCAGGTACAAGGGGATGCCGGTCTCCGCGTAGGCACGGGGCTTCTCGACGTGATCCCGCCGGACGGTGTCGGAGTCCCACGAAGTCACCTCGACGGCCATGAGGATCGGAGCGGGGTCGACCCAGTCGCCCTGTCCCGCGAAGGCCTTGGAAGGGGCCAGCACCGCGTCCGGGATGGCCCTGCCCTCGCGATAAGCCTGTGCCTTGATCCCCTGCCCCCCGTGGAGCCAGAGCTCCGGCCGGTGCTGCAGGAAGATCCGCGTCAACCACTGGATGATCATCTGGTGGTCGCCGTCCGGCATGGCCTTGCTCCTGATGACTCCGTCGATGAACTCAAGTCGCGTGCCTTCTCGCTCACGAGCGGCTATGCGCGCGACAGCCTCGAAGTCCTCGGTCAGCATGTGGGGCCTGTCGGTCATCACGGTCATGCCTCGCTCACCTTCCTCGACGGTGCTGCCTCCGACGATAGCGCCGCCCGCCGGAGGCGTCCTGCACACTCGACCGCATGGACATGGTGATCAGAACGGCGGTGCCCGCCGACCACGAGACGCTGGGCGAGATCACGGCTCAGGCCTACCTCGCCGACGGGCACCTGGACTTCAACGAGGACGACCCGTACCTGCACGTGCTGCGCGACGTGGCCGGGCGGGCCGCCCGGGCCGAGGTGCTCGTCGCCGAGCACGACGGGCAGGTGCTCGGCGGCGTGACCTTCGCCGCACCCGGCAGCCCGCTCGCCGACATCGCCGGCCCCGACGAGGCCGAGTTCCGGATGCTCGCGGTGGCCCACGCGGCCCGCGGCCGGGGCGTCGGCGAGGCCCTGGTGCGGGCTTGCGTCGAGCGGGCGCGGGCGATCGAGGGCGTCACGGGCCTCGTGCTCTCCACCCAGCACAGCATGGCCGGGGCCCACCGGATCTACGTACGACTGGGCTTCGAGCGCACACCGGAACGGGACTGGGCACCCATCGAAGGCCTGAAACTCCTTACGTACCGACTCAAGCTGTAGCCACGCCGACACTACATGTTGGGGGTGCCGCACAAGGGCGCCCCCACATGTATGCTCATGCCTGCTGTCGCCGCAGGGGAATCCGGTGGGAATCCGGAACTGTCCCGCAACGGTATGAAGTGTCCGGCATCCGGACGCCAAGTCCGATGACCTGCCGTCAGCGCGCCCGGGTCGACCGAACCGGGTGCCGACACGTCCGGGCCTCGCGGTTGGGCCGGTGGACGCCATGCGGTGTGCCCGTTCCTGCCACGCCCGCATGCGCCCGCGCCCGCCCGCCGATGACCGGGCCGAGCGAGGGAGAGCTCCCGCCGTGACCATCGCGCCTTCCGCACCGCGCGCCGAGTCCGTTTCTGGCGACAACACCGAGGGCCCGGGGGCCACGCTGCTGCGTACCCTCACCGAACTGACGGCGGACCTCCCCGACACCGACCCCGGCCGCGTCGCGGCCGCAGCGCTCCGCGGCCGCAGCTCCGCCGCCGACGACGCCGAACTGCGGGGGCTGGCCACCGAGGCCGCCGCGGGCCTCATCTCCGAGGACCCCGCCTACTCCAGGCTCGCCGCCCGCCTGCTGACGCTGGCCGTGCGCGACGAGGCCGCGAGCCAGGGCTCCACCTCCTTCTCCGCCTCCGTCGAGGTCGGCCACCGCGAGGGCCTGATCGCCGACCGCACCGCCGAGTTCGTGCGCGCGCACGCGGCCCGCCTGGACTCGCTGGTCGAGCACACCCTCGCCGAGGGCGCCGACGACCGTTTCGGCTTCTTCGGCCTGCGGACCCTGCACAGCCGCTACCTGCTGCGCCACCCCATCACCCGTCAGGTCATCGAGACCCCGCAGTACTTCATGCTGCGCGTGGCCTGCGGTCTCGCCGCGGACGAGAGCGTCCGGGCCGTCGAGGAAGTCGCCTCGCTGTACCGGCTGATGAGCCGGCTGGACTACCTGCCGTCCTCCCCCACCCTCTTCAACTCCGGCACCCGGCACCCGCAGATGTCCTCCTGCTACCTGCTGGACTCCCCGCTGGACGAGCTCGACTCGATCTACGACCGCTACCACCAGGTCGCGCGCCTGTCGAAGCACGCCGGCGGCATCGGCCTGTCGTACTCCCGCATCCGCGCCCGCGGTTCGCTGATCCGCGGCACCAACGGCCACTCCAACGGCATCGTGCCGTTCCTGAAGACCCTCGACGCCTCCGTCGCCGCCGTGAACCAGGGCGGCCGCCGCAAGGGCGCCGCCGCCGTCTACCTGGAGACCTGGCACGCGGACATCGAGGAGTTCCTGGAGCTCCGCGACAACACCGGTGAGGACCAGCGCCGTACGCACAACCTGAACCTCGCCCACTGGGTGCCGGACGAGTTCATGCGCCGCGTGAACGCCGACGCCGAGTGGTCGCTGTTCTCGCCGGCCGACGTCCCCGAGCTGGTCGACCTGTGGGGCGACGCGTTCGACGCCGCCTACCGCAAGGCCGAGGCCGACGGCCTGGCCCGCAAGACCATGCCCGCCCGCGACCTGTACGGCCGGATGATGCGTACCCTCGCGCAGACCGGCCAGGGCTGGATGACCTTCAAGGACGCCTCCAACCGCACGGCCAACCAGACCGCCGAGCCGGGTACCGTCGTCCACTCCTCGAACCTGTGCACCGAGATCATCGAGGTCACCAACGACGGCGAGACGGCCGTCTGCAACCTCGGCTCGGTCAACCTGGGTGCCTTCGTGCTCCCGGAGACGGGCGAGATCGACTGGGAGCGCCTGGACGAGACCGTCCGCACCGCGGTGACCTTCCTCGACCGCGTGGTGGACATCAACTTCTACCCGACCGAGCAGGCCGGCCGTTCCAACGCCCGCTGGCGCCCGGTGGGCCTGGGCGCGATGGGCCTCCAGGACGTCTTCTTCAAGCTGAAGCTGCCCTTCGACTCCCCCGCGGCCAAGGCCCTGTCGACCAGGCTCTCCGAGCGCATCATGCTGGCCGCGTACGAGGCCTCCTGCGACCTCGCCGAGCGCAGCGGCCCGCTGCCGGCCTGGGAGCAGACCCGCACCGCGCGCGGCGTCCTGCACCCGGATCACTACGACACCGGGCTGAACTGGCCGGAGCGCTGGGAGGCGCTGCGCGCCCGCGTCGCCGAGACCGGCATGCGCAACTCCCTGCTCCTCGCCATCGCCCCGACGGCCACGATCGCCTCGATCGCCGGCGTGTACGAGTGCATCGAGCCGCAGGTCTCCAACCTGTTCAAGCGCGAGACGCTGTCGGGCGAGTTCCTCCAGGTGAACGGCTACCTGGTGGAGGAGCTGAAGCAGCTCGGCGTGTGGGACGCCCAGACCCGTGAGGCGCTGCGCGACTCCTCGGGCTCGGTGCAGGGCTTCGGCTGGATCCCGGCGGAGGTGCGCGAGCTGTACCGCACGGCGTGGGAGATCCCG
Organism: Streptomyces sp. NPDC090021; assembly: GCF_044748225.1. Taxonomy (NCBI): domain Bacteria; kingdom Bacillati; phylum Actinomycetota; class Actinomycetes; order Kitasatosporales; family Streptomycetaceae; genus Streptomyces; species Streptomyces sp. NPDC090021. The sequence goes on along the minus strand of NZ_JBIVFO010000017.1, from coordinate 134,361 downwards.
CAGCGCGGCCTGATCGACATGGCGGCGGCCCGTACGCCGTTCCTGGACCAGTCGCAGTCGCTGAACCTGTTCCTGGAGACGCCCACCATCGGCAAGCTCAGCTCGATGTACGCGTACGCCTGGAAGCAGGGCCTGAAGACCACGTACTACCTGCGCTCGCGCCCGGCGACGAAGATCGCCCGCGCCGCCCAGGCCGCCACCGCCGCTCCGGTGGCGCTCCCGCAGGCCGTCGACGCCGAGGCGCTGGCCTGCTCCCTTGAGAACCCCGAGTCCTGCGAGGCCTGCCAGTAATGAGCTCCGCCCACCCGTCACCCGACCACCGCCCCTCGACGACGGCACTTCGTGCCGACACCTCTGGAGGCAAGAACCTCCTGGACCCGGGCTTCGAGCTGACGCTCCGGCCGATGCGCTACCCGGACTTCTACGAGCGCTACCGGGACGCGATCAAGAACACGTGGACGGTGGAGGAGGTCGACCTCCACTCGGACGTCGCGGACCTCGCGAAGCTGACGCCCGCCGAGCAGCACATGATCGGCCGGCTGGTCGCGTTCTTCGCGACGGGCGACTCGATCGTCGCGAACAACCTGGTGCTGACGCTGTACAAGCACATCAACTCCCCGGAGGCGCGTCTGTACCTGTCGCGCCAGCTGTTCGAGGAGGCCGTGCACGTCCAGTTCTACCTGACGCTGCTCGACACCTACCTGCCCAACCCGGAGGACCGCGCGGCGGCCTTCGACGCGGTGGAGAACATCCCCTCCATCCGTGAGAAGGCGCAGTTCTGCTTCAAGTGGATGGACTCGGTCGAGAAGATCGACCGGCTGGAGACGCAGGCCGACCGCCGCCGCTTCCTGCTGAACCTGATCTGCTTCGCCGCGTGCATCGAGGGCCTGTTCTTCTACGGCGCCTTCGCGTACGTGTACTGGTTCCGCTCGCGCGGCCTGCTGCACGGCCTGGCCACCGGCACCAACTGGGTGTTCCGTGACGAGACCATGCACATGAACTTCGCGTTCGAGGTCGTGGACACGGTCCGCAAGGAGGAGCCCGAGCTCTTCGACGACGCCCTCCAGCAGCAGGTCACCGACATGCTGAAGGAGGCCGTGGAGGCGGAGCTGCAGTTCGGCCGCGACCTGTGCGGCGACGGCCTGCCGGGCATGAACACCGAGTCGATGCGCGAGTACCTGGAGTGCGTCGCGGACCAGCGCCTGGTCCGCCTGGGCTTCCCGCCGGTGTACGGCTCGCAGAACCCGTTCTCCTTCATGGAGCTGCAGGGTGTCCAGGAGCTGACGAACTTCTTCGAGCGCCGCCCGTCGGCCTACCAGGTCGCGGTGGAGGGCACGGTCGACCTGGACGAGGACTTCTGAGCCCCCTCTGAAGCCCCTCTGAAGCCCTCGGAAGCACCGAGAGCCGGGACGCGAGCCGATCGCGTCCCGGCTCTTCGCGTTCCGGGGCGGTGCGTACGCCGTGGGCGCCGTGGGGGCCGTGGGACTCAGTGGGCGAGACGGCCCCGGCGCCCGGCGGCGGACCGGAGGCCGTGCCGGGAGGGCGGGGTGAGCGGCATGCCGCCCGCCTTCTGCCGCGGCAGCCACACGAGCCGGGTCTCCACGGCCCGCAGCTCTCGGTCGGTCCGCCGCTCGCGCAGGGCCCCGTACAGGCTGGGGGCGAGCAGCAGGGTGGCGACGGCGAGGACGGCGAGGTAGCTCAGGAACGTGTTCATGTATCCACTGTCGCTCCGTTCACCGCACCCGACCACTGGCAGGACTGCCATGAAGGCGCGAATTACTGCCACACTGGGTGCATGCTGACCAACGTGGCCGTGGCCCTCCTCGACGAAGTGGCCCCCTTCGAGTTCGGGATCTTCTGCGAAGTCTTCGGGATCGACCGCAGCGACCATGGACTGCCGGTGTACGACTTCGCCGTGTGCGCGGCCGAGGACGGCCCGCTGACCATGGCCGGAACGGGTTTCGCGGTCGCCCCCGCCCACGGGCTGGAACGGCTGGAGAGCGCCGACCTGATCTGCCTGCCCGCCTTCCGCAACGCCTCCGAACGCGCCTGCCCGGAGCCGCTCATGGCCGCGCTGCGCCGCGGTGTGGAGCGCGGCGCGCGGGTGATCAGCGTCTGCAGCGGGGCCTTCGTGCTGGGCGCGGCGGGGCTGCTGGACGGCCGGCGCTGCACCACCCACTGGATGCACGCCCCGGCTCTGGCGCGGCGCTTCCCCCGGGCGCTGGTCGACCCGGACGTGCTCTACGTCGACGAGGGCCCGGTGATCACCTCGGCCGGCACCGCCTCCGGGATCGACGCCTGCCTCCACGTGGTCCGCCAGGAGCACGGCGCCGAGGTGGCCAACGCGATCGCGCGGCGGATGGTCGTACCGCCCCACCGGGACGGCGGGCAGGCGCAGTACATCCGGCGGCCGCTGCCGCGCACGTCCTGCGACACGGTGGGCGAGGTGATCGAGTGGATGGGCCGCCACCTGGCGGAGGAGATCACCGTCGAGCAGCTCGCGGAGCGGGCGCACATGTCGCCGCGCACCTTCGCCCGCCGCTTCCTGCAGGAGACCGGCACCACCCCGTACCAGTGGGTGCTGCGCCAGCGGGTCCTGCTGGCGCAGGAGTTGCTGGAGTCCACCGACGAGACGGTCGACGCGATCGCCGGCCGCTCCGGTTTCGGCAACGCGGCCGCCCTGCGCCACCACTTCCTGCGGACCCTGGGCACCACGCCGAACTCCTTCAGGCGCGCGTTCCGGGGCCCGCAGGCCGCCTAGGGCTGCACCTAGTGCTGGGCGTTGGGGACGGTCTCGTAGCGCGGGGTGCCCTCCGCCATCTGGCGCAGGGCGTCCTTGCGGTCCCGCTTCGAGAGCCGGTCGATGTACAGGTAGCCGTACAGGTGGTCGGTCTCGTGCTGCAGGCAGCGGGCGAAGTAGCCGGTGCCGCGGACCTTGATCGGGTTGCCCTGGGCGTCCTGGCCCTCGACCTCGGCGTAGTCCGGACGGGCGAGCGAGGCGTACGCCGTCGGGACCGACAGGCAGCCCTCGTTGGAGTCGTCCAGCACCCGCGAACCCGCCGGGAGCTCGACGAGCTTCGGGTTGACCACGACACCGGTGTGGCGCACGCCGTCGTCGTCCGGGCAGTCGTAGACGAAGACCTTGGCGTCCACGCCGATCTGGTTCGCGGCCAGGCCGACGCCCTCGGCCGCCTTCTGGCTGGCGAACATGTCGTCGATCAGCCGGGCCAGCTCGTCGCCGAACTCGGTGACGTCCTTGCACTCGCGGTGCAGGACCGGGTTGCCGACGACCGTGATCGGGCGGGCGGTGCCGCGCTCCCGGTGGGCCAGCTCGCGCGCCGCACAGTCCTCGGTGTCCACGACGTACCCGTCGTTCACGACCTCGCCACCATCGACAACCTGGTTCTCCTGCTGCGCCATGTCCGCCGTACGCCTTCCGTAAGTCCCGGTCACCGGTGGTCGCCGATGGCCACCGATGTGCCCGTACAGCCTACGGCCCCGGCTCAGCAGACTTCTTCGAGATCCCGCCACTCGCGGCTGTCGGGGCTGTCGGAGACCCAGCTGTCGAGGAGGCCGCGGACCAGTCCGGCCGGTGCCGCGATGCCGCATTCGCGCTCGGGCACCCACAGGGAACCGGAGCCCGCCGTACGGTGCCCCAGCGGCCCGGGGTGTCCCGGCTCGCTGTGGTCGTGCGGATCCAGGTGCTCGCCGTCGCCCTCGTCGCTCGGCATCTCGCTCTCCGAGCAGGTCCGGCACAGCAGCCGCACCGACGAGGACCAGTCCTCGGCGGCGAAGCCCGCGTCCGAGGCGAGCTGTTCCAGCGCGTCGCGGTCCGCCTCGGTGGCCGCCTCCAGCAGCACCACCCAGGTCGGCACCGGGGACGGCGCCCACAGCTCGATCTCGTCGAACACCGGGTAGGAGGGTCCGGCCGCGGTCACCCGTTCGCCGTGCGGGACCCCGTCGTGGAGGACGACCTCGCCCCAGCGCCGCCCCGACGAGGGCAGCGGGATCGAGAGGACCTCCAGCCGCGCCGGGTCCAGCCTGCGGCCCCACACCACCTCGGCCTCGCCCTCGGGCGAGAGCCGCACGGCGGCGCTGCCGAGCTCCATGCCGACCGGCTCGCCGTTCCCGCCGCCGTTGCCGTTCGCGCCGTGCGCGTCCCCGGGCACCTTCAGCCCGTACGCCTGCCAGGCCCGCCGGGCCAGCGGCCAGTCCTGCAGCGCGGTGGCGGCGATCCCGACGTTCCACCAGTCGGGGGCGCCGGTCTCACGGTCCAGCAGGGCCACGGCGCGCAGTCCGGCGGCCCTCGCCTGCTCCCAGTCGTGCCGGAACTTGTGCAGCAGAGCCAGGTTGAACCAGGACTCCGAGAGCCACGGCTCCAGGTCCGCGGCTCTGGTCAGCAGCGCGCCGGCGTCCTCGTACCGCCCGTCGCCGATCAGCGTGAACGCGCGGTCGGTGGCCTGCCGCCACGAGGCGGAGGGCCGATGCCGTACCTTCCCGAAGATCCTCACGATTCCCGCCTGCCTGGGGGCACCTCCCAGCGGTGGCTGGGGGACTACGGTGCAGCCTTGCGGACACTCTTACTGGCATCCAACCATGCCCACTCGGACGGCCGCTCATTACCCATGGGTTACCCCGGTGGGACGGGCACCACTCTGCCACGTCCGCCCCTGGCCAGAACCCCCGCCAGGCATTCCACGACCTCCGGCTGGTAGTCGTGCCCGGTGCCCAGGCGGAGCTGTTCCAGGGCGGTCAGTGAGCCGCCCGGGTGACGGTTCCCGCCGACGAGGTCGTCGTACGCGTTCACCGCGCGCACGATCCGGGCCGGTACGGGCTGGTCCCGGTAGGGGTCCGCCTGCCGCTCCACCACCACGGCCACCTCGGCGGGGACCCCGGCCTGCCGGGCCACCTCCCCGCCCAGCGCGGCGATCCGGCGGGCCTCGGCCGCGGGCAGCTCGGCGGTGGCCCCGTCCGGCACCGGGTCGACGAGGGAGAGCTGACCGATGTCGTGCATCAGGGCGGCGTACTCCAGCACCGTGAGTTCCCGCTCCGACAGGCCCATCTCCCGGCCGACGGCGCAGCTCAGTGCCGCCACCCGGCGGGCGTGTCCCGGCGGGGTGTATCCGGCGATCTCGGTGGCCCTGGCCAGGGAGGTGATGGTCTGGCGGCAGATGGTGCGGATCGCGGTGATCCGGTGGAAGGACAGCTGGGTCAGCAGCAGGGGCACGCTGAGGACGGGGACGGCCCACAGGCCCGCGGCGGCCGCGCCGAGCGCCATGACGACGCCGGTGGCGCAGGTCGCCGGGCCGATGCCGAGCTGGGCGCGCAGCCCCTCGCGCAGCAGCGGCCCGTACGGCCGGCCCGTACGGGCTCCCGTGAGGGCGGCGGCGAGCACGGCGTCGCACAGGGCGACGAGGACCAGCAGGAGCAGCAGGAAGACGACGAGGGACGGCCCGTGGCCCACCCGCTGCTCCAGACGGCCGGAGTGGTGGAGCGGCTGGAAGCAGACGGCGGCGAAGGCGACGGTGAGCACCCGGCGGGACAGGTGGTCGAGGGCGGGCCCGCGGCCGCGGGCGACGTGCGGGACGATTCCGGCGAGGGCGGCCGCGGCGACGACGGCGACGGTCTCCAGCACCCCGTGGTGGGTCGGCAGGCCCGCGTTCCGGCCGAGCAGGGCGTAGGCGAGGGCGCCGGCCGACCCGAGTGGTGCGCCCAGGTGGTCGGGAGCGCCCGGCCGGTCCCTGCGGGCGAGCTCGCCGACGGCTACCAGCGCGCCGAAGGCCAGGGCGACGCCGGGCTCGGTCAGGCCGTGCCACAGGGTGTGGGCGAGGCCGACGGCGGCGAGCACGGCCGCGGCCCCCCGCACCGCCCACGCGCCCGCGGCCCTCATGCCCCCGCCCCGGCACCGTCCGCGTCGCGGCCGGGCCGTCCGCCGGCCGGCGGGGCCTGACTCCCCGGGCCGTCGGCGCCGGCCGGTGCGGCGTCCTGGGCGGGCAGGGCGCGCAGCGCCGTCCGCGCCGCCGATCGGGAGGTGCCGGGGCCCTGGGGGTGGAGGCCGCGGCCCCCGTCGGCGGCCGGAGCCGGCGCAGCCGGGCCCTGGCCCGGACGGGGCGCCGGCCCCCGCCCCCCGGAACCTGGCAGCCCGGCGGGTGCGGGGTCCTCGATCACCTGGAGGTCGTCGTCCGAGGTGACCACCGGATGCCAGCCGTGCCGGCCGACGGCCTCCGTCAGGGCCCGCACCATCGCCGGGTCGAACTGGGTCCCCGCGCACCGCTCCAGCTCGGCGAGAGCGGTGGGCACCGGCCGGGCCCGGCTGTAGGAGCGGGTGGAGGTCATGGCGTCGAAGGCGTCGGCCACGGCCACCACCCGGGCCAGCACCGGGATCTGCTCGCCGGTCAGCCCGTACGGATAGCCGGTGCCGTCGACGCGTTCGTGGTGGTGCAGGATCGCGGACCTGGCCTCTCCCAGGAAGCCGATGCCGCGCACCATCTCGTGCCCGTACTCGGGGTGCAGTTCGATGATCCGGCGCTCCTGCGGGGTGAGCGGCCCGTCCTTGCGCAGCAGCCGGGTGGGGACGCCGATCTTGCCGACGTCGTGCAGGATGCCGGCGAAGCGGACCGCTTCCAGCCGGTCCTCGGCCATCCCCAGCTCGCGGGCGATCATCGTGGAGGCCTGGCCGACCCGTTCGCTGTGACCGCGCGTGTAGCGGTCCTTGATGTCCACGGCCTGGACGAGGGCCCGGACGGTGGCCTGGTGGGCGGCGTACTCGCGGTGGTACTGGGCGAAGACCCGGCTGGAGACGTACATCGGGAGCAGGACGAGCAGCGCCGCCGGGACCCCGTACGGGCTGCGCCACATGACGGCCGTCATCAGCCCGGCGAGGCCGTGGACGCAGTGCGCGGCGAGGGTGAGGGGGACCAGGCCGTGCCAGACGGTGGCGGCGGGCCTGCGTTCGGCGGCGGCCAGGATGCCGCCGTCGAGGGTGGTGATCACCAGGCAGAAGACGGTGGCCGCCGCCGTCGCGGGGAGCATCGCGCCCGGGAGGTCTGCGGGCCACGCGGGGGGCCCGGACCCGGCGGCGGGCCCTCCGCCGAGTGCGGCCGGGCCGCCGAGCAGCCCGAACACCTGCCCCGCCGCCCATGCGCCCATGGACTGCTGGGCTCCGTGCCACACCCGGCGCACCCCGGCGGGCCGCTGGACCACGGTGGCGGCGAGGCCTCCGGGCAGTGCCACGAGCGCGGCGGCGGCGGGCGTCAGCAGGAAGACGGCGGCGAGCACCACGGGGTGGAAGGGGCCTATGCCCTCGGGGACCCGGCGGCCCGGCAGCGGGCCGTACCTGAGGAGTTCGCAGCCGAGGCAGAGCGCGGCGAGCAGGGTCACGGCCGGCCAGGGCGTGGCGGAATCCGTGAGGGCCGGGGCGGTACAGGCGAGTGCCGCCAGTACGGCGCAGAGGACGAATCCGCGGGCGGCCGGCGGAAGACCCCGCATGGCACTCTCCTCCCCTGGGCCGTGCAAGCCGGGCACCGAATCGGACCGGTACCGATTGGGGAGAATAGGTGGGGCCCCGAGCGGGGTGGGCCACATTTTCGTATTGCGCCATGCGGACGCCCCCGGATTAGCACATTCGGGTGAATGAACTGATCTTCCGGGGGCGGGTGTTCAGTTGTTCGACCGATATCCGAGCGGTCAGCCGGACGCGGGATTGTCGGCGGTGACGTCATGGTCGGGGACCGCCTGCCCCGACCGGATGAGTTCGATCCGACCCATCACCTTCGACCGCAGGTCGGACGGCACGTCGTCCGACCCGCAGCAGCGCTTGACCAGCTTCTTCACGGCCTGTTCCAGGCCGTACTTCTCCAGACAGGGGTTGCACTCGCCGAAGTGGGTCTCGAACTTCGTGCAGTCGCTGTCGGGCATCTCACGGTCGAGGAACTCGTACAGGTGGTCCAGGACCTCAGAGCACTCTGTCTCGTGCGGCTCTCCGCAACTCATGAGCCCGTGCCTTTCCGGTCGTTCGCCTCTCCCGCACCCGCGGGAACCAGCCCGCGCTCGCGGGCGTAGTCCTCCAGCATTCCGCGGAGTTGGCGGCGGCCACGGTGCAGTCGCGACATGACCGTTCCGATGGGTGTACCCATGATGTCCGCGATCTCCTTGTACGCAAAGCCCTCTACGTCGGCAAGATAGACCGCGATGCGGAACTCTTCCGGAATGGCCTGCAGGGCTTCCTTCACGTCCGAGTCGGGCAGATGGTCGAGTGCCTGCGACTCGGCCGATCGCAGTCCGGTCGACATGTGCGACTCGGCACGCGCCAGCTGCCAGTCCTCGATCTCCTCCGCGGCGCTGCGCTGGGGCTCGCGCTGCTTCTTGCGGTAGGAGTTGATGAACGTGTTGGTCAGGATGCGGTACAGCCACGCCTTCAGGTTGGTGCCTTCGCGGAACTGGTGGAAGGACGCGTATGCCTTCGCGTACGTCTCCTGGACCAGGTCCTCGGCGTCGGCCGGGTTGCGCGTCATGCGCAGCGCGGCCGAGTACATCTGGTCGAGGTAGCCGAGGGCGTCCCGTTCGAAGCGCGCGTTGCGCTCCAGGGTCGTCTCCTCCGCGTGGCCTTCGTCGGTCCCAGCGACAGGACCCACCTCCTCCGACTGCGTGGCGGCTCCGAAGGCGGACCCGCTCGAATCGGAGAATAGTCGACCTTCCCGGCCCCCCGCCGCCCGAAGCGAGCTGCGCTTGGGGGCGGGCAGCACCGTCCAGTCCAGGTCAGCGGCCTGCGGACGGTTCTGGCTGATGACCTGGGTCATGCGCTCCCTCTCCTCCGACGTTCCGTGTGTACCGACATGTGGGACAACACCGGAGGCGGGGCAGCGCATTCCCCGCGACGCCACGGGCTTTTCGGCCTTCGCCGGGCCGGCGGCGGACGGTGTGGCCCATGTCACCCGGGGAGCCGTGCGAGCCACTCCCCGACGGCCCCGGTGATCGTCCGCAGGGCCTCCTCCTGGGTGGTGGCGGCCTTCTTCGGCACCGCGAAGCCGTGATCGCCGTACGCCACCTCGACCAGTTCGTACGGGTGCTCCCCGGCCGGTTCCGGGAACTCCTCGGGGCGGCCGAAGGGGTCCCGGCCGCCCTGGACCACGAGGGCGGGCCGGCCGGCCCCGGTGAGTTCCCCGGCGCGGGACTTCTCGGGCCGGCCCGGCGGGTGCAGCGGGAAGGCCAGGGCCAGGACCCCGGCGGCGCCCAGTTCCCCGGCGGTGCGGCAGGCCACGCGGGCGCCGGCGCTGCGCCCGCCCGCGACCACCGGCAGCCCGGGCCCCGTGAGCGCCGGCCACAGCCCGCGCCAGCCCTCGTCCAGCACCTTGGGCGCGGCGGCGACCTTCTTGCCGGCGACCCGCCAGGGCTGTTCGACGAGCGCCACCGTGATCCCGCGGGCGGGCAGGGCGGCGGCCAGCGCCTGCAGGTCGCGGGCCTCGATACCGCCGCCCGCTCCGTGGCTCACGGCGAGCACGAGCCGGGCCTTCGGGGCGGTGTGCCAGGTGATGCGGGCCTCGCCCGCCGGGGTGTCGACACTCTCGGTACGCGTGGTCATGCCCCCATCGTGCCGTCCCGGCCGGTCGGGACACGCCTGGGATAGCCGGTCGGGGCGCGCCTCAGAAAAGAGTGCCCTCCTCCGGCGCGGCGAGCTCCGTCAGCAGCTCCGGGCCGTTGTTGCGCACGTTGCTCACGGCGGTGGACACCGGGTAGGCGCGCATCAGTCCGCCCGGCGGCGGCGCGAGCAGTTCCCGCAGGGCGCCCTCGGTGTCGGTGTTCGCGGGGTCCAGCCAGGCGTCCCAGCGGTCGGGGGTGAGCATCAGCGGCATCCGGGGGTGGATCTCGGACAGCGAGCGCGGTCCTTCGGCGGGGGCGACCCCAAGCGGGCCGGTCTCCGCCTCCGTGGTGATCACCGAGCAGGTCACCCACCAGGCGAGGGGGTGCTCGTCGGGCAGGGTCCGGTCGCGCCAGAACTCGTATACGCCGGCCATGGCGAAGAGCGAGCCGTCGGAGGGGAGCACGAAGTAGGGCTGCTTGCGGGCCCGCTTCTTCTTCCCCTCCACCTCCAGCTGCCGCTCGTCGTGGGCGGTGACCCACTCGTAGTACCCGTCGGCGGGGATGATGCAGCGGCGCTGCGCGAACGCGCGGCGGAAGGACGGCTTCTCGTGCAGGGTCTCCGACCGGGCGTTGATCATGCGGGCGGCGCCGTCGGGGTTCTTGGCCCAGGACGGTACGAGTCCCCATTTCAGGACGCGCAGCTGGCGAACCGGACGCGGGTGCGAAGCGTCCTTCACAGGACGGTCGAGGACGACGTGGACCTCCTTCGTCGGCGCCACGTTGAAGTCGGGGGCCAGGGCCTCCTCCGGCTCCCACCGCTCGATGCCGAAGGCCTCCACGAGGTCCTGCGGTCCACGACTCGCTGCATACCGTCCGCACATTCCGCTCCACCCCTCTGAGCTGCATGAACGCTAGATCATGCGGCCACATCCAGCACCAAACCAGCACGGTGCTGAGCAATCGCTCCATCCATCACCCGGATCGCCCGACCGGTGCTGTCCGGCGTCAGGTGTCCGTACGTGTCAGCGGTCTCGCTGATGTTCCTGTGTCCCAGCCACCGGTACACGTCCAAGAGTGGCAGACCACTGCTGAGCGCTGTCGAGGCGAACCAGTGCCTGAGATCGTGGGGCGACCACGAGTAGCCAGGAGCTTGACCACCTTCCGAAAGTGCGTGGCGAAGTCCGACGTGGCCACGTGGTTCCCGTTACCGGTCTGGAACAGTGCGCCATCCGGCCCCGTGCCGTGCGTGGCGACGTGCTCGGCCACGGCCTCACGGAGGTTCGCCGGGAGCGGCACATCCCGCCAGTCGCCCTCACGACGGTGCTTGAGAGGCCTCACCAGGAGGCCCCGGCCGCCCTTCCCCCGGGTGATCTGCCGGCGGACCCGCACGCGGTCCTCACCGAAGTCGCCGACCCTGAGTCCCAGCACCTCCCCGGTACGCAGTCCGAGCCCAGCCATGAGCCACACGGACAGTGCCAACTCCCGACGAAACTCGTCCGCGATGTCCTGGATCTGCTGTCCGTTGGGGAGCCGCTTGTCATCCACTGCCTTGCTCGGCAGTTTCGGGAGCTTGGCACCGGTGAACGGGTTCCGGCCGATGTCGCCGTTGTTCACGGCCGCCTTGCACACGGACCGGAGAGGGGTCATGTAGGCATCGACGGAGTTCGCGGTGAGCCCGGCCGCTGTCATTAACCGGGGTCCTCCAAAACAGCCTTCACGGCGTCAATCTCTTCCCGGCGGGGCGTGATCCTCAAGGGCGCCCCGCCGGAACGGTGAGCCGCTCCAGGCGGGCGAGGACTTCCGTCAGGGCGCCTGCCGGGGACCCGGCCCTGATGTCCGCGACGATGCCGCGCAGCTCAGTCTTGATGGCGGGCATCGTTACCAGGCTTGTGAGGTCGGCTACGAGCTGGGCCGTAGCCGGACTCGGATTGCAGATCTGCTCCTCGCCGGCCACCTGCACCACGAGCTGATCGACACGGACGGGCCGAGAACCTTCGTGCAGGTTCCGGCGATGGAGTCACGGTCCCGTCCCATCTGTGGCAGGGCCGTCGCGACTCCGCAGGTCCCTACCATCAGGCCGTTGGATGTGCGCCTCGTGCAGGTGTCCAGCGACGACTCTGTCCCCTTCGATGTCCAGCGCGGTGTGACGATGCGCGAACACGAGGACCCCAACCGGCTTTCGGCCGGGGTCCTTTCCCGTTCTCCCGCCACCCGGCGGCGGGTACCGTCCCAGTAGGCCCACTACGCAGGACGGAGCAGCGACAGGATGCCCCAGAACACCGCCGCCAGCACGGGTGCGCGCATCGCCGCGTACAGAAGGCTGTGTCGGATCACTCAGACGCAGCTCGCCGCCAAAGCCAACATCTCGTACAGCCTCCTCGTTAAGGTCGAGCAGGGGCGCCGGGCAGCCTCCGGCTCTCTGATCTCTGCTGTCGCCCGTGCCATGGGCGTCCCCGTTACCACCTTCACCGGCCAGCCCTACGCCGCCGAGCACGTCCATGACCGACTCGACGGACCCTTGTCCGATCTGCGGGCCTCGCTGGACAACTGGGACCTGCCCCTGGAAGAGATCGCCGTGCGCAGCCTCTCCGAGATCGGCGCCGACGTCCACCTGGTCCTCGACGCCCGGCGCGCATCCAACTACGCCAAGATCACGGCCATGGCACCGCCGCTCATCGACGAACTCGTGCAGGTCTCGCAGACCGCGACCGGACACGCGCAGGAGCAGGCCCACCGCATGCTCGTTCACGTCTACCGGTCCGCTTACGACGTCGCCTACAACCTGGGCCTGTCCGACCTGGTGGCGCTTCTGCTCTCCCGGATGGATTACTCAGTCGGCCGTGGGAACGACCCGTACCTGATGGCCCTCCACCACTACATGCGGGCGTACGCGACGTTCTCGACCGGCCGCTTGGAGGTAGGGCAGGCGATCATCAGCCGGGCCCTGACAATCGTGGAAGACGGAGTCCGGGCAGAAGAGGTACCCGCCCTGTGTTCGGCGGGAAACCTGCGGCTGCGGGCCGCCATGCTCGCCTGCCGCCGTGGCGATGGCGACACGGCCCGGGGCGAGCTGTCCGAAGCGCGTCGGCTGGCCGGTCGGCTGGGGCGCGAGGTCAGCGGAACCGGCGGCGACGGCCCCCACGTCCAGAGCTTCGGGCCGACCAACGTGGCCATCCACGCGTCCGCCGTGGAGATGGAGCTGGGCAACCACAGCCGGGCGTTGCAGCTCGCGAAGGAGGTACGACCGCCCGCCGGATACTTCCCGGACCGACTCGGGCACTTCTGGATCGACACCGCCCGCGCGCAGCTGTCGACCGGGAAGACAGACGCCGCCCTATCGTCTCTCCTCAAGGCGCGGTCCATCGCCCCCCAACAGGCCAAATACCACCCGAGCGTGCGGGAGACCGTCAGCGGCCTCGTGCACTCAGCACGCCGTACCCCGGACACGTTGATCGGATACGCGTCCTGGTGCAGGGCAGACCTTTAGCCCCACTGGCCCCGCCCGCCACAACTGTCACACGGCGTCCTGGAACTGTCACAACCTGTGTCAGTTGTGGGGCGCCGTTCCGCGTTCACTGGACGCACGCACCCCGGAGCACCGACGACTCCGGGACGCGTCCCCCTCGCAGCGGGCCGCGGCCCCCTCCCTACAGCGCACCGCGGCCCGCTGCATTCCCTCCGACGGCAGGAGCGAAGCATGGACAGCACCCTCCCCCGCCGCGCCCCCGGCGCCAGCGGACGCAAACACACCACCCCCGCCCCGCAGCCCGGAGCGCCGAGCCGTGCCCTGCGGATAAGGGCGGCCGGCGGCTGGGAGAAGTTCATGCGCCGCGCCGACATGAACCCGAAGGACGAAACGTGACCGGCATGGGAGTGGACCCCTTCTTCCACGAACAGCACCCCTGGATCGGCAAACTCGTCCGCGCCATTCCCAGCGGCACCGAGGGCGAGCTGTGCACTGGGCCGGTCGTCATCGCCGAGGTGGACCCCGAGCGCTACGCGGAACTGAACGCCGGGATGGCCGACCGCGCCCACCGGACCACCGTCTACGCCAAGGCTGCCATGCTCCTCTCGGAGGACGCCCACGGCACCGTTCACGCCATCACCCCAGACGAGAACCTGGCCTACGTCTCCGAGCCGACCACCGGCCGCCTGACCATCACCGGCTGCGACGCCGATGCCGCCGCCGAGTTCCTGGCCAAGATCATCGCCCCGGCCTGACCAACCTTCCGTCTATCCCGTAGCTCCGCCCACATGCTCCGCCCGGAGCAACCCTGGACAGGTCGAGCCGGGCGGCCGGCGCGGTCGGCTTCCCCCGAGGTCGGCCGCGCCATCCAACAGCCCATCCACTCAGAGGAGCCTTCATGACGATCGCTTTGCAGCCCACCACCGGCCGCCCGTGGGGAGTCAGCCGACTGGCGCCGTATCCGACCACCATCCGCCGCCCGCACGCCACGATCACCATCGACCCTGACACCCAGCTCGGCGTGTTCCGCGACCGTGCCGGCCGCGTGGTCGAGATGGGCAAGCACGGCACGAGCTCCGGGACCGAGACGTCCACTACGACGAACTCGGACTCGAAGAACGACCAGGGCCACGACCAGGACAGCAACCAGGACTGATGGCCATGACCGAGAAGAGGCCGGTCCTGGTGGCCACCGAGTCGGACGACATCACTGCCGACATGGTGATCACCGAACTCAACCGGCGCGATGTGCCGGTTGTCAGGTTCAACCCGGCGGACATCGGCGAGGACCTCACGGTCTCGGCTCGGTTCGGCACCTGCCCGGCCCCTGTGGCCGGGCAGGTGCGCACCCCGTCGAGAACTGCTGATCTCGCCCTTGTCCGTTCGGTGTACTGGCGCCGCCCGGAGTGGCCAACGTTCTCTCACCTGTCGCCGGACGACTCTCGGTTCGCGGCTGCGCAAGTCCGCTACGGACTCGGAGGCACCCTCTACGCTCTCGACGGGCCCCTCTGGGTGAACCACCCATTACGCATCGCCGCGGCCGACTACAAGCCCGCTCAGCTCGCGCTTGCCCAACAGCTCGGCTTCACCGTCCCGCCTACCGTCGTCACCAACGATCCCGACGAGGCACGCGAATTCGTCCGCGCCCGGGGAGAGGCAATCTTCAAGACGCTTCGGTGGACCCCGTACACGCGCGACGGCGTGCCGGTGACTGGATGGGCCGATCCCGTCACCGCTGACGAGATCGACGACAGCATTCGCGTCGCCCCCCATCTGTTCCAGGCCCTGGTGGACAAGGTCGCGGACCTCCGCGTCCTGATCGTGGGTCGGCACACGTTCGCCTTGCGCATCGAGTCAGGGCTGTTGGACTGGCGCAAGGACTACAGCGTTCTGACCTACACCGTCGAGCACCTCCCCACACAGGTGGAGAAGGCGCTGCGCGTCTACCTGGACCGCTTGGGGCTGGTATCAGGGAGCTTCGACCTCGCGGTGGACCGGGCGGGGGACTACTGGTGGCTTGAGCTGAACCCCAACGGCCAATGGGGCTGGCTGGAGACGGAGACCGGCCTCCCCATGTCCGCGGCCTTCGCCGACCTACTCATGCAAGGAGACAGCCAGTGACCGACTCTGCGTCCGAGCGACGGCGCATGGCCGCCATGCTCGCCAGCAAAGGCATCCTGACATCCCCGTGGCTGCGCAGAGCTGTGGAGGCCGTGCCGCGCGAGCAGTTCCTCCATCCCGGCGTCTTCCTCGACGAGGGGCGGGCCTGGCGGCCCGTCACCGCGCTCGGCACCGACTCCGACGAGTGGCTGAAGATCGTATACAGCGTCGGCACCCTCACGACCCAGCTCGATGGCCACCTCACCGCCGACCAGGCCAGCGAGCCTGTGACGGGCGTGCCAACATCCTCGTCGACCGACCCGACCACAGTCGTCGGCATGATTGAGGCCCTGGACCTCAACGCGGACGACCAGGTCATGGAGGTCGGCACCGGCACCGGATACTCCACTGCGCTGATGTGCCACTACCTCGGTGAAGACAACGTCACCACGATCGAGGTCGACCCGCAGGTTGCGGCGCGCGCCGACGCCGCCCTGGAATCCGTCGGCTACTCGACGTGGACCGTGACTGGCGACGGGCTCCTCGGCCAACCGCGCCGGGCGCCGTACGACCGGGTCATCGCCACCTGTGCGGTTCGCCGCATCCCCTACACCTGGGTCCGGCAGACCAAGCCAGGCGGCATCGTCCTCAGCACTGTGGGCTCATGGCCTTGGGGAACCGGTCTCGCCAAGGTGACGGTCGGCGACGACGGCACTGCCGAGGGGGCGATTATCGGACGGTCCTCGTTCATGCAGGCTCGCGCCCAGGCAGTGACCCCCGTGGCCGGCGATCTATCGGCCCGCACCGCCTACGCCGACAGCGAGCGAGCGGTCAAGGTGGCACCGCTCTTGCTGGAGGAGTGGGTGCCCGCATTTCTTGCACAGCTCTCTGCCCCCGGCGCACACTTCGTCCGCGCGGCCACGACCGACGGCGCGCGACTCCTGTACCTCTTCGATCCTGAGCGCGAGTCCTTCGCCGAATTCAGGGCGGACAGCGACGGTTGGATCGTCCGTCAGGGTGGCCCCGTGGCCCTGTGGGACAACATCGAGCGGGCTCTAGCCGCGTGGCAGGCCGCAGGAAGTCCGGACATCGCAGCCGTACAGCTCCGGGTCACGGACAGGGCTCACACGTACTGGATCGGGGAGTACCCGGAGCTGCGTTGGGAGCACCGCCTCGACGCTGCTTACTGATCTCGGCAGCGGCGCTAGGCTCGGTGCATGGACGAAGAACCTCTGTCGGAGTGGGCCGAGCGCCGGGATGCCAGGGTCGGCCGCCTGCGGGCCGTCCCGATCGTCCCGGGTGACGGGCCACGGGGGGCACACCTGAACCCGGAAGATCCCCGCGCCGTCGAACGCTGGAACGGGCACGTCTGGGAGCCCTACGCGTTCGCGGCCGACCTCGCTGAGGCCAAGCGCATCCTGTACCCGGAAGCCAGTGTTCTCCCGTCTCCGGCTCCCGGTCCGGTGCGACAGCCGCTTGCCCCAGGCAAGGGTCGGCACCGCAAGCCGTAGGCGCCCCAGAGGAGCCCCGGCCCGATCACCTCCTGCGAGGGGGCGTGCCGGGGCTCCTGCGTGCCATAGGGGCACTGTCCGTCAGCCGGGTATCGCCACAGGTCCCAGCACGAATCCAGCACGGTTCGGGTTTCCGGGGATGCCGAGAGGTGCCTACAGGTCAGCACGCAGCCAGCACCGGCGATGCGAAGGGGGCGAGCCAAAATCGATTCACCCCCTCCTGACCTGCACGTTTACCCCTCGGAACGGCTCGCGCTAGGCGGGCGTCTTCAATACCGTCCGCACATGGCTGCCACACTGCCATGTCCACCACACCTCAGCGCAAGGAGTCCGCCACCTCATGGACAGCAGCACGACCGCCGGCCTGTGGGACCGGCTCACGGGCATGCAGGCCGCACCGGACCGGTGGCTGGTGATCGCGACCGGGCTGGTCGCGCTGGCCGCCGTGGGCCCCCGCCCGCTGTGGCGGCTCTCGCGCAACGCCATCACCATCGCGCACGAGGGCGGGCACGGCCTGCTGGCGCTGCTCACCGGCCGACGGCTGAGCGGGATACGCCTGCACTCCGACACCAGCGGCGTGACCGTCAGCCGGGGCAGGCCGACGGGGCTGGGCATGATCCTGACCGCGGCCGGCGGGTACACCGCGCCCTCGCTGCTCGGTCTGGGCGGGGCGGCCCTGCTGTCCGGGCACCGGATCACGCTGCTCCTGTGGGCGGCCACCGCCCTGCTGCTGGCGATGCTGGTGATGATCCGGAACGCGTACGGGGCACTGACGGTGGTACTGACCGGCGGAACCTTCCTGCTGGTGTCGTGGCTGGCCCCGGCCGAGGTGCAGGCGGGCTTCGCCTATCTCGTCGTGTGGTTCCTGCTGCTCGGCGGGGTCCGGCCGGTCTTCGAGCTGGGCGCCAAGCGGCGGGGCGGCGGGGCACCCGATTCCGACGCCGACCAGCTGGGGCGCCTCACCCACCTGCACCCCGTGGTGTGGCTGCTCTTCTTCCACGTCGTCGCCCTGTGCTCGCTGGCGGGCGGCGGGCGCTGGCTGCTCGGCCTGTGACCACCCTCTGAGACCGGAAGGCGATCAAGATCCGGGTCCGGAGGAAGCCACTAAAGTGGGGGCCATGACCGAGACCCCCGCCCCTGCCCTCTGGCCCGCTCCGCTCGCCGATGGGACCGTCCACGCCACCGTCACGGTGCCGGGGTCCAAATCGGTCACCAACCGCGCCCTCGTGCTCGCCGCCCTCGCCTCCGAGCCGGGCTGGGTGCGCCGCCCGCTGCGCTCGCGCGACTCCCAGCTGATGTCGGACGCGCTGCGCGCGATGGGCGTGGGCATCGAGGAGACCGTCTCCTCCAGCTCCGCCGGCGCCGACGCGAGCGGCGAGGCCTGGCGGATCATCCCGGCGGCCCTGCACGGACCGACGACGGTGGACGTCGGCAACGCGGGCACGGTCATGCGCTTCCTGCCGCCCGTCGCCACCCTCGCCGACGGCGACATCCGCTTCGACGGCGACCCGCGCTCCTACGAGCGTCCGCTCGGCCAGGTCATCACCGCCCTGCGCACGCTCGGCGCCCGGATCGACGACGACGGCCGCGGCGCACTGCCCATGACCGTCCAGGGCGGCGGGGCGCTGGAGGGCGGCACGGTCGAGATCGACGCCAGCAACTCCTCCCAGTTCGTCTCGGCGCTGCTGCTCTCCGCCCCGCGCTTCAACCAGGGCGTCGAGGTCCGGCACGTGGGCGGCAACCTGCCGTCGATGCCGCACATCCGGATGACCGTGGAGATGCTGCGCGCCGCGGGCGCCCAGGTGGACACCCCCGAGGCCGGCGGCGAGAAGGACGTGTGGCGGGTCGCCCCGAGCGCCCTGCTCGGCCGCGACATGGTCGTGGAGCCGGACCTGTCCAACGCGCAGCCCTTCCTGGCCGCGGCCCTGATCACGGGCGGCACGGTCACCGTTCCCGACTGGCCGCGCCGCACCACGCAGCCCGGTGACGCGCTGCGCCGGATCTTCACGGAGATGGGCGGGTCCTGCGAACTGACCGACGCGGGCCTGGTCTTCACCGGCAGCGGGAAGATCCACGGCATCGACGTGGACCTGAGCGAGGTCGGCGAGCTCACCCCGGGCATCGCGGCGGTGGCGGCCCTGGCCGACTCCGAGTCGGTGCTGCGGGGCGTCGCCCACCTGCGGCTGCACGAGACGGACCGGCTGGCCGCGCTGACCAAGGAGATCAACGCGCTCGGCGGTGACGTCACCGAGACCGAGGACGGCCTGCGCATCCGGCCGCGCCCGATGCACGGCGGGGTGTTCCACACGTACGAGGACCACCGGATGGCCACCGCCGGCGCGGTGATCGGCCTCGCCGTGGAGGGTGTGCGGATCGAGAACGTCGCCACGACGGCGAAGACCCTGCCGGACTTCCCCAGGATGTGGACGGACATGCTGGCCGGGGACGCGGGACCCGAAGCGGGTGCGGGAGCGTAGGGCACGTCATGCGCAGGTACGGCAAGCACACCGACGAGGACGACATCCGCCAGCGCCCGAACCCCAAGGGCAACCGGCCCCGGACGAACATCCGGCCCAAGCACGAGGACGCCTCCGAGGGCTTCGTCCTGACCGTCGACCGCGGCCGGCTGACCTGCCTGGTCGACGGCCGCACGGTCACCGCGATGAAGTCCCGGGAGCTGGGCCGCAAGGCCGCGGTCGTCGGCGACCGGGTCTGGATCGTCGGTGACCTGTCCGGCAGGAAGGACACGCTCGCGCGGATCGTGCGGATCGAGGAGCGCAAGTCCGTCCTGCGGCGCACCGCGGACGACGACGACCCGTACGAGCGGGTGGTCGTCGCCAACGCCGACCAGCTGGCGATCGTCACGGCCCTGGCCGATCCGGAGCCGCGGCCCCGGATGATCGACCGCTGCCTGGTGGCGGCGTACGACGCCGGGCTGGAGCCGCTGCTGGTGCTCACCAAGTCCGACCTGACCTCCGCGGACAAGATCCTGGAGATCTACGCGACGCTGGGCCTGGCCTACGTGGTCACCAACCGTGAGGAGCTGGCCGCCGGTGACGCGGCCGAGCGGGTCCGCGAGCGTCTGACCGGTCGGATCACCGCCTTCGTCGGCCACTCCGGCGTCGGGAAGACCACGCTGGTCAACTCGCTGGTCGCCGAGGGCCGCCAGCGCGCCACCGGGCACGTGAACGCGGTCACCGGCCGCGGCCGGCACACGACCACCTCCGCGCTGGCGCTGCCGCTGCCCTCGGGTGACGGCTGGGTCATCGACACCCCCGGCGTGCGCTCCTTCGGTCTGCACCACGTGGACCCGTCCCGGGTGATCCTGGCCTTCCCGGACCTGGTTCCCGGTACGGAGGAGTGCCCGCGCGCGTGCAGTCACGACGAGCAGGACTGCGCGCTCGACCAGTGGGTGGAGGACGGCCACGCGGATCCGGCGCGGCTGTATTCGCTGCGGCGGCTGCTGGAGACGCGGGAGCGGCGCGAGGGCGACTGACCGACCCGGCGGCCGTGCCGTGTTTGCCGGGGGACCTGTCGGGAAAAGTGCATAATCGCACCAAGTGACGCGATGTCACATGACGCGGGGAGGCATTCGCCATGGCGTGGCTGCTGGTCGTCGTCGCCGGACTCCTGGAGACCGGTTTCGCGGTCTGCCTCAAGCTCTCCCACGGATTCACCCGGCTCTGGCCGACCATCGCCTTCGCGTGCTTCGCGCTCGGCAGCTTCGGCCTGCTGACCCTGGCCCTCAAGAAGCTGGACGTGGGTCCGGCGTACGCGGTCTGGACGGGCATCGGCGCGGCCGGCACGGCGATCTACGGCATGGTCTTCCTCGGGGACGTGGTCTCCACCCTCAAACTCGTCTCGATCACGCTGGTCATCCTGGGGGTCGTCGGCCTCCAGCTGTCCGGTTCGGCGCACTGAGCAGCCCGATCAGCTCGCCCGCCCCCGGCTCCTCCCCCGGAGCGATCACGTAGGAGAGGGCGAGTCGTACCGCCAGCTCGCACCGCTGCGGGCCCTCACCCGGCGTGAGGGCGGCGGCGGCCCGGTCGCGCACGGCCCGGGCGAGGTCACCGGGCCCCGGTTCGCTCCGGCTCGCGGCGGGCAGACCGGGCCCCCAGCTGCCGGTGAGCAGGGCCCGGACGAGGGGCTGCGCGCGGGCCGCCCGTACGGTCCACTCGGCGACCGCGGCGAGCCGCTCGGGGGCCCGCAGCGCGGTGTTCAGCGCCCGGTCCACCCCGTCCAGGTACCGGTCGGCCTCGCGCCGCACCAGGGCGCGTCCGAGCCCCGCCTTGCCGCCGAACTCGTTGTAGAGGGTCTGCCGCGACACCCCGGCCGCGGCGGCCACGTCGACCATCCTCACGTCCGGCCAGGGGCGCGCCGCGAGCGCCGCCCCCGCCGCGTCCAGCAAGGACTCCCGCGCTGCCGGCATCCGCACCTCCCCGCTCGGCTCTCCGGCCAGAGTTGACGGGGTGCCAGACCCTGTCAAGGGCGCGCCCGCTGTCAAGGGGCCCGCACGGCCGCACTGTGGACGCCGTTGGCCGGGGTCCCGGAGTCTCGCTACTGTTCGGGCATGCCCGAGTATGACGATGACCTGCGCCTCGCCCTCGAACTCGCCGACGCGGCGGACGTCGCCACGATGGAGCGGTTCCGCGCCCTCGACCTGGTGGTCGAGACGAAGCCGGACATGACCCCGGTGAGCGAGGCGGACAAGGCCGCGGAGGAGGTCGTCCGGGCGGGCATCACCGCGGCCCGGCCCGACGACGCCGTCCTGGGCGAGGAGTACGGGCTCAAGGGCGGCGGCCCGCGCCGCTGGGTCGTGGACCCGATCGACGGTACGAAGAACTACGTGCGGGGGGTCCCCGTCTGGGCGACCCTGATCTCCCTGATGGCGGAGGGCGAGGACGGGGTGTTCCGCCCCGTGGTCGGCGTGGTGTCCGCACCCGCGCTGGGCCGCCGCTGGTGGGCGGCGCAGGGCTCCGGCGCGTACTCGGGCGGCGCGCTCGGCGAGCCCACCCCGATCGGCGTGTCCCGGGTGGGGGAGCTGGGCGACGCCTCGTTCGCCTACTCCTCGCTGAGCGGCTGGGAGGAGCAGGGGCGGCTGCCCGGCTTCCTGGACCTGACGCGGGCGTGCTGGCGCACCCGCGGCTACGGCGACTTCTGGCCGTACATGATGGTCGCGGAGGGCTCCCTGGACCTGTGCGCCGAGCCGGAGCTGAACCTGTGGGACATGGCCGCCATCGCGGTGGTGGTCCAGGAGGCGGGCGGCCGTTTCACCAGCCTCGACGGCGTCGACGGCGTGCACGGCGGGAACGCCGCGGCCTCGAACGGGCTGCTCCACGAGGAGATGCTCGGCCTGCTCCGCCCGCGCGCCTGACGCGCCCGGGCGCCGGCGCGCTCCTTTCGTACGCCTCCTTGCTGGCCCTCGCGGTCCGTGGGAATCTGAGAATCCCCCCGCTTGTGCGCTTGTGAAACGTTTCTCTTGAGACGTTCCACCGGTCGCACCCACCCCGGCGCGGGGGCTCACCCCCAGGAGGTGGCTCTCTTCATGCTCGTCCGTGACGCCATGAGCACCGTGATCCTCACCCTCGGACCCGCACACACCCTCCGGCAGGCGGCCTGCCTGATGTCCGGCCGGCGCATCGGCGCGGCCGTCGTCCTCGACCCCGACCACAGTGGAATCGGCATCCTGACCGAGCGCGACATCCTCAACTCGATCGGCGCGGGCCACGACCCCGACCAGGAGTCGGTGGGCGCGCACACCACCAACAACGTCGTCTTCTGCACCCCGGACGCCACCCTGCAGGAGGCTGCGGAGGCGATGGCCCACGGCGGTTTCCGGCACATGATCGTCCTGGAGGACGGCGGACCGGTGGGCATCGTCTCCGTGCGCGACGTCATCCGCTGCTGGGTTCCGGCGCGGCGCACGGTGTCCGCGTGAAACGGCGCCGGGCCGCAGCCCTCCGAAAGAGGGCCGCGGCCCGGCGTTCCGCCACGGCAGGCGGTGTCCGTCAGCCGCGGAGGGCCTGGACCGCGGCGTCGAGCCGCTTGCCGAAGTCGCCGTCCGCCCGGCGGAAGTTGTCGATCGCGCGCTCGACGATGTCGTCGCGGGAGACCTTGGCGATGAAGCCGGAGAGGTTCTCGATCAGACGGGTCTTCTCGTCCTCGGAGTACAGCCGGTAGAGGTTGCCGGCCTGGACGAAGTCGTCGTCCTCGCTGTGCACGGGGGCGGCGTGGTTGCCCGTGCCACCGGTGACCGCGACCGGCTGCCACAGCGGGCGGCCGGTCTCGTGCGGGCCGCCGAAGCTGTTCGGCTCGTAGTTCTTCGCACCCTTGTGACGGCCGTCGTAGAGGTACCCGTCGCGGGAGTTGGTGCGCGCCTCGGTGGCGTGCGGACGGTTGACCGGCAGGTGGTCGGCGTTGATGCCGACGCGGTAGCGGTGGGCGTCGCCGTAGCCGAAGAGACGGCCCTGGAGCATCTTGTCGGGGGACGGGCCGATGCCGGGGACGAAGTGCGCCGGGGAGAAGATGGACTGCTCGACCTCGGCGAAGACGTTCTCCGGGTTGCGGTTGAGCTCCAGCCTGCCGATCTCGATCGGCGGGTAGTCCGCGTGCGGCCACACCTTGGTGAGGTCGAACGGGTTGAAGCGGTAGGTCGCCGCGTCGGCCGCCGGCATGATCTGGACCTGCACGGTCCAGGTCGGGAAGTCCCCGCGCTCGATGGCCTCGCGCAGGTCGCGCTGGTGGCTGTCGGGGTCCTCACCGGCCAGGGCGTTGGCCTCGGCCTGGGTGAGGTTCTTGATGCCCTGGTCGGTCTTGAAGTGGTACTTGACCCAGAAGACCTCGCCGGCCTCGTTGTTCCACTGGAACGTGTGCGAGCCGTAGCCGTTCATGTGGCGGTAGGACGCCGGGATGCCGCGGTCACCGAACAGCCAGGTCACCTGATGGGTGGACTCGGGCGACAGGCCCCAGAAGTCCCAGACGTTGTCCGCCTCCTGCGAGCCCGTGTACGGGTCGCGCTTCTGGGTGTGGATGAAGTCGGGGAACTTGATGGCGTCCTTGATGAAGAACACCGGGGTGTTGTTGCCGACGAGGTCGTAGTTGCCCTCCTCGGTGTAGAACTTCAGCGCCCAGCCGCGGGGGTCGCGCACCGCGTCCGCGCTGCCCAGGTTGCCCGCGACGGTGGAGAACCGCAGGAAGGTCTCGGTCTGCTTGCCGACCTCGGAGAGGAACGCGGCACGCGTCCACTGCGAGACGTTGCGGGTCAGCGTGAAGGTGCCGTACGCGCCCGCGCCGCGGGCGTGCACCACGCGCTCCGGGATGCGCTCGCGGTTGAAGTGGGCGAGCTTCTCCAGCAGGAGCTGGTCCTGGACCAGAACGGGACCGCCGACGCCGGCCGTCTCGCTGTTCTGGTTGTCGGCCACCGGCGCCCCGGCCTCCGTGGTGAGCGGTCCCTGCGTCACGTGCGCCTCCTGCGTCATTGCTGCATGTCCTGTCCTTGGCGTTCGCCGTACTCGATCCTACGATGGACTTTGTCTAAGTCAAGTAAGCATCCAAATCCGCATCGGTTCGGGAGTTACACCGAATCCCCTCGCTGTTAGGCTGATGTCCATGAGTGACCTGCTGGAACGACTTCGCGGACGCGGCTGGCGCATGACGGCACAGCGGCGCGTCGTGGCCGAGGTGCTCGACGGTGACCACGTGCACCTGACGGCCGACGAGGTGCACGCGCGCGCCGTGGCCAAGCTGCCCGAGATCTCGCGCGCGACCGTCTACAACACGCTGGGCGAACTGGTCTCCCTCGGCGAGGTCCTGGAAGTCGCCACGGACCGGCGCGCCAAGCGGTACGACCCGAACGCCCACCGGCCCCACCAGCACCTGGTGTGCGCCCGGTGCGGCGCCATCCGCGACGTCCACCCAGCCGGCAACCCCCTGGCGGACCTGCCCGACTCCGAGCGCTTCGGCTTCGTCGTGTCGGCGGTCGAGGTCACCTACCGCGGCGTCTGCCCGAACTGCGCGGGCGCCTGACCCCGGACACACGAGGGCCCGGACCCTGAGGGTCCGGGCCTTTTCTCTCCCTGGGGCGCTTCGCCGACGGAAACGACCCCGGAAACGCCTCAGGGCCCGGATCCATGGGATCCGGGCCCTGAGGCTTCAGTAGCGGGGACAGGATTTGAACCTGCGACCTCTGGGTTATGAGCCCAGCGAGCTACCGAGCTGCTCCACCCCGCGTCGGTGAACCCCACGTTACGTGAACGCCCCCGGCAGATGCAAATCGGTTAACCCGGGGCCGTCTCACGCCGAGAGTTCCTCCGCCAGCGCCTCGCGCAGCCGGGCCGCACGCTCGGAGACCTCCGCCGGGCCCAGTTCCATGGCGCGGGCGCACCACTTCTGGCCCTCCGCGAGGTCCCCGTGGCGGGCCGCCAGCAGGCCGAGGCGCAGGGCGGCGCGCCCGTGGCCGGCCACCGCCGCGCGGGTCCACCACAGGGCGGCCTCCGGCTCGCTCCCCTCGCGGGCCAGCAGCAGCCCCAGGTTGAACGCGCCGTTGCGGGACCCGGCCTCGGCCGCCTCGCGGTACCAGCGGGCGGCGGACTCCATGTCGCCGCGCGCTGCCGCCAGCATGCCGACGCGCACCTGGGCCCGGCGGTGCCCCAGCTCGGCGGCCCGCTCGTACCACTCCTCGCTCTCGGTGCGCGGGGCGCTGCCGACCGGCTCACCCAGCGCCGGCGGCTCCGGCGGCGGGGCCAGCGACTCCAGCAGCGCGGCCAGGCGGAACGCCGCCTCCGCGCTGCCGCCGCCGGCCGCGCAGCGCAGGTGCCGCTCGGCGGCCCGCTCCTCGCCGTCCCGTACCAGCGCGATGCCGACCTGGAGGGCGGCGTCGGTGTGGCCGGCCGAGGCGGCCCGCTCGTACCACTTCAGTGCCGTACGGTCCTCGTCACGGCTGGCGAAGAGGATGCCGAGGTTGAAGGCGGCGTCGACGCTGCCCGCCTCCGCGGCCTTGGAGAACCACGGCTCGGCGCCCGCCGCGTCGCCGACCTGGAGCAGCATGATGGCCAGCGCGTTGGCCGCCTCGCGGTGTCCGGCGTAGGCCGCCCGCCGGTACCACTGCTCGGCCTGCGCGGTCCGGTCCTGTGCCGCGCACAGCAAAGCAAGGTTGTACGCCCCGTTTTGATCTCCGGCGTCCATGGCGGTCCGGTACCAGCGCTCCGCGGTCTGGGTCTCGCCGCGCGCGGCGTGCAGCGCACCCAGGGCGTTCGCGGCGTTGCCGTCGCCGTCCTTCGCCGCCCGGTGCCACCACGCCGCCGCGCTCTCCTCGTCGCCGGCGTCGCGCAGCAGGAAGCCGAGCGCGCACGCGGCCCGCGCCTCGCCCTGCTTGGCGGAGGTCAGGTACCAGCGTCCGGCCTCCTTGAGCTCACCGCGCGCCTCCAGCAGGGCGCCCAGGTGCAGCGCCGCGCGCCGGTGCCCGCGGGCGGCGGCCTGCCGGTACCACTGCTCGGCCTCGGCGGGGTCGCCCTTGCGCAGGTGCCTGGCCAGCCGGTAGGCGGCCTCGCGGTGGCCCTGTTCGGCGGCGGCCCGGAACCACTGCTCCACGCCCTTGTCCCCGCGGTGCTCCAGCAGGTCGGCCAGCCCGTACGCGCCCAGCGCATGGCCGGATTCCGCCGCCTGGCGCAGCCAGTACTCGGCGGCCGGCTCGTCGCCGCGCTCGCGGAAGTGGCGGCCCAGGGCATGCGCGGCGGGTGCGGATCCGGCCACGGCGGCGACCCGCCACCAGCCGGCGGCCTCGTCGGGGTAGCCGCGCTGGAGCAGCAGCACGCCCAGGTTGTTGGCGGCGGCGCGGTCGCCCTCGCCGGTGGCCCCGCGCAGGTACGGCTCGGCGCCGTCCAGGTCCCCGCGGCGCAGCAGCAGCGCGCCGAGCACGCTCATGGCACCGGGGTCGCCCTTGTCGGCGGCCACCCGGTGCCGGGCTTCCAGCTCGGCGTCGCTCGCCGCGTCGGTCTCGGCGAACATCTCCTGCGCGAAATCTGCATCGGTCAGCGCGGACTGCGTGCCGGCGACCGGTGCCGACTCGTTGGCTTCTTCGCCCGCTTCGGCCTGCGCCCTCACAAACCGCCCTGTCTCCAGCAGAGTTGACCTGTCCCCCATAAATCCCATCGTCGCATCACCTGCTACCCGCGTACACCTGGTATGTCGCAGTCAGTGAGGTCACTACAGCGTTTTGTCGACATGCCCACAGTGGGGTAAGTCAAACACGCTCCTGCCCCAACTCACCCGCCCCAGCTACCGCGTGTCCCGTCCGGACATGACGAAGGCCCGGATCCCATGGATCCGGGCCTTCGTCTTCAGTAGCGGGGACAGGATTTGAACCTGCGACCTCTGGGTTATGAGCCCAGCGAGCTACCGAGCTGCTCCACCCCGCGTCGGTGAAACAACAGTATCACGACGCGGGACGGAGCCCTCACCCTTTGATCATCAGCCGCCCGACGGAGGGGGCGTGGCCTTCGCCTCGGCCTCGATCGCCCTCTTCAGCGCGGCCTTGATGTCGTCCTGGGCCTTGCCGAAGGCCGCCCAGTCACCGGCCTGCCTGGCCTTCTCGGCCTCCTCGATCGCCTTCTGGGCGTCGGAGAGGGCCGCCTTGACCGTCGGGTCCTGATTGGTCGGGGGCGTGACGGTGCCCTCGCCCGGCGGCTGCTCCGGCGGCACCGGCGTGGTCGGGGCCTCGGCCCCGAAGACCACGTTCAGCGCCTTCTCCAGGGTGTCCTCGAAGGCGGTCTGGCCGCCGTAGGTCACGAGCACCTTGCGCAGCAGCGGGTACTTCAGCCCGGAGCTGCGGACATACACCGGCTCCACGTAGAGCATGCCGCCGTCGAGCGGCACCGCGAGCAGGTTGCCGTACTCGATCTCCGAGTCACCGCCGCGCAGCAGCCTGATCGACTCGGCGATCTTCGGCTCGGACTGGAACTTGCTCTGCACCTGACCGGGGCCGTCCGGCGGCTTGCTGGTCGGCATCTTCAGGATGCGGATCTTGCCGTAGTCCGGGGTGCCGGGATCGGCGTTGACCGACATGAAGGCGCTCAGGTTGGGCCGCTCGTTCGGCGTGAAGGTCGACGTGAGCGAGAAGACCTGGTCCTTCTCCTGCTGGCCCGGCATCTTCATCGACAGGTAGTACGGCGGAACCGCCGTGCCGGCCTTGGTCGTCGGGTCGTCCGGGACGGCCCAGGCCTCACTGCCGCTGAGGAAGGTCTGCGGGTCGGTGACGTGGTACCGGGTCAGCAGCTCGCGCTGCACCTTGAAGAGGTCCTGCGGGTAGCGGAGGTGGTCCATGAGCGGCTTGTCGATCTCGCTCTTGGGCTTCACCGTGCCCGGGAACGCCTTCATCCAGGTCTTCAGGACCGGGTCCTGGGTGTCCCACTGGTACAGGTCGACCGAGCCGTCGTAGGCGTCGACGGTGGCCTTCACCGAGTTGCGGATGTAGTTGACCTGGTTCTCCTGGGCGACCACCGCGCGCTGGCTGTTGGTCAGCGAGTCCGCGGTGCTCTGGCCCAGCGTGGTGCGCGAGGCGTACGGGTATCCGTTGGTGGTCGTGTACGCGTCGACGATCCACTTGATCCGGCCGTCGATCACCGCCGGGTAGGGTGCGCCGTCGATGGTCAGCCACGGCGCGACGGCCTCGACGCGATCCTTGGGGGTGCGGTTGTAGAGGATCCGGGAGCCCTCGCCGATGGCACCCGAGTACAGGATCTGCGGCTCGCTGAACGCCAGCGCGTAGGCGGCCCGGTTGACCGGGTTGTCCAGGTTGACACCGGAGTCGCCCTGGTAGCTCGTCTCCTTCTCGCCCTTGTCGTCGGAGTAGTCGAGCTCCTTCTGCGGACCGCCGACGATCGAGTACTGCTTCGTCTGCTCGCCGTAGTAGATGCGCTGCTCGAAGTCCGTGCCGAACATCCCCTTGGAGGGGAGGTCGGACTGGGTGAAGTCGGGCGCGCCCTGATTCCCGACCGTGGTGCCCTTGGCCGCGACCACGCCGTAGCCGTGCGTGTACTTGAAGTGGTCGTTGATCCAGTTGTTCTTCGGGATGCCGCCGATGTTCAGCTCGCGCAGCCCGATGACCGTGTCCTGGCCGCTGTACCGGTCGACGGCCAGCGTGGACGGGAAGGCGTAGTAGCCCTTGACCTGCTGGAGCTGCTGGAAGGCGGGCGAGACGATGTTCGGGTCGAGGAGGCGGATACTGGCCGTCGAGTCGGCCAGCGCCCGCACCTTGGTCCGGTCCTCCGTTTGCGGGGTCCCCGGGTAGTCGGTGACCTCGGAGCCGGCGATCCCGTAGGCGTCACGCGTCGCCTTGATGTTCTTCTGGACGTACGGGGATTCCTTGGCCTGCTCGTTCGGCTGGACCTGGAACTTCTGCACGATCGCCGGGTAGAGCCCGCCGATCAGGATCGCCGAGAGCACCATCAGGCCGAAGCCGATCACCGGCAGCTGCCAGGTGCGGCGCCACAGCGTCGCGAAGAACAGCACGGCGCAGATCGCGGCGATGGCCACGAGGATCGTCTTCGCCGGCAGGTAGGCGTTCGCGTCGACGTACCGCAGGCCCGTCCAGTTGTCGGCGGCCTTGAAGTCGCTGGACTTCACGGCGAGGCCGTACCGGTCGAGCCAGTACGCGACCGCCTTAAGCGTGACGAAGAGGCCGAGCAGCACCGAGAGGTGCCCGGTCGCGGCCGCGGTGGCCCGGGCGCCCGGGCTGGTCACGCGCAGTCCGCCGTACAGGTAGTGCACGACGGTCGCGGCGATCACCGACAGGACGACGGCGGCGAAGCCGAAGCCCAGCAGGAAGCGGTACCAGGGCAGGTCGAAGGTGTAGAAGGACACGTCCATCTGGAACTGGGGGTCCTTCGTGCCGAAGGGCACCCCGTTCACGTACATGAGCCAGGTCTTCCACTGACCGGCCGCCGAGGCTCCGGCGATCAGCCCGACGAGCACCGAGATGCCCAGGAGCAGCCACTTCTTGTACGGGGCGATGCTCATCCGGTAGCGATCGAGGCTCTGCTGCTCCATCGACATCGCGCTGAGCGGCGGCCGCAGCCGGTGCGCCAGCCAGATGTTCAGCCCGACCGCACCCGTCATCAGCAGGCCGAAGACGGCGAAGAGGCCGATCTTGGTCCACAGGGTGGTGGTGAAGACGGTGGTGTACTTCAGGGAGCGGAACCAGAGCCAGTCCGTCCAGAAGCCGGCGAACATGATGAAGAGCATTCCCAGGACGGCGAGCACGCCCAAGGTCATAAGGAGAGTGCGAGCACGCCGGGAGGGGCGTCCGACTCTCATCCGTGGCCCGGAAGGGCCTCCGCCGCGGTCCGGCATCTGGAAAGCCAAGGTGCGCACCTCGAAAGTCGCTGAGTACTGGTATTGAACGGACCCCCGATCGTAGAGCCCATTCATGCAACTTACTCAGGCCCCGGTCAGTTCCCGGTATGGGGCGGAAAGGAGGCAGGATGTTGTCCATGTCCAACGTTTCGCCTTCCCCCACACCGCCCGAGAAGCCGACTCCGTCGGCGGGACCCATGGCGGCGAGCCCGCTGACCCGCGCCTGTCTCGAGATCGACGAGTACGCGGCCGGCCTCGGCTGGGACAAGCCCGCGCGGCTGTTCGCGCTGGTCGACACCGCCCGGCTCAAGAAGCAGGAGCCGCGCCTGGCCTCCCAGCTCGGCCTCGACACGGACGACGCCGGCCAGAGCTCCCTCACCCCGATCGAGCAGGACACGGTCCCGTCCGGCACCCCGCTCGACAGGTTCCTGGGCACCATCGCCTGGCCGGACGCCGTCGTCGGGTGCGCGCTGACCGTCGAGCGCCTGATGCTGCCGCCGTCCGCGGAGGCCTCCGTACCGGAGGGGCTGACCGACAAGCAGCTGTCGAAGTGGGTCGCCGGGCACCCGGAGCGGCAGGAGGTCCGCATCACCGTGGCGGTGCTGCGCGACGGCTCGCGCGAGTCCGCCGTACGGCTGCGCGAGAAGGACTCCTCGACGGAGGTCCTCACCGGCGGGGGCCTGGTCCCGGGTCTCGCCGAGGCCCTGGCCGCGACCTTCGCGTAGGCGACGCCCGGGCGGCCCGGGGAGGCGGACCGGTCAGGGCTTGGCGCTGCACTGCGGCAGCCCGGCCGTGTCCCCCTTGCGGATCTTCTCCAGCGACTTCGTGGCGTCGTCGATGGTGGAGACCTTCACCAGCGTCAGCCCGTCCGGCACGTTGGAGGCGGCGGAGGCGCAGTTGTCGGCGGGGGTGAGGAAGTACTCCGCGCCGGCCTTGCGGGCCCCGATGGTCTTCATCTGGATGCCGCCGATGGGTCCGACCTTGCCGCCGTCGTCGATGGTGCCGGTGCCGGCGATGAACTTCCCGCCGGTCAGGTCCTCGGGGGTCAGCTTGTCGACGATGCCGAGGGCGAACATCAGCCCGGCGCTCGGACCGCCGACGTCGGCGAGCTTGATGTCGATCGTGAACGGGAAGGTGTGGTCGCTGCCGGCCCGGATGCCGACGATCGCACGGCCGTCGCCCTCCGCCTTGCCCGCCGTGATCGTGACCTTGGAGGTGCCGGCGGGCTCGCGGCCCGCCTTGGCCGCCGCGGCGGCCTCGGCGGCGGGAATGATGGTGAATTCAACCGTTTCGCCCGGCTTGTGCTTGGTGACGAGCCCGGCCACGTCCTCGGGAGCGGTGACGGGGGCGCCGTCGACGGCCTTGACCACGTCACCGGCGTGCAGCCGGCCCTCGGAGGGGCTGTCCTTGACCACGGAGGCGACGATCACCCGGGCGGTGACGGGGATGCCGAGCTGCTTGAGGGCCGCGACCTTGGCGCTCTGCTGCGACTGGCTGAACTCCTCGGCGTTCTCCTGGGTGGACTCCGCGTCGGTCTTGCCGTTCGGGTAGAGGTTCTCGTGCGGCACGACGATGTTGTCGCCGGCGAGCCAGCCGTAGACGGCCTCCACCAGGTTCATGTCGTAGTCGGCGCCCGTGACGCGGACCGTCGTCATGTTCAGGTGACCGCTGGTCGGGTACGTCTTGCGCCCCGAGATGTTGAGAACGGGCTCGCCGTGCGAGTCCCCGAGCGTGTTCACGGTCGGTCCGGGGCTCATCTCGGAGTACGGGACCTTGATGAACACCCCCGCGCAGAGCAGCGCGAACAGCACCAGGGTGGAGGCGAGCATCGTCGCGGTGCGGCGTGGCATGGATCCGACAGTACGGGACGGCCCCGGCGAGCGGCCCTCGGGGCCGGTCCGTACGGGGTCCGTGCGCGAAACTCTCAGCGGATTCTCACGGGGTGCGCGGTGCGGAGCTCAAGTGGGGATGGGGATGGAGCGGGGAGGGATGCCCCGCGCCGGGTCAGGCGGCGTCAGACGGTGTCGGAGGCGGAAGCGGCCTCGGCTTTCGCCCTGACCTGATCGGCACTGCCATGCCCCTGGCCGTTGCCCATGGCTTCGCGGAACCGTGCGTATCCCGCGAGCTCGGATATGTCGCCCTGCGTGCGGTCGCGTGCCGCCCAGCTGCCCCATATCGCCGCGCCGATCGCGGCGAACAGAGGAATCAGCAACCACGCCAGAGATGCCATGGCGTGCCTCCCTACCCCGAAGTGCGTTTCGTTGGTGGCTTCAACGCTCCTGCCCGTGGGGGGGTTACGCAAATCGAGGGCGTGTTGCGCGGCCGAACGGGTGCGAGGCTACCGGCCGACCGCCGGCGCCCCGCGACCGGGTCGGCCCTTCGGGCCACCGGCGAAGATCCCCTCCCCGACGACCCTCCTCGCACTGTTCGGCGCCGGGGCGGCGCCTCCCGGGCCGCGGGCGCCCGCGCCGCGCCTCAGCAGGCGCCGACCCACTCCTCCGAGCCGTCGGCGAAGGTCTGGTGCTTCCAGATCGGGACCTCGTGCTTGAGGTCGTCGATCAGCATCCGGCAGGCCTCGAAGGCCTCCCCGCGGTGCGGGCAGGAGACCGCGACGACCACCGCGAGGTCACCGACGGCGAGATCGCCCACGCGGTGCACCGCAGCCAGCGCGCGGACCGGGTACTTCGCCACGACGCGCTCGGCGACCCGGCGCATCTCGGCCTCCGCCGTCGGGTGGCAGGAGTAGCCGAGCGACTCGACGTCCGCCCCGGCGTCGTGGTTGCGCACCGTGCCGACGAAGAGCGTCGTGCCGCCCGTGGCGTCGTCGCCGACGGCACGGAAGACCTCGTCGATCGAGAGCGGGGTGTCACGGATCTCGAGCAGCCGGACGGGGTCCTGGGCGGCCTGCTCGCCGGGGTGGTCGAAGTGCGGTGCCATACCGTCCATCGTGCCCCACCCGCCGACCCGGCGAAATAGCTGATTCGCCCGGCCCGCGGCCCCCGCCTTGGGATCCTCCTACAGGATCCGGCGCCGCGCGATCAGATCCCGCGGCGCTTGCGGGCCAGGCGGACGGCGGCGGCCGCGCCCAGCAGGGCCACCGTCGCGCCCGCCGCACCGGCGGCCGTGGCGGCGTCCCTGCGGCCCAGTCGGCGGCCCGCGACCGTGTGGCGGCCCGCGACCTCCTGGAGGAGCTCGGCGAGGACCTCCTCGTTGGTCCACCGCGGCCGCCAGCCCGCCGCGTGCAGGCCGCTGACGCTGACCACCCAGGGGTGCATCGTGTACGCGAGGTCGCCGGCCGGGGACGGGGTCAGACCGATGCGGTGCAGACGGGCCGCGGCGCCCAGCGCCACCGCCGAGGGCAGCTCCATGCGGCGGATGCCGCTCAGCTCCTCGACCTCCTCCTGCTCCAGCCACCCCTCGCAGCCCACTGCCAGTTCGCCCTCGACCTTCTCCAGGGCCGCGTACTCCAGGGCGCTGACCAGGTCCTCCACGTGGCAGAACTGCCAGGTGGGGCGGGAGCCCGCGACGACGAGCAGGCGCGGGGACTCGAAGTACCGGGTCAGGGCGGTGTCGGTGCCGCCGACCAGGACCGCGGGCCGGACCACGGTGACGTTGAGCCCGGGGTGGGCGCGGGGCGCCCGGCGGCCGAGGCGCTCGATCTCCAGCAGGTCCCCGACGCCGGTCGCCTCGGCCGTGGCGCGCAGCTCGGAGTCCTCCGACAGCGGGATGTCGTTGTCGGGCAGGGCCCCGTAGACCATCGCGGACGTGCAGAGCACGACCCGGTGCACGCCGGCCGCGGCGGCCGCCGTGAGGACGGTCTGGGTCCCGCGCACGTTGTACGCCGTACGGGCCGCCGGGTCCGTCTCCAGGTCGAGGTCCAGGGCGAGGTGAACCACGACGTCGGCGCCGCGCAGCTTCTCGGCGATCGCGGGGTCGCGTACGTCGAGCACGTGCCACTGCGCCGCCGCGCAGTCCCCGCGCCGCTCGTCGATGGCGACGACCTGCTTGACCTCGTCCGAGGCGGCGAGGCGGCCCACGAGGGCCGCGCCGACGCCCGAGGCGGCGCCGGTCACGGCGATCACGGGGCTGGGCCGACGGGGCCCGTCCGGGTTTCGCGGCTGGCGAACGCCAGGGGCGCCGTCACCCTGCTCGGGGCGGTCGTCGTCCTGCGTCGCGCGGCTGCGCTTATCCGAAACGTGCGGATCTGGGGAACTCACCGGGCGTCTCCAGCGGTTGTCTTCAGTAGGGACGCGCCGTGACGCGTACCCACCAGGTGATGTCCATCCTGCCGCAGCCCAGGAGTCGGCGGAGCACCGAGCCCGGATGCGGGCCGCGGTGTCTACGCTGGGTGGTGTTGTCGGACCATTGCCCGTCGGCACCCGCCGACGGCCCTACGAGCCGAGGAAACCCGTGAGCGACACCCCATTCGGATTCGGCCTTCCGCCGGAGGAGCCGGACAACGGCGACGAAGGCAAGAAGAAGGGCAACCAGGGCGGTCAGGGCGGCCCGAATCCGTTCGGGTTCCCCGGCATGGGCCTGCCCGGCGGCCCGGGCGGCCCCGGTGGAGCGGACAATCCGTTCGCCGCGATGTTCGGCTCGATGAACCCGAACGACCTCGGCGCGGCCTTCCAGCAGCTCGGCCAGATGCTCAGCTACGAGGGCGGTCCCGTGAACTGGGACATGGCCAAGGACATCGCCCGCCGGACCGTCGCGCAGGGCACGGCGGACGGCGTGAAGGACACGAGCGTCGGCATCGCCGAGAAGTCGGCCGTCGAGGAGGCCGTGCGCCTGGCCGACCACTGGCTGGACGGCGTGACCTCGCTGCCGTCGGGTGCCACCACGGCCGTGGCCTGGAGCCGGGCCGAGTGGGTGGAGGCCACCCTCCCGGTGTGGAAGGAGCTCGTGGACCCGGTCGCCGAACGCGTCGGCGCGGCCATGGGCGGCGTGCTGCCGGAGGAGATGCAGGCCATGGCGGGCCCGCTGCTCGGCATGATGCGCTCCATGGGCGGGGCCATGTTCGGCCAGCAGATCGGGCAGGCCGTCGGCGTCCTGGCCGGTGAGGTCGTCGGCTCGACCGACATCGGGCTGCCCCTGGGTCCGGCGGGCAAGGCCGCGCTGCTGCCGCTGAACATCGAGGGCTTCGGCAAGGACCTGGGCGTGCCCTCGGACGAGGTACGGCTGTACCTGGCGCTGCGCGAGGCGGCCCACGCCCGCCTGTTCGCGCACGTGCCGTGGCTGCGTTCGCACCTGTTCGGGGCTGTCGAGGGCTACGCCCGGGGCATCAAGGTGGACACCTCGAAGCTGGAGGACGTGGTCGGGCAGCTGGACCCGTCCAACCCGGAGCAGCTCCAGGAGGCCCTGCAGGGCGGCATGTTCCAGCCGCAGGACACCCCCGAGCAGAAGGCCGCCCTGGCCCGTCTGGAGACGGCGCTCGCGCTGGTCGAGGGCTGGGTCGACGCGGTGGTGCACGAGGCCGCCAAGCCCCGGCTGACCTCGGCGGACGCGATGCGCGAGACCATGCGCCGGCGGCGCGCCTCGGGCGGCCCGGCGGAACAGACCTTCGCGACGCTGATCGGTCTGGAGCTGCGTCCGCGCCGGCTGCGCGACGCCTCCCGGCTGTGGGCGTCGCTGACCGACGCGCGCGGTGTGGACGGCCGCGACGGGCTGTGGGAGCACCCGGACATGCTGCCCACGGCGTCCGACCTGGACGACCCGGACGGCTTCGTGCACCGCGAGCAGCTGGACTTCTCCGAGATCGACAAGATGCTCGGCGAGGCCGCCGAGAAGCGTGGGCAGCAGGGCGACGGCGAGGACGAAGAGAAGAAGTGAGCCTCCACGACGACGCGGTCCTGGTCCTGAAGGGCTACGAGGACCAGAGCGAGCTGCGCGACCTCTACCTGGAGCACCTGGCCGCCCACCCGGACGGGGTCTACAAGCCCTGCGGGGCGGGGCACGTCACGGGCAGCGCGCTCGTGATCGACCCGGTGGGCGAGCGGGTGCTGCTGACCCTGCACAGGAAGCTGGGCATGTGGCTGCAGATGGGCGGCCACTGCGAGCCCGGTGACACGACGATGGAGGACGTGGCCCTGCGCGAGGCCCGCGAGGAGTCCGGCATCGAGCACGGTCTGACCCTGGTGCCCGGCGGCCCGGTGCGCCTGGACCGGCACCCCATCCCGGCGCCCTGCAACTGGCACCTGGACGTGCAGTACGCGGCGCTCGCCCCGGCCGGTGCGGTGGCGGAGGTCAGCGAGGAGTCCCTGGACGTGCGCTGGTTCCCGTACGAGGAGGTGGCCTCGGTGGCGGACACCTCGGTCGTGCTGCTGCTGGAGGCGACCCTGGCGCGGCTCGACGCCACCGGCTGAGCCGGCGGGCCGGTGCCACGGGCTGAGCCCGCGGGCCGGTCCCGGCGTGACGAAGGGGCGGTCCCGTGTGGGGGCCGCCCCTTTCGCCGCCCGGATCAGTTCCAGGCGTTGTTCTGGTTCTGGGCGTGGGAGCCGTGCTGGCCCATGCCGAACTGCGCGGCGACGCCCTGGGCGACCTGGGCGTTCTGCGGCGGCAGCGCCTCGCTGGGCTGCACCAGCGCGATACCGGTGCCGAGGAAGCTGAGTTCCCAGCCCTCGCCGGTGTTGCCGCGCCGCCGCCAGACTCCGCTGGAGTGCGTCTGGGCCTGCATCTGCACCCGCAGCGAGGTGGACCAGGCGACGATGGCGTCCGCGTCGACGTTGACGTACTTGTCGGGCGTGACGTGCATCATCAGCGGCTGCCCGGAGGTCATCAGCGCGACCTTGCCGCGGCCGGAGATGTTGAGCTGGTACTTGCCGGACCCGGAGATCCCGTACTGGCTGTCCACCGCGATGACCTCGGTGTGCAGGGTGGAGTCCAGGGCCAGGACGTAGCTGCTGTCGACCGTGAGGCCCTCCTGGTCCACGTCCACGACGTGGACGTACTGGGCCAGGTTGGCGAGGTAGACCGTGCCCTGCCCGGAGCAGCGCATGAGGTCCAGGCCCTCGCCGGTGCGGCGGCGGGCGCCCCGCTGGCTCGCCGTCTGGTACTCGCCGTCGAAGTCGACGAGCCCCTGGTAGGCGACCATCGCGCCCTTGCGGGCGAGTACGTCGTCGGAGCCCGTCAGCGAGACCCGCAGCAGCTGCGGGTTCTGGACGGTGTACCGGTCCTGGGACTGCGCCTCGGCGTGGGCGAAAAGTGCGCTCTGCATGATGTGTCCGCTCCCCCTCAGCCCCGGACCCGGAGCCGGTCGGTGCTGTCCTCGCTGGGCTGTACGACGACGATGCCCTGGCCGGAGAAGGCCATCTGGTAGGCCTCTCCACTGCCCCGGCCGATCATGGACGAGGCCTTGAAGCTGCGCTTGCCCTTGACCTTCAGGTTCGGCGACCAGGCGACGAGCGCGTCGGGGTCGACGTACGTCTCGTCCTCGCCGCGGCCGCAGTCGACCACGATCGGGGTGCCGCGCGAGGTCAGGGCGACCCAGCCGGTGCCCGCGACCTGGACGTTGAAGAGGCCCTGGCCGGCGAACTTCGCCAGGCCCTTGACGCGCTCGACGCCCCACTGGAGGTGCGCGTCGAAGGCGAGCAGGTTGGTCCCGTTGACCGAGAGCGAGTCGTTGTCGAGGTTGATGACGACGACGTCGGCACCGTAGTCGGCGAGGTACAGGAGGCCGTCGCCGGTGCACTTCATCAGGGGTGCGCTCTCGCCCGTGGCCCACTGCGAGGCCCTCTGGCGTACGGCCGGCGGGTTGGGCTCGTACTGCACGAAGCCCTCGTAGGCGACCATCGAGCCGCTGCGGGCGAAGAGGTCCTGGCCGCTCTGCATGGCGACCTTGAGCATGGACCGCCCGTGGTTCTCCATGCGGGCCGTGACGGGGGTCGGGGCGAAGCCCGCGAGCTGCTGGTTCATTGCGTTCATGTCGGGCTCCCTCAGACCTCGTACGGCTGGACGACGATGAAGTTGCCGGGAGCACCGCGGAACTGGAGGTTCACGGTTTCCCCGCTGTGGCCGGGGTAGGCGGTGCGCCGCAGCCGGACCTGGCTGGAGAGGATCACCTGCGAGGCGGCCGACCACGCCACGATGGCGTTGCTGTCCGCGAAGGTGGTCGGGGTGACGGGCAGGACGACCGGGACGCCGTGCGTCTTGACGATCACCGTGCCGGTGCCCTGGAACTGCATGGTGAACAGGGCGCCGCCGGGAATGCCGTGGCCCTCGATCCGGCGGACCTCGTGCTGGAGGGACTCGTCGAAGGCGAGGACGTTCTCCGCGGAGACGCAGATGGCGTCGCCCTGGAGCTCGATGGCGTGCAGGTGCGCGCCGTTCTCGGCGAGGAAGACCTGGCCGCGGCCGGTGCAGCGCATCAGCTGCATCTCCTGGCCGGTGGCGTTGCCGACGATGCGGCCGGCGAAACCGGCGCCCTTGTAGCTGAAGTCGACCTTGCCCTGGTACAGGACCATGCTGCCCTGGCGGGCGAGGACGGCCTGGCCGCCCATCGCCAGGTCGACGCGCATGAGCTGCTGGTTCTGCGCGGTCCAGCGGGAGCCGGTCGGGGCCTCCTTGTACGGCTGGAGCGCCGCGGCGAGGCCGGCCGCGGGGGCGGCGGCCTGCGGGGCGTAGCCGGGCTGCTGGCCCGGAACCTGGCCCGGGATCTGGCCCGGGATCTGGCCGTAGCCCGGCTGCTGGCCGTAGGGGGCCGGGGCGGGCGGCGGCACCTGGCCCGGGTACTGGCCGGGGACCTGGCCGTACGAGGGCTGCTGCGGCGGCTGGCCGTACGGCGCGGGGGCGGGCGGGGCGAGCGGCGCGGCCATGGTGGGCGCGGCGTGCACCGGAGCGGGGGCCGGGGCCTGCGGGTACTGCGGCGGCTGGGGGGCGGCCGGCGCGGGGGGCGCGGGGGGTGCGCCGAAGGACGGGGCGGGGGCCGGGGCCTGCGGGGCCGGGGCGCCGAAGGCCGGGGCGGGAGCCGGAGCGGGAGCCTGCGGCGGCGGGGCGAAGCCGGGGGCGGCGGACGCCGGGGCCTGCTGCTGC
Organism: Streptomyces sp. NPDC090021; assembly: GCF_044748225.1. NCBI lineage: Bacteria > Bacillati > Actinomycetota > Actinomycetes > Kitasatosporales > Streptomycetaceae > Streptomyces > Streptomyces sp. NPDC090021. The sequence goes on along the minus strand of NZ_JBIVFO010000017.1, from coordinate 95,328 downwards.
GGCTGCTCCTGCTCCTCCGCGACCTCGCCGCCGAAGTTCTTCAGCAGGGCTTCCAGCCCGCCGTCGAAGCCCTGGCCGACCGCGGCGAAGCGCCACACGTCCTTCAGGTAGAAGTCGCCGAGCATCACGGCCCGCTCGGTGCTGAACTCCGCACCGGTGAACGCGTACCGGACGACCTCTTCGCCGCCGGCCACGATCCGGATGTAGCCCGGGCCGATCTGCGACATCTGTCCGGCGCCGTCGATCGTGGCGGTGAAGGAGAGCTTGTGGATGGACGGCGGGACGCGGTCCAGGGTCACCCGGAAGGATTCCGTGTCGCCGGACTGCGCGCCGAGCAGCTGAATGGACTCTTCCGGCGACTTCGGCTGATTGAAGAAAACGAAGTAACGGTCGTCCGAGAGCTGCTCGTTGGCGTCCAGGCCGAAACAGCTGATGTCGAAGGTGAGTCCGGGCCCGGCGATCTGGACGCCCACGTACAGATCGGTGCCCGCTGTGAGATCACTGACCTTGGCCTTGTGGCCGCGTTGGAATTCCCTTGCCATGCGTAACGACGTCCCCCATCCCGACTGAGCATTCGTGCCGCTCAGGCTAACGGCATCTGCCGACATCCGGCCAAGCCGGTACCAACCCGGTACACATCACGCTGTGTGACACGAAGGGCGGTCCGGAGGTCGGCCCGGGGACGGTCCGGAGGGCGGCCCGGCCGGGCCGCCCGGGCCCGCTCGCGTCATTCCTCGCGGGCGGCCGGCACCTTCGGCAGGCGCTCGGCCGCGACCACGCCCTCGAGGTATCCCCGGGCCCGTTCGGTGCGCGGGTACGCCTCCAGCAGTTCCCAGAAGCGGGGGCCGTGGCCGGGCACGAGGAGGTGGGCCAGCTCGTGCAGGAGCACGTAGTCGACGACGTACTCGGGCATGCCCTGGAGGCGGTGCGAGAGCCGGATGCTGCCTTCGGCCGGGGTGCAGGAGCCCCAGCGGGTGTTCTGGTTGGTGACCCAGCGGACCGAGCGGGGGCGGGCGCGGCCGTCGAAGTACTGCTCGGACAAACGCTCGGCCCGTTCGGTGAGTTCCGCGTCCCCGAGAGTGCGTTTGTTCTCCTGGGCGGCCAGCTTGTCGAGCATGACGCCCACCCAGCGCCGTTCCTCGGCCTCGGACATCCGGGCAGGGATGAGGACGACCGTACGGTCACCCTCGCGGTAGGCGGATACGGTCCTGCGGCGGCGCGCGCTCCGGCGGACTTCGACGGCGCGCGGCGGTGGGTCGGCGGACACGCCACGACGGTACCCGGTGTCGGCGGTGGAAGTCCCGCTCGTCCGCTGTTCGAACCCGGGTGGTTCGCAGCCGGTGCCCGAAGCGGCATTCCTCTTCATCTCATATGCCGAATACCTCCTGCCTGTGGACAAATTCCTGCACGGATTCCGGCGGAGGGGCAGTGTTGCCGGAGAGCGGGAAATCGGCGGCGCGGGTCCGCACGGATATCGAGGGGGGTCGGACATGTTTCCGAGGGTGAAGCCGGCGCTGGCGCGGGCATGGCGGGATCTGCAGACGGTGCAGTTCGGGGTGACGCCGGCGCATGCCGTGGTGCTCGGGCCCGTGGACACGGCGACGGGCGCGCTCGTCGACCGGATGGACGGGACCCGGGGGATGGAGCTGCTGCGGGCCGAGGCCACGCGGATGGGACTGCCGGACGGCCTGGCCGACGCGCTCGTCCGACGGCTGGCGGGTGCCGGCCTGCTCGACGACGCGACGGCGGGCGGCCCGCGGGCGCAGGCCCTGCGCCGGCATCCGGAGGCCCTGGAGCGGCTGGGCCCGGACCTGGGATCGCTCTCGCTGGTCCACCGGGAGCCCGGTGGGGACCTGCGGGGGGTCGCGGCGCGCCGGGCGATACGGGTCCGGGTGCGCGGGAGCGGCCGGGTGGGCACCGTGATCGCGACGGTGCTGGCGGGGGCGGGCGTGGGGCGGGTCGAGGTGCTCGACGGGGGCCGGGTGGAGCCGGCCGATGTGGCGCCGGGCGGACTGGGCCCGGGAAGCGTGGGCCGGATGCGGGCCGAGGCGGCGGCGGGAGCGGTCCGCTCCGCGGCTCCCGGGGCCGGCCCGCGGGCCGGGGAGGAGGAGGGGGCGGAGCCCGGTCTGTCCCTGGTGGTCGTCGCTCCGCGGGACGGACTGCACGCCTGGGCCCCGGATCCGGATACCGCGGCCGACTGGGTCGCCGCGGGCGTTCCGCACCTGTACGCCGGGGTGTTGGAGGGGACGGGCCTGGTGGGGCCGCTGGTGCTGCCGGGCACGACGGCGTGCGCCGGGTGCATGGAGCGCGACCGTGTGGACCGGGACCCGGCCTGGCCGAGGATGCTCGTGCAGTGGCGCTCGTCCCACCGCCGCCGCGGGAGCGCCGCCTGCGACCTGGGTCTGTCCACGGCGGTGGCCGGGCTGGCCGCGGCCCACGCACTCGCCTTCCTCGACGGGCAGTTGCCGGCCTCGACGGGCTCGCGCTGGGAGGCGGCCCTGCCCACCCTGCGCTGGGAGGCGGCTCCGGTCCGCCCCCACCCCGACTGCCCCTGCGGGGCGGCCTCGGAGCCCGCGGAACCACTCCGGGCGGCGGGCCGGCCCCGGGGAGCGGATCGGGCGGCAACCCGCCGGGAGGGCCGTGACAGGATGCTTCGGGACCGAGGGTTTCAGCCGGACCGCCACTTGCGGCGCAGCTGTCCGGGAATTGGAGGGGCTCATGTCTGATCTTCCCCGGAAGGCGGTCACCCGTACCGTCAAGCTGGCCGCGCTGCCGCTCGGCATCGCGGGCCGGGTCACCTGGGGGCTGGGCAAGCGGATCGGGGGCAAGTCCGCGGAGATCGTGGCGCGCGAGCTGCAGCAGCGCACCGCCGAGCAGTTGTTCCGCACCCTCGGGGAACTGAAGGGCGGCGCCATGAAGTTCGGGCAGGCCCTGTCGGTCTTCGAGTCGGCTCTGCCCGAGGAGGTCGCGGGGCCCTACCGGGCGGCACTGACCAAGCTTCAGGAGGCGGCCCCGCCGCTGCCCGCGGCGACGGTCCACCAGGTGCTGGCGGAGCGTCTGGGGGCGGACTGGCGGGACCTGTTCGAGGAGTTCGAGGACAAGCCTGCCGCGGCGGCCTCGATCGGGCAGGTGCACCGGGCGGTGTGGCACGACGGCCGGCAGGTGGCGGTCAAGGTCCAGTACCCGGGGGCCGGTGAGGCACTGCTGTCGGACCTGAAGCAACTGGGCAGGTTCGCCGGGATGTTGGGCCCGCTGGTTCCCGGTATGGAGCTCAAGCCGCTGATCAAGGAGTTGCGCGACCGGGTGTCGGAGGAGCTCGACTACGAGCTGGAGGCCGAGGCCCAGCGGACCCATGCGGATGCCTTCGTCGACGACCCGGACGTGATCGTCCCGGACGTGGTGCACCAGGGCGACCAGGTGCTGGTGACCGAGTGGCTGGACGGGACACCACTGTCGGAAGTGATCGCCGACGGCACCGAGGAGGAACGCGACCGTGCCGGGCAGCTGCTGGCCCGGTTCCTCTTCTCCGGTCCCGCGCGGACGGGCCTGCTGCACGCGGATCCGCACCCGGGCAACTTCCGGCTGATACCGGGCGCGGACGGCCGGACGCGGCTGGGCGTTCTGGACTTCGGCACGGTCGACCGGCTGCCCGGGGGCTGGCCCAAGCCCATCGGCCGGTCCCTGCGGATGACGCTGGACGGCGACGCCGAGGGGGTCTACGGACACTTGTGCGCCGAGGGGTTCGTGCGGGAGTCCGTCGAACTGGACCCGGACGCCGTGCTGGACTACCTGAAGCCGATCATCGAGCCGGCCGAGGCCGAGGAGTTCACCTTCACCCGGCCGTGGCTGCGCGGTCAGGCGGCACGGATCGCCGATCCCCGCTCCCCCGCGCACCAGTTGGGCCGGCAGATCAACCTGCCGCCCTCGTACCTGCTGATCCATCGGGTGACGCTGAGCACCATCGGGGTGCTGTGCCAGCTGGGCGCGACGGTGCGGCTGCGCGACGAACTGGACACCTGGCTGCCCGGGTTCGCGTCGGCCGAGTGACGGCTCGGGCCGTCACCACCAGGACGAGTCGAGCCTGCCTTCGATCGCCCGGAGGTTCGCGCGGGCGCATGCGACGCAGAAGTACTCTCTGATCCCGTTCTCCACCGAACAGGTCCAGGTGGGCGGGGCTCCGCCGGGGGACTGTGTGCCGCAGCGCGCGCAGACGACGGGCTGGGCCTCGGATCCCGACGGGTCGGGCTGGGGAGTCGGCTGGTCCACCTCCAGACGGTACCTCCACCGGCGTGGGCGGGCCCGCGCAACGCACCGGGGGACCGGTCCGTTCGGACCGGTCCCCCGGGAGGCTGCTTCCAGCTCTTAGTGCATGACGGCCATGGCCAGCGCGCGCCGGGCGCGCATCGAGACGCGCTCGGCTCGCCGCTGCATGCGGCGGGCGGCGACCAGGCGGAGGGCGTGACGCTCGGCGTCGGCCTCTCGCATGCGGTCGTCCATATGGGCGCGAGCCAGGGCTTCTGGGATGAGTTGCATTTCGCGGGTCCTGTTCTGACGCGAGGTGATCGCGCCGGTGGTGATGAAGTCTGCGTGGGCGGCGCCGTGGGGCTGCTCGCTCGTGGTGTGGGCGGTCATGCGGGCCTGCTTCAGGGGGTCGTGCGTCAGGGGGCGGTCGATGGTTCCGATGGCGGTCATGCCGAGACAACCGGGTTCTTGCGCGGACGGCCACGGGGGCGCTTGCGGGCTACGACGACGCCCTGGACGAAGAGCTCGCCACCCCAGACACCCCAAGGCTCGCGGCGCTCGACCGCTCCGGCGAGGCAGGCCTCGACCAGCGGGCAGGTCCGGCAGAGGGACTTGGCGTACTCGACGTCGGCCGGGGACTCGGCGAAGAAGACCTCGGGGTCGAAGGTACGGCAGGGAACCGGGACGCCGAGGTTCTCGATGGCGTCGTCGAGCGCGGTCAGCGCGGTGAGCGGGGTCAAGGTGTGGTCCTCCGGGACTGCGGGCGGGGAGATCGTTTGGGTCTGCGGTACGGACGGGGCGTGCGCTTCGAGTTGCACGGTGGTTTCTTCCTCGTCTTGTTCGGCTAGTCGTTCCGGCCGGTCGGCCGGGTTCGGCTGGTACCTGGTTCTGCCAGTCCCGAGGCCCCTTCTCTGTCAGGCCCCCGGTCGGGGACAAACAGAAGGGCCGCGGATCCCGGGTGGGGTTCCGCGGCCCTGAAGGCGCCGGCCTGATCATGCGATCAGGCTGGATCACTCCAGGGTTCGAGCCCACGGAAGGCCCACATCAGGTGGTGCTGCTGCTTCGTCTGCTTCTTCAGGGATCCGGCACCGGCCGCGGCGGCACATCCATAGGCGCCATGCGCCCGTGCTTCTGCCGCCAGTACTGCCACCGGTGCCTTGGTCGGTCGCTCATTGCGCTCGCTGACCGCAAGGGTCGCGAGAAGGGTGGCGGGGCGGCCGGCGGAAATCGCGGACGCACCGGTACCCGGAGCGGAGACGGAACCGAGCAGGCAGGAGGCATCGACCGAGCGATCGGTCATTTCGGTGAAGGTCATGAAGCTGGTCACTGGTCTCGCCTCCTCTCGGCGTCTCGGGGACCCGGCCCGAGGGCCTGTCCCATGCGTATTCGGATAAGTACAGCACGGAGCCGGGGCTTCGGAGAAGCCACCGTTTCCGTTGCTAAGAACCTATGGGTCTTCGCTGGGCATGCGCAAACTATTTTTCCGACGATTTTCTACGCGTCGTCAGAATCCTCGCCCCCAGGCTCCTGACCTGCACAGATGGCCAGGACATCGGCCCCGTACCGATCAAGCTTACGACGGCCCACCCCCGAGATCATCGAGAGCTCCCCGGCCTCGGACGGCGAGGCCTCCGCGATCGCCGTCAAGGTCTTGTCCGTGAAGACGCAGTAGGCGGGCAGGCCCTGCTGATCCGCCTGTGCGGCACGCCACTCCCGCAGCCGCTCGTAGAGACCCTCGTCCATGTCGGAGGGACAGTCCTCGCAGCGCATCAGCTTCAGCTCACCGGCCTCGGTCAGCGTCCTGCCGCAGACCCGGCACAGCGCCGGACCGCGGCGGGTCCGCGGCCTCGCCACCCGTTCACCCCCGGGTCCTGGCCGGCTTCGCGGGGCGGCGGAGCCCGGCCGCAGGCCGTTCAGGAAGCGGCTGGGGTGTCGGGAGGCCCTGCCACCGGGAGAGCGGGAGAGCGCCCAGGAGAGGGTCAGGTGCAGCCGGGCCCGGGTGACGCCGACATAGAGCAGCCGCCGCTCCTCCTCGACCTGGTCGTCGGTCTTGGCGTAGGTGATCGGCAGCATGCCGTCGGTGAGGCCGACGAGGAAGACGGCGTCCCACTCCAGGCCCTTCGCCGCGTGCAGCGAGGCCAGGGTGACGCCCTGGACGGTCGGGGCGTGCTGGGCGGCCCTGCGCTCGTCCAGCTCGATCACGAGGTCCGCCAGGGTGGCCCCGGGCCGGCCGCGGGCGAAGTCCTCGGCGAGCCGGACGAGCGCGGCCACCGATTCCCACTGGTCGCGCACGGCGCCGGAGCCGGCGGGCGGCTCGGTGGTCCAGCCGGTGGAGCTGAGCACCGCCCGGACCTGCGAGCCCAGGCCGACGAGATCGTCGAGCAGCGGGTCGTTCCCGCCGGAACGGGCCGCTCCGCGCAGCGCGAGGATCGCCTTCTGGACCTCCTGGCGCTCGAAGAACCGCTCGGCCCCGCGGAGCTGATACGGAACCCCGGCGTCGGCGAGGGCCTGCTCGTAGACCTCGGACTGGGCGTTGATGCGGAAGAGCACGGCGATCTCACCGGCGGGGACGCCCGCGGCGATCAGGTCGCGGATCCGGCGGGCGACGCCCTCGGCCTCGGCGGGCTCGTCCGCGTACTCGGCGTAGACCGGGTCGGGGCCGCCCTCGCGCTGGGAGACCAGTTCGAGGCGGTGCTCGGCGGCGCGCCCCCCGGCCTGGTTCAGGAGCCCGTTGGCGAGGTGCACCACCTGGGGCGTGGAGCGGTAGTCGCGGACCAGCTTCACCACACTGGCCTGCGGGTAGCGCGTGCGGAAGTCCAGCAGGTGGTCGGGGGTGGCGCCGGTGAAGGAGTAGATGGTCTGGCTGGCGTCCCCGACGACGCAGAGGCTGTCGCGCTCACCGAGCCACAGGTCGAGCAGCCGCTGCTGGAGCGGGCTGACGTCCTGGTACTCGTCGACGACGAAGTGCTGGTACTGGGCGCGGATCTGCTCGGCGATGTCGTGCCGGTCCTGGAGGATGCCGACGGTCAGGAGCAGCACGTCCTCGAAGTCGATCATTGCGCGGTCGCGCTTGAGCTGCTCGTACGTCCCGTAGATCTGGGCGATCTCGGCCATGTTCCGCGAGGCCTCGCGGCCCGCCTTGAGGGCCGCCGCCGGATAGTCGGCGGGCACCGTCTGGGTGACCTTGGCCCACTCGATCTCACCGGTGACGTCGCGCAGCTCTCCGCGGTCGAGACGGATCCGGCAGCGGGCCCCGGCCTCCGCGACGAACTGGATCTTGCGTTCCAGCAGCCGGGGCAGCTCCCCGCCGACGGCCCTCGGCCAGAAGTAGTGGAGCTGGCGCAGGGCGGCGGAGTGGAAGGTCCGTGCCTGGACCCCCTCCGCACCGAGCGCGCGCAGCCGCCCGCGCATCTCGCCGGCGGCCCGGTTGGTGAAGGTGACGGCGAGCACACTGGCCGGCATGAGCTGCCCGGACCGGACGCCGTAGGCGATGCGGTGGGTGATCGCCCGGGTCTTGCCCGTCCCGGCGCCGGCCAGCACGCACACCGGTCCGCGCAGGGTCGTCGCGACCTCGCGCTGCTCCGGGTCGAGGCCCAGGAGCACCGCGTCGGCCGAGTCTGCGGCGGCGGAGAAGGACGAGGAGTGCGTTGCTGCTGTCACTCCAACATGCTGCCAGGTCGCGTGCGCCGGACGGGAAGTCCGTCCACAGGCGGTGCGGATTCGTCATATCGGTCACACCGGCGGTGCGGATGCGCACGTACGGGAATGGCCGTGCGGTCGCGTACGTTCGGGTACTCGGACCACCGAGCCTTCACGAAGGAGAGCGCAGCATGCAGGACACGGGCACCGTCACGATGTACAGCACGACCTGGTGCGGCTACTGCCGTCGGCTGAAGACCCAGCTGGACCGGGAAGGCATCGCGTACAACGAGATCAACATCGAGCTCGACCCCGAGTCCGCGGCGTTCGTCGAGAAGGCCAACGGCGGGAACCAGACGGTGCCCACCGTCCTCGTGAAGTCCGCCGCCGGCAACGAGTCTGTCATGACGAACCCGAGCCTGGCCCAGGTCAAGCAGGCCCTCGCCGTCTGAGCGGGCTCCCCCGTCCGCGGAAGGCCCCCGTCCCAAGGCCGGCGCTCTTGGGCGGGGGGCTTCCGCGTGCGCGGAGTGGCGAACGTTACGCCACGGCCTTCGGCAGCGGCTCGCCGTACCAGAGCTCGACCAGCCGGGCCGCGATGGAGATGCCCGACGGGGGCAGCACCTCGCCCGACTCGAACGCCGCGCGCAGCTCGTCGCGGGAGAACCAGCGGGCCTCCTGGATCTCCTCGCCGTCCACGGTGATCTCGGAGCTGGTGGCGCGGGCGTTGAAGCCCAGCATCAGGCTGTACGGGAACGGCCAGGGCTGGCTGGCCACGTACTCGACCCGGCCGACCCTGACGCCGGCCTCCTCCCACACCTCGCGGACGACGGACTGCTCTATCGACTCGCCCGGCTCCACGAACCCGGCGAGGGTCGAGAAGCGGCCCTCCGGCCAGTGCACCTGGCGGCCCAGCAGCGCGCGGTCGTACTCGTCGGTGACCAGCATGATCACGGCCGGGTCGGTGCGCGGGTAGTGCTCGGCGCCACAGCCCGGGCAGCGCCGGATGTGGCCGGCGGCCGCGACCACCGTGCGCTCTCCGCAGCGGGAGCAGAAGCGGTGCATCCGCTGCCAGTTCTCCAGCGCCACGGCGTTGACCATCAGAGCGGCGTCGCGGTCGTTCAGCAGCAGTCCGGCCTCGCGCAGACCGGCCGGGCGGGCCGACTGGTCCATGCGGCCGGGCAGGGCGTCCTTCTGCAGCGCGAAGTACCGTACGCCGTCCTCGTCGGTACCCAGGAAGTAGCGGTGGGTCTCGGTGACCGGGGCCTCGAAGGCCGGGGTCATGACGATGCCGGTGCCGCCGTCGGGGGTGTCGTCGATCAGGACCTGGCCGCCGGAGACGACGAAGACACGGGTCGTCGGGTGGCTCCAGGCGGCGGCGAGCCAGGCCTCGTCGAGGCGGTGGTGCGCGGCACGGTCGATGCCGCTGGGCGCGGTGAGCGAGAGAGGTCGCTCGGTATGGGTGCTCACTGGTACTTCCATCTCCCCCGGTGGTGGGACAGGCAGGCTCGGTACGACAGGTGTGTGCGCCGGGTCAGGCGGGTGTGCGGGGCGTGCGGTGGTCGCGGAGGCCGTCGGCCAGGTCGCCCCAGAGGTAGGCGGCCGTTTCGACGCCCTTGAGGAGCAGGTCCAGCTCGACCTTCTCGTTCGGCGCGTGCCAGCCGTCGGACGGTACGGAGATGCCGAGGAACAGGACGGGCGCGTCCAGGACGTCCTGGAGGTCGGCCGCGGGTCCGGAGCCGCCCTCGCGGGTGAAGCGGATCTTCTGGCCGAAGGCGCGGCCCATGGACCGTACGACGGACTGCAGGGCCGGGTGGTCCAGCGGGGTCAGGCACGGGCGGGTCGGTGCGCCGAAGGTGATGGCGTGGCGGATCCCGTCCGGGATCCGGGCCGCGACCCAGTCCCTGACCGCGGCCTCGACCTCGTAGGGGTCCTGCCCGGACACCAGCCGGAACGACAGCTTCACATGGGCGGAGGACGGGACGATGGTCTTCCCGCCGGGGCCCTGGTAGCCGCCGCCGATGCCGTTGACCTCCGCCGTCGGGCGGGCCCAGACACGCTCCAGGGTGGAGTACCCGGCCTCGCCGGCGGCCGCGTGGGACTTGGCCGTGCGCAGCCACTCGGACTCGTCGAAGGGCAGCTCGGCGATGAGCGCGCGCTCCGCGTCGGTGAGCTCGGCGATGCCGTCGTAGAACCCGGGGACGGTGACCCGGCCGTCGGCGTCGTGCAGGGCGGCGACCAGGCGGGCGGCGGCGGTGGCCGGGTTGGGCACGGCCCCGCCGAACGCACCGGAGTGGATGTCCTGGTCGGGACCGTGCAGGTCGATCTCGCAGTCGGCGACGCCGCGCATGCCGGTGCAGACGGTGGGGGTGGTCTCGGACCACATGCCGGTGTCGGAGACGATCACGACGTCGGCGGCGAGTTCGGCGGCGCGGGTCTCGACGAGCTCGCGGAAGTGGGCGGAGCCGGACTCCTCCTCGCCCTCCACGATCAGCTTGAGGTGCACGGCGGGGGCGGCGGCGCCGGTGGCCGCCAGGTGCGCCCGGACGCCGAGGGTGTGGAAGAACACCTGGCCCTTGTCGTCGGCGGCGCCGCGCGCGTACATGCGGCCGCCCTGGACCACCGGCTCGAACGGGTCGGTGTGCCAGCCGTCGGCGACGGCGGCGGGCTGCACGTCGTGGTGGCCGTACACGAGGACGGTCGGGGCGTGCGGGTCCTCGCTCGGCCAGTGCGCGTAGACGGCGGGAGCGCCGTCGGTCTCCCAGACCTCGGCGACCGGGAACCCGGTCTCCTTGAGCTTCGCCGCGAGCCATTCGGCGCTGCGGCGTACGTCGTCCGCGTGCTCGGGCTGGGCCGAGACGGAGGGGATGCGCAGCCACTCGGCGAGGTCGTCGAGGAACGCGGCGCGGTGGGTGTCGATGTACGTGCGGACGACGCTGTCCGGCTGGGGGTCGCTCATGCCCCGAGCCTAGCCGTCCACCTGGTGGTCACCGTCGGGGCCCGATCCGCCTTGGAGGATCCGCTCAAGACGGGCTCTGCCGGGGAGGTTGCGGGGGCGGATCACCCGGCCGCTGCGGACGTGCAGGAAGGCGGCGGTGACCCGGTCGAGCGGGGTGTTCGTGGCCTCCGCCCAGGCCAGACGGTAGACGGCGAGCTGGAGGGGATCGGCCTCGGTGGTCCGGCCGGTCTTCCAGTCGACGATCTCGTAGCTGTCGACGCCGTTCTCGTCGGTGGTCCGGTAGACGGCGTCGATCCGGCCGCGGACGACGCGGCCGGCGAGGGTGAGCTGGACCGGGGCCTCCATGCGGTGGGGCGGACGGTCCGCGTACGGGCTGCGCTCGAAGGCGGCCTTGAGGTCGTCGAGGTCGGCCTCGTCGGCGATGTCCTGGCCGGTGCCGAAGCCGGTCCCGAAGCCGGTGTCGGCGCCGGGGAGGTCGGCGACGGGGTCGAGGACGTCGAGGAAGGGCAGCGGGAGCTCGTCGAAGCGGGACTCGACCCAGGCGTGGAAGCGGGTGCCCTGGCGGGCCGCGGGCTGCGGGGGCCTGGGCATGGGGCGGGCGAGGTCGCGTGCGAAGCCCTGCTCGTCGGCGGCGAGCCGGAGCAGCTGGCTGGCGGAGAGGGCGGGGGGCAGCTCCACGTCGCGGACGGCCGCGCGGGCACGGCGGAGCTCGCCCTCCAGGGCGTCGAGGTCCCGGTCCCAGGAGGCGATCGCCCTGGCCTCCTCGGGCGTGAGCGGTGCGCCTCCGGCGAGGTCGGCCACCGGGGACGGCCGCTCCGCCGCCGGGGCCCCGCCCAGTGCGGAAGGCGCCCCCTGCGGGACGGCCGCGCGCGCACCGGACTGCGCCTCGGGATCGGCCGCCCAGGCCTCCCCGGCCCACAGGTCCCGCGGTGCGGAGTACGGCTCGCCCCACGAGTCGGCTCCGGGGGCGGCGGGCCCGCCCACACCGGAGCGCGGCCGGACCGCCGGGTCCGCCTCGCGGGCGCCGGACTCCGCCGCCCAGGCCTCGTCGGCGAACAGGTCCTGCCGCGCGGGGTGCGGCTCATCCCGCGGGTCGGCCGCGAGGTACGGCGTCCGCATGCCGGAGTGCGGCCGGGCCGCCTGGTCGGCGGCCCAGGCTTCGTCGGCCCAGGCTTCGTCGGCCCATGTGTCCTGCGGGTCGGCTCCGGGGGCGGCGGGCCGTGCGCCGCGCGGCCGGGGTACGGCGCGGGGGCTCGGATCCGCGGACCGGTCGGCGTCGTCCCCGCAGGCGCCGGGGCCTTCGGGCCGGTGGCCGGTGGGCAGGGTGGGGCCGGGCCCGGCCGCGTCGGCCAGCGGCCGGGGATCGGCGGGCCGGTGGGCGTCCGGCTCCGGGGGCCAGGGCTCGGTGTCGTAGGCCGGGTCTTCGCAGTCCGGCGGCCAGAGGTAGGCGTCGTCCTCCTCCGGCGGCGGGGCGGCCAGGTAGGACTCGACCAGGGCGGCCGCCGCGCGGCGCAGGGTGAGGGCGTGCGGGTCGAGCGGCAGCGGCCAGGAGTGGTCGGTCGCGGACTCGCCCGCGAGGGCCGGGTTCTCCGCGGTCGGCCCGGGCTCGTCCGCCCAGGCCTCGATCTCGCCGAAGCCGGCCGCGCAGTGCTCGTAGAGGGCCTGCAGGAACTGCGACGGGCCGCGGCGCTTCTTCTGGGTCGGGCCCCACCAGTGGCCCGAGGCCAGCAGCAGGGACCGCGGGCGGGTGAAGGTCACATAGCCCAGGCGGAGCTCCTCCACCGACTTGTGGTGCTTGAGGGCGGCCTTGAAGGACTTCAGGCCGGCCGAGGTCCAGGCCGGGTCCGGCGGCAGGGTGGGGGCGTCGCCACGCAGCGCGTACGGGAGGACCTTCGCGTACGAGGTCCAGGCCTCCGGCGGCTTCTCCTTCGGGAAGGACCCCGCGCACAGGTCCGGAACCACCACCACGTCCCACTCCAGGCCCTTGGACTTGTGGGCGGTGAGGACCTTCACGGTGTTCTCGCCGCCCGGCAGGGCGTGGTCGAGGCCCTTCTCGTACTGGGCGGCCGTGCGCAGGAACGCCAGGAAGGCCAGCAGCGTGGCCTCCCCGTCGAGCGCGGCGAAACCGGCCGCGACGTCCATGAAGTTCGACAGGGTCTCGCGTCGGCGGGCCGCCAGAGCGTGCGGGGAGGCGGACAGTTCGACCTCGAGGCCGGTGGTGGACAGCACCCGGTGGAGGACGTCCATCAGCGGGTCGGCGAGGGACCGGCGCAGGTCGCGGAGCTCCTGCGCGAGGTGCGCGAAGCGGACCCGGGCCTCGGCGGAGAAGGGGAGGTCGTCCGGGGTCTGTCCGACGCCGTCGAGGAAGGTCTCCAGGGCGTCGGCCAGGGACACGATCTCCGCCGGGTCCACGCCCTCCACGGCCGCCGCCAGCCGCTCGTCGGGATCGGTACCGGCGGGCGAGCGGCCCACCAGGAGCCGCGCGCGGCGGCCCAGCAGGGCCAGGTCGCGCGCGCCGATCCGCCAGCGCGGGCCGATGAGGAGCCGTACGAGGGAGGCGTTGGCGCCCGGGTCCTGAAGCACCTCGCAGACGGCCACGAGGTCGGCGACCTCGGGCAGGTGCAGCAGCCCGGACAGGCCTACGACCTCCACCGGGACGTCCCGGTCCACGAGCACGGCCTGGATCTGCGCGAAGTCCCCGGCGGACCGGCACAGCACGGCGATCTCACGCGGCTCCGTGCCCGTGCGCACCAGGTGGGCGACGGAATCGGCGAGCCAGTCGAGCTCCTGGGCGTGGGTCTCCAGGAGGGCGACGCGGACCTGGCCCGCGCCCTCCGCCCCGGGTGCCGGACGCAGCGCCTCCACGCCCTCGTGCATGTCCCGCAGCGGGGCGGCGAGCCCGTTGGCCAGGTCGAGCAGGCGACCGCCGCTGCGCCGGTTCTCGCTGAGGGAGAGCCGGGTGGCGGGGGTGCCGTCGGCGTGCGGGAAGTGCTCGGGGAAGTCGTCGAGGTTGGCCACGGAGGCCCCGCGCCAGCCGTAGATCGCCTGGCAGGGGTCGCCGACGGCGGTCACGGCGTGGCCGGTGCCCGCGCCGAACAGGCCGGACAGCAGCAGGCGCTGCGCGACCGAGGTGTCCTGGTACTCGTCGAGCAGGACCACCCGGAACTCCTCGCGCAGCAGCGCTCCCACCTCGGGCCGGGTGGTGGCGAGCTGCGCGGAGAGGGCTATCTGGTCGCTGAAGTCGAAGAGGTCGCGGGAGCGCTTGGCGGCCCGGTAGCGGACGACGAGCTCCAGCAGTTCGAGGCGGCCGCGCACCGCCTCGGGGACCTTGCGCAGGTCCTCGTTGGTGAGCCTGGTGCCGGCGAGGGTGTCCAGGAGCCCGGTGTCGTGGGCGCGCAGGGCGTCCGGGCCGACCAGGTGCTCGGAGAGCTCGGCGTCGAGCGCGAGGAGGTCTCCGACCAGGTCGGGAACGGACTTGGTGAGCGAGGGGTACGGGCCGGGGGCGTCGCGCAGCACCTTCGCGGCGAGCTGGAAACGGGTGGCGTCGGCGAGGAGCCGGGAGCTCGGCTCCAGGCCGATGCGCAGGCCGTGGTCCTTCAGGAGCTGGCCGGCGAAGGCATGGTACGTGGAGATGCGCGGCTCGCCACCGGCTGCCGCGGCGTCGGCCGGGGAGGGGTCCGGGTCGGTGATGCCGGCCCGGGCCAGGGCGCCCCGTACGCGCTCGGACAGTTCTCCGGCGGCCTTGTTGGTGAAGGTGAGGCCGAGGACCTGCTCGGGCGCGACGGCGCCGGTGCCGACGAGCCAGACCACGCGGGCGGCCATGACGGTGGTCTTGCCGGATCCGGCTCCGGCGACGACGACCTGCGGGGCGGCCGGGGCGGTGACACAGGCCATCTGTTCGGGCGTGAAGGGGATCCCGAGGAGCTCTTTGAGCTGCTCGGGATCGGTCAGTACGGACGCACGCGCGGGCACCTGAAAAGGCTAGCCGCCCCCACCGACAGCCCCGACCGCCGAGCGCACACGGCTGCCGGGCACACACGGCTGCCGGGCTCGGGCGGCCGGGCTGCCGGGCTCGGGCGGCCGGGCTCACTCGACCGTCTGGCGGCCCTCCGGGCGGGCGCTGCACGAGCTGCGGAAGGAGCAGTGGTCGCAGTGGCGGCCCGCGGCGGGCGCGAACCGCTCGTCCAGGACCCGGCCCGCGGCGGTCGCGAGCAGGTCGCCGACCCACTCCCCGTCGAGCGGCTCCTGGGCCTGCACCTTGGGCACCGCGTCGCCGCCCTCGCGGACCGCGGCGCCCTGGCGGAGCTGGACCAGCTCGGCGCCGCCGGGGGTGGGGCGCAGTCCGTCGAAGACCTCGTCGACGGCGCCCTCGCGGACGGCGAGCTGGTACACGGCGAGCTGGGGGTGGCGGGCGACCTCGTCCTTGGTGGGCGCGGACTTCCCCGTCTTGAAGTCGACGACGTACGCGCGCCCCTGCGGATCGGCCTCGACCCGGTCCATGGAGCCGCGGACCCGGACGGCGACGTCGCCGGCTTCGAGCGTGACGTCGAACTCGTGCTCGGTGGCGACGGCCGCCCGGCCCCCGCGGTCGGTGGTGTGCCAGCGCAGGAAGCGTTCGAGGGCGGCGCGGGCGTTGTCCTTCTCCTGGGCCGACTTCCAGGGCGCGTCGAAGGCGAGGGCGTCCCAGACCGAGTCGAGGCGTTCCATGAGGACGGCCAGGTCGGCGGGGGTGCGGCCGGAGGCGACCTCGTCGGCGAGGACGTGGACGACGTTGCCGAAGCCCTGGGCGGCGGTGGAGGGGGCGTCGGCCTTGACCTCGCGGCCGAGGAACCACTGCAGGGAGCAGGTGTTGGCGAGCTGGTCCAGGGCGCTCCCGGAGAGGGCGACGGGCCGGTCGCGGTCGCGCAGCGGGATGCTGCTGCGGGTGGGCTCGTACAGGCCCCACCAGCGCTGCGGGTGCGCGGCGGGGACCAGCGGGCGGTCCTCGTCGTCGGTGAGCGCGGCGAGGCGGGCGAGGCGGCGGGCTGCCGCGTCGCGCAGGGCGGGCGAGGCGTCCGGGTCGACGGTGGTGGCGCGCAGCTCGGCGACGAGCGCCGGGACGGCGAGCGGGCGGCGGGGCCGGCCGGTGACGTCCTTCGGGGTGACGCCGAGCTCGGTGAGGAGGCGGGAGGGCTGGTCGCCGTCCTCGGCGGGTGCCTTGACGGCGGTGACGACGAGGCGGTCGCGGGCGCGGGTGGCGGCGACGTAGAAGAGACGGCGTTCCTCGGCGAGGAGGGCGCCGGGGGTGAGGGGTTCGGCGAGGCCGTCGCGGCCGATGCGGTCGGCCTCCAGGAGGGAGCCGCGGCGGCGGAGGTCGGGCCACAGGCCCTCCTGGACGCCGGCGACGACGACGAGGGACCACTCCAGGCCCTTGGACCGGTGGGCGGTCATCAGCCGGACGGCGTCGGGGCGGGTGGTGCGGGCCGTCAACGTGTCGGCGGCGATGTCCTCCGCCTCCAGTTGTTCGAGGAAGTTGAGCGCGCCGCTGCCGCCGGTGCGGTCCTCAGCGCGGGCGGCGGTGTCGAAGAGGGCGCAGACGGCGTCGAGGTCGCGGTCGGCGTTGCGGCCGGCCGGGCCGCCGCGGCGGGCCTGGCGTTCCAGGCGGTCGGGCCAGGGGGTGCCGTCCCAGAGGGTCCACAGGGCCTCTTCGGCGGTGCCGCCGCCCTGGAGGAGCTCGCGGGCCTTGCGCAGGAGCAGGCCGAGGCGCTGCGCGCCGCGGGCGTACGCCGGGTCGTGGGCGGTCAGGCGCTCGGGCTCGGCGAGGGCGCGGGCGAGCAGGACGTCGGAGGGTGCGGGCACCTTGACGCCCGCGGCGCGCTCCTCGTCGCGCAGGGCGCGGCCGAGCCGCCGCAGGTCGGCGGTGTCCATGCCGCCGAGGGGGGAGGTGAGCAGGGTGAGCGCCGCCTCGACGCCTCCGGCGGGGTCGGCCGGGTCGGCCGGGTCGGCGGGACCGGCGCCGGATCCCGCACCCGCGTCGACCCCGTCGGGAACCCCACCGACACCGTCCGGCCCGCCATGCGGCCCCGAGTCGTGCTCGCCCGCGGCGGCCTCGCCCACGGGAGCGTCCGCAGGGCGCGGCTGTGCGGCGGCCTCGCCCACGGGAGCGTCCGCAGGGTGCGGCTGTGCGGCGGGCTCAGCCGGGGCATCCGCATCGTGCGGCCGTGCGGCGGCCTCGGCCGCGGCATCCGCATCGTGCGGCCGTGCGGCGGGCTCGCCCACGGGAGCGTCCGCAGGGCGCGGCCGTGCGGCGGCCTCAGCCGCGGCATCCGCGTCGTTCGGCTCGCCGCCGGACTCGCCTGCGGCGGCAGCCGTGAGCGCGCCGGCCGCCGGGGGCGGGGCCGCAGGACCGGCCTGGTCGAAACCGCCCGGGGTCAGGGGAGGGGTGGCCACCAGGCGGAGGGCCGTGAGGAGGGGGGCCACCGCCGGTTCGTGGCGGAGGGGGGTGTCCGTGCCGTCCGTCTCGACCGGGACTCCCGCCGCGATCAGGGCGCGGCGCATCGCCGGCAGGGTGCGGCCGCCCGCGCGGACCAGGACGGCCATGTCCTGCCAGGGCACGCCGTCCTCCAGGTGGGCCCGGCGCAGGATGTCGGCGATGTTGTCCAGCTCGGCGCCGGCCGTCGGGTACGTGAAGACCTCCACCCGGCCGCCCTCCCGCGTGGCCCGCAGGGCCCGGTGCGCGCGGACCGCGTCCGCGGGGAGGCGGGGCAGCGGCATACGCGTGGTGAGCAGGCGGGTCGCCTCCAGGAGGGCGGCGCGCGAGCGGCGGCCCACCGTCAGGGCCCTGACCCGGGCACCCGGGAAGGCGGAGGCGAAGTCCAGCACGTTGTTGATGTCGGCGCCACGGAAGGCGTAGATCGACTGGTCCGGGTCGCCGAAGGCGACCAGGGTGCCGCCACGCCCCGTCAGGGCCCGCAGCAGCCGCAGCTGCGAGGCGTCCGTGTCCTGGTACTCGTCCACGAAGATCGCGTCGTAGGCCGAGGCCAGCGACGGTGTGCGCTCCGCGAGGAGGACCGCGCGGTGCAGGAGTTCCGCGTAGTCCAGCGTGCCCTGGATGTCCAGGACGTCCAGGTATTCGGAGAGGAAGGCCGCCGCCGCCTTCCAGTCGGGGCGGCCGATGCGCTCCGCGAAGTCGGCGAGGGCCGTCGGGCCCAGGCCCAGCTCGCGGGCGCGGGCGAGGACCGCCCGGACCTCGTCGGCGAACCCGCGCGTGGTCAGCGCGGCCCGCAGGTCGTCCGGCCAGCGGATCGAGCGGATCCGGCGCTGGCCCTCCAGCAGGGTGCGGACCATCACGTCCTGCTCGGGGCCGGACAGCAGCCGCAGCGGGTCGGCGAAGAGGTCGGTGTCCTGGTGGGCCCGGACCAGGCCGTAGCAGAAGGAGTGGAAGGTGGTGGCCTGCGGGGCGCGGGCACCGCCGAGCCGCAGGGCGGCCCGGTCGCGCAGTTCGACCGCCGCCTTGCGGCTGAAGGTGAGGATCAGGATCCGGGAGGGGTCCGTACCCGCTTCGACCCGGGCGGCGACCGCCTCGACCAGCGTGGTCGTCTTCCCGGTGCCCGGTCCGGCCAGCACCAGCAGTGGTCCGGCGGCGTGGTCAACCACCGCAAGCTGCGCTGCGTCCAGCACAGGGGGATCCACCCGTTCCGGCCCGGTGCGCACGAGGCGGTACGCGTCGGAGGTCCGCGTACGCCGCCGTTCGGTGCGGCCGGAGGAAGAGGTGATCACGTGAGGTGCCGGTCCTGGTGGGTCTGCGTGGTGGGGCGGTGCTGCCGTGACGGTTCGCGCGGAAGCCGAAGAGGCAACGCTACGGCAACCGGCGCGGGCCGCGCAGTCCCCCCGGGTACCCCGGACGGGCGTTCGCGCCGTCGTCCGACCGCCCGCCGCGGCCCCGCATGGCCGAAGCTGTCAGGTGTGAGCCTCGTCGCGTCCGCCGTCCGGCCCGCCGGGTCCGCCGCCCGGCCCGCCGGGTCCGCCGTCCGGCCCGCAGGACCCGTCCCAGCGCGCCCGGCGCATGTCCAGGCGCGGCTCGCCACCGGCGGTCAGGCGCAGCGGCGTCGCCTCCGTCCGGTAGTGCTCCAGGGCCCGTGCCTCGTGCCCGGGCAGCGGCATGCCGTCCGCCCGCACCACGCGCCACCAGGGCACGGCTCCGCCGTACAGGGCCATGACGCGCCCGACCTGGCGCGGCCCGCCCTCGCCGAGCCATTCGGCGACGTCCCCGTATGTCATCACCCGGCCGGGCGGAATACTCTCGACGGCCTCCAGTACGCGCTCCGCGTACGCGGGCAGCTCTTCACTCATTCGGCACATGGTGCAGTACGCCGGCCCCCCGTCGGTGGAAGTTGTGGTTCCGGACCGGCGCGCACCCTGATGCCCCGAGGGCCCCTCGGTCCGTGCCACCATCTTCCGGGCGGTGACTGGTGATACGTGATCAAGAAGAGACGGATGTGACGACGAAGGAGCAGGGTGTGAGCCCTCCGGACGGCGCGGCGGGGGACGATGGCGCGCGCCCTGACGACGGCCCCGCCTCCCGCCCGGAGCACCGCCCCCAGGACCGCCCTCAGGACCGCCCGGAGGACCGCCCGCAGGACCTCGCACCGGGCCGCGCCCCGGGACTCCGGACCGGCCGCACCCGCGGCGCGGACGCCGGGGACACCGCGGACGCCGGGGACACCGCGGACGCCGGGGACACCGGGGACACCGGGGCCACGCCGGACACCGAGGCCGCGCACGGGCACGCCCCGACCGCCGCCGACCGGGTCGAGGTCGACGAACCGCTGCTCGCCGCCCGCGTGCACCGGCCCTCCGACCTCGTACGCCTCCTCGTCGGCATCCTCGGCATCGCCGTCCTGCTCGGCATCGCCGCCTTCGCGCACGGCACCACCGTCGGCCTGGAGGAGGACATCAGCAAGGGCACCGGCCAGGCGCCGGACCTGCTGATCAAGGTGGCGGCGCTGGTCTCCAGCATCGCGGTGCTGCTGCTCCCCGTGGCCTTCGCCATCGAACGGCTGATCAAACGCGACGGGCTGCGCATCGCCGACGGCGTGCTCGCCGCCGTCCTCGCGCACGGCGTCACCCTCGCCACCGACCTGTGGGTCTCCCAGGCCGCCCCCGACACCATCCAGGACGCCCTCACCCGGCCCGCGGGCGGCGGGACCCTCACCGATCCCGTGCACGGCTACCTCGCGCCCGTGATCGCCTACATGACCGCGGTGGGCATGACCCGCAGACCCCACTGGCGCGTGGCGCTGTGGGTGGTCCTGCTGCTCAACGCGTTCACCATGCTGGTCAACGGCTACACCACCCCCTTCTCGATCATCCTCACCGTGCTGATCGGCTGGAGCGTGGCCTACGGCACCCTGTACGCCGTCGGCTCCCCGAACGTGCGCCCCACCGGGCAGAACCTCCTCGCCGGGCTGCGGCGCGTCGGCTTCCAGCCGGTCAGCGCGATGCGGGCCGAGATGCCCGACGGCCCCGAGGCGTCCGAGACCGGCGACCGCGGCCGCCGCTACCACGTCACCCTGGAGGACGGTCCTCCGCTCGACGTGACCGTCGTCGACCGGGAACAGCAGGCCCAGGGCTTCTTCTACCGGGTCTGGCGCCGGCTCACCCTGCGCGGCATCACCACCCGCCGCAGCCTGCAGTCGCTGCGGCAGGCCCTGGAGCAGGAGGCGCTCCTCGCCTACGCGGCCATCGCGGCCGGGGCGAACGCGCCGAAGCTGATCGCGACGTCCGAGCTGGGCCCGGACGCGGTCATGCTCGTCTACGAGCACCTGGGCGGCCGGACCCTGGACTCCCTGTCCGACGAGGAGATCACCGACGACCTCACCCGCAACGCGTGGCAGCAGGTGCACGCGCTGCAGTCGCGGCGGATCGCGCACCGCAGGCTCACCGGGGACGCGTTGGTGGTGGATCGTTCCGGCAACGTCATCCTGACGGACCTGCGCGGCGGCGAGATCGCGGCCGGTGACCTGGTGCTCCGGATGGACGTCGCGCAGTTGCTGACCACCCTGGGCCTGCGGGTCGGGGCGGAGCGCGCGGTGGCCTCGGCGGTGTCGGTCCTCGGCCCGGACATCGTGGCGGACTGCCTGCCGCTGCTCCAGCCGATCGCGCTGAGCCGTTCCACCCGGGCGACGCTGCGCAAGCGGGCCCGGGAGCGGGCGGAGCGCGAGCGGGAGGCCGTGCTGGAGTCCTCGCGTGCGGCGAAGGCCGCGCGGGAGGAGGGATCCGCGGCGGCCCCGGCGCCGACCTCGGCCGCCGCCGAGCGCAAGGCCGAGAAGAGGGCCCTCGACGACGCGATGGACGAGGCCCGCGAGGAGGACCTGCTGAGCCAGATCCGCCGGCAGGTGCTGCTGATCCGCCCGCAGGCGCCGGTGGAGCCGGCCCGGCTGGAGCGGATCCGGCCGCGCACCCTGGTGTCCTTCATCGCGGGCGCGTTCGGCGCGTACTTCCTGCTCACGCAGCTGGCGCACGTGGATTTCGGGACCATCATCGGCGACGCGCAGTGGGGCTGGGTCGGGGCGGCCCTCGCCTTCTCGGCGCTCAGCTACTTCGCGGCGGCGATGAGCCTGCTGGGCTTCGTGCCGGAGCGGGTGTCCTTCCTGAGGACAGTGGTCGCGCAGGTGGCCGGTTCGTTCGTGAAGCTGGTGGCCCCGGCGGCGGTCGGCGGCGTCGCGCTGAACACGCGCTTCCTCCAGCGGGCCGGCGTCCGGCCGGGACTGGCGGTCGCGAGCGTGGGCGCCTCGCAGTTGTTCGGCCTGGCCAGCCACATCCTGCTGCTGCTGTCCTTCGGCTACCTGACCGGGACCGAGAAGACCCCGGAGATGACCCCGTCCCGGGCGGTCATCGCGGGTCTGCTGACGGTGGCGGTCCTCGTTCTGGTGGTGACAGCGGTCCCGTTCATGCGGAAGTTCGTGGTCACGCGGGTGCGGGCACTGTTCGCGGGCGTGGTGCCGCGCATGCTGGACGTGCTCCAGCGGCCCAAGAAGCTGATGACCGGCATCGGCGGGATGCTGCTGCTGACCGGCTGCTTCGTGATGTGCCTGGACGCGTCGATCAGGGCGTTCGGGGGCGGCGAGGCCATCAGTTACGCGAGCATCGCGGTGGTGTTCCTCGCGGGCAACGCGCTGGGGTCGGCGGCGCCGACGCCGGGCGGCATCGGCGCGGTGGAGACCACTCTGACGCTGGGGCTGATCGCGGCGGGACTGGAGAAGGAGGTCGCGATCTCGGCGGTGCTGCTGTTCCGGCTGATGACGTTCTGGCTGCCGGTGCTGCCGGGGTGGATCTCCTTCAACTTCCTGACCCGCAAGGAGGCGATCTAGTGCTGTGGCCGGAAGGGTTTGCCGTCTCGCGGCGTCGGGTGCGGTGCATCGCTAGGCGGAGGGCCGCGGCTCGTACTGGACGTACTTCCGTGGTCCGACAACGCGGCGAGGTGCCGTACCGGGCGTCGTAAGGCGGTGACCCTTTCCGGCCACAGCACTAGCCTCCGGCCCGGTCTGCGGTCGGAACACCAGCAGCAGGGCCGTGAGGAGGGCCGGGACGGGCGTCGGCATGGCGGCCTGCGCGGCGACGGGCCGCGGCCCGGGAGGTCCTGGCACAGGGCGCATGGAGGGCAAACGCCGACGGCCTGCGGGCTACCCGAACGGGTCAGCGCGCGGGCGGGGTCCGACGGGGACGCGCAGGATGGTGACATGCCCAAATACCTCCTGCGGGTCGCAGTCGCCGTCGCTCTCCTGGCCGGGGCGGCCAGTACCAGTGGCTG
Organism: Streptomyces sp. NPDC090021; assembly: GCF_044748225.1. NCBI lineage: Bacteria > Bacillati > Actinomycetota > Actinomycetes > Kitasatosporales > Streptomycetaceae > Streptomyces > Streptomyces sp. NPDC090021. Next base: position 72,700 of record NZ_JBIVFO010000017.1, on the reverse strand, counting down.
TTCCGACAGCGGGGAGGAGAAGACGCCCAAGGCCGGCGGTACCGAAGGGGCACCACCTCTGAAGTGGGGGGACTGCGAGGCTCCGACGGCTGCCCAGGGCGGCGGGCAGGCACCGCCCAAGGGCTGGCAGTGCGCCACGCTCCATGTGCCGCTCGACTACGCGGACCCCGAAGGAGAAACGATTCCTCTCGCCCTGATCAGGGCGAAGGCCAGGAACCAGGACGACCGCCTCGGCTCGCTCGTGTTCAACTTCGGCGGCCCCGGCGGGTCCGGGATCGCCACCCTGCCCGGCGCGGCCAAGGAGTACGAGGCCCTGCGCGCGCGCTACGACCTGGTGAGCTTCGACCCGCGCGGGGTGGGGCGCAGCACCCCCGTCCTGTGCCTGGACAACAGGCAGCTCGACGCGTACTACGCCTCGGACTCCTCCCCCGACACCCCGGAGGCGGTGAAGGGGTTCCTCGACAACACCCGCAGGTACCAGCAGGCCTGCGAGGCGAGGTCCGGGAAGGTGCTCCCGTACGTCGGCACCGAGAACGCCGCCCGCGACCTCGACCGGATCCGCCAGGCCCTCGGTGACGACAAGCTCAACTACTTCGGGATCTCCTACGGGACCGAGCTCGGCGGCGTCTACGCCCACCTCTTCCCGGACAAGGTCGGCCGGGCCGTCTTCGACGCCGTCGTCGACCCGACCGCGACCTCCGAGGAGGGGGCGCTCGGCCAGGCCAAGGGCTTCCAGCTGGCCCTCGGCAACTTCGCACAGGACTGTGTGGACCGCGGCGACGAGTGCCGCCTCCAGGGCAGCACCGCCAAGGAGATCGAGGACAACATCATCAAGCTGCAGAAGCAGCTGGCCGCCAAACCCGTCCCGGGGATCGGCGACCGGATGCTCACCGAGTCCTCGGCGACCAACGGCATCGCCCAGGCCCTCTACTCGCAGGAGCTGTGGCCGCTGCTGGAGCAGGGGCTGGACGAGGCGGAGGGCGGCCAGGGGCAGCTGCTGATGGCGCTGTCCGACGCCCTCAACGGCCGCGACCAGAACGGCAACTACAGCAACATCGGCGCCGCCAACACGGCGATCAACTGCGTCGACTCCAAGGACCGCTACACCCTGGAGCAGACCAGGGCGAAGCTGCCGGAATTCCGCGCCGCCTCACCGGTGTTCGGGGACTTCCTCGGCTGGGCCATGATGGGCTGCACCGGCTGGCCGGTGCCCGGCACCTCGTCGACCCCCGACGTCTCCGCCCCGGGGGCCGACCCGATCCTGGTGATCGGCAACACCGGCGACCCGGCCACCCCCTACGAGGGCGCCCGCAAGATGGTCGAACGGCTCGGCCCCGGCGTCGGCGTGGAGCTCACGTACAAGGGCGAGGGGCACGGGGCCTACAACAGCGGCGACCCGTGCGTGCAGGGAGCGGTGAACTCCTACCTGCTGGACGGGAAGGTCCCCGCGGCGAACACCGTCTGCACCCCGCCGCCGGACGCCCCCGAGTCCCCCGCGCAGCCGTCGGCCCCGGTGGAACCCCTCGGCACCTGACCACCACCCACCACCGCTGCTGGACCAGGACCGGGACCAGGACCGGGACCGGGACCGGGCACACGAAGGGGCCGTACCCGCGGGGATGCGCGCGGGTACGGCCCCTTCGCAGGACCGATCAGAGGATGATCAGTAGACCGGCTTCTCGGGCTCGACCTGGTGGACCCAGCCGATGACGCCACCGCCGACGTGGACCGCGTCCGCGAAGCCCGCGGACTTCAGGACCGCGAGGACTTCCGCACTGCGGACACCCGTCTTGCAGTGCAAGACGATGCGCTTGTCCTGCGGCATGTCCTGCAGGGCGGTGCCCATCAGGAACTCGCCCTTGGGAATCAGCTTCGCACCCGGGATCGAGACGATCTCGTACTCGTTGACCTCGCGGACGTCGATGATCTCGATCGGCTCGTCGGTGTCGATCCACTCCTTGAGCTGCTTCGGAGTGATCGTGGAGCCGGCGGCCGCCTCCTGGGCCTCCTCCGACACGACGCCGCAGAAGGCCTCGTAGTCGATGAGCTCCTTGACGGTCGCGTTCGGACCGCAGACCGCGCAGTCCGGGTCCTTGCGGACCTTGACCTGGCGGTACTGCATCTCCAGGGCGTCGTAGATCATCAGGCGGCCGACCAGCGGCTCGCCGACGCCCGTGAGGACCTTGATGGCCTCGGTGACCTGGATGGAGCCGATGGACGCGCAGAGCACGCCCAGGACGCCGCCCTCGGCGCAGCTCGGGACCATGCCCGGCGGCGGGGGCTCCGGGTAGAGGCAGCGGTAGCACGGACCGTGCTCGGACCAGAAGACCGAGGCCTGGCCGTCGAAGCGGTAGATCGAACCCCACACGTACGGCTTGTTCAGCAGCACGCAGGCGTCGTTGACGAGGTAGCGCGTGGCGAAGTTGTCCGTGCCGTCGACGATGAGGTCGTACTGGCTGAAGATCTCCATCACGTTCTCGGCCTCAAGCCGCTCTTCGTGAAGGACCACGTTCACGTACGGGTTGATGCCCAGCACGCTGTCGCGGGCGGACTCGGCCTTGGAGCGGCCGATGTCCGACTGGCTGTGGATGATCTGGCGCTGCAGGTTCGACTCGTCGACCTCGTCGAACTCCACGATGCCCAGCGTGCCGACGCCGGCCGCGGCCAGGTACATGAGGGCGGGCGAGCCGAGGCCGCCCGCGCCCACGGCCAGCACCTTCGCGTTCTTCAGGCGCTTCTGACCGTCCATCCCCACATCCGGGATGATCAGGTGGCGGGAGTACCGACGGACCTCGTCAACGGTGAGCTCAGCAGCCGGCTCGACCAGGGGTGGCAGCGACACGGGGACTCCGTAGATGGTGACAACTTAACGGTGGTTCTCTCCGTAACACTGCCACGCCCGTCTTCATTCCAAGACACCTGTTCCGATACGTGAGACGATTTCGTCCCAGTACCCGGGCATGGACGCCCACGGGTCGCGGTCCCCGACGGCGCGGCGGTCGGTGAACCAGATGGTGCCGGCGCCCTGCCAGCGGGCGATCCGCATCGCCTCCTCCAGATGGGTGCGCGGCACCCCGTGCACCAGATGGCAGAACCGCTCGGGCGGATGCTCCGCGGTCCACTCCGCCACCTGCGACCAGCGGTAGTCGGCCCAGGCCCCGGAGAAGGTGACCAGCTGGTCGGCGACCTCCGCGTAGCCCTCGTAGGGGTGCGTGCCGTGTCCCAGCACGATCCACAGGTCCTCGCCCAGGCCGCGCAGGCTGTCGACCACCCGGCGCACCGAGGCCAGGTCCGCCCTGTCGGCCGGGGTACCGGCGAGGTAGAAGCCGCCGACGCCGTACCAGTCCCGGAAGCGGTGTGCGTCGGAGACCAGCTCCCCGAAGGACCTCGATCCGTCCCGCACCGCGAGATGGCCGAGCACCGTGCCGCCCGCGCCGTGCAGCTTGGCGGCCGCTTCGCCGCAATGCGGATCGGGCCGCCCGCCCGGGCCGTCCGCGACGTTCAGCACGGCCCAGTGCAGCGGGGTGCCGGGGCGGGTCAGCTCGGCCCACTCCACGGGAGCGAGCAGCGGGTGCGCGTAGCCGGGGATGCCCAGCCCGAGGCGGCCGGCCCCGGTGGCGGCCGCGGCGAGGGCCCCGGGAGGCGTGGTCAGATGCGGCACGCCGCCTCCATCCAGATGTCCGCGAGGGACTCCTCCAGGCCGATCCGGGGACGCCAGCCGAGCCGGTCGCGGGCGGTGCGCACGTCCGCCTGCTGCCAGGCACCGCAGCCGTCGGGGTACGGGTACGGCTGGGGGGCGGTGGCGGCCAGTTGCTCGACGGTGGCCTCGGAGCGGGGCGACCCGATGGAGGCGAGCCCGGACGGGCGGCCCGGGTGTCCGTGCCCCTGCTGGGGTCCGCCGTGCGGCACGTCCAGCTCGTGCAGGGCTCCGCCGTACCCGGCGACCCGGGCCAGGACGGCGGCCGCGTCGCGCAGCCGGACCGCACGGCCGGTGCCGATGTTCACCACGCCCTGGGCGGCGGACAGGGATGCGGCGTGCACGGCCCGCGCCACGTCCCGTACGTCGACGAAGTCGCGCTGGACGCCGAGCCCGCTGAGCTTCAGCTCGCCGTCGCCCGCCTGCATGGCGCGGCGCATGGCCTCGGCGAGCCGGCCGAGCGGCGATCCGGCGGGGGTGCCGGGGCCGACGGGCGAGAAGATCCGCAGTACGACGGCGTCCAGCCCGGAGCCCAGCACCAGTTCGGTGGCCGCCAGTTTGCTGACGCCGTACGGTCCGCCGGGTCTCGGCACGGCGTCCTCGGCCGTGGAGGATCCGGGCTGGCTGGGTCCGTACTCCGCGGCGCAGCCGAGCTGCACGAGCCGGGCCCCGCAGCCGCTGCGGCGCAGCGACTCGCAGATCGTCGCGACGGCGACGGTGTTGTGCCGGGTGAGTTCGCGGGCCCCGCCCCGGGTGGCTCCGGCGCAGTTGATGACGACGCCCGGGTGGACGGCGTCGAGGAAGCGCGTGAGGGCTCCGGGACTGCCGGTGGCGAGGTCGAAGCGGACGTCGGCGTCGTCGCCGCGGCCGAGCGCGGTGAGCTGCACGGCGGGGTCGGCGAGCAGCCGGTCGGCGACGTAGCGGCCGAGGTATCCGTTGGCTCCGATCAGCAGCACCCTCATCGCGTGACCCCTTGGTCGGTTGGCTGGCCGGTCATGTCTGTGTCTCCTTGCGGGCGGGCGGGCGGGCGGATGGATGGATGGATGAGGTACTGGGCACGGGCCGGGCGCCTCAGCGTCGGCTCCGAAGGGCTGCGGCGGTCCCGGGGACGTCAGGGCCTCGCGTGCGCGGATGCGCGGGACAGGGCGAGGACGGCCTGGACGAGGAGGGCGGCCGCGGCGGCGGGGGCCGCCGCCGGGACCGGGATCAGGGCGAGGGCGAGTGCGGCGGCGACGGGTCCGCGACGGGATCCGTGCCGCAGCAGGAGCCGGGTGAGGAAGAGCAACAGGGCGAGCGGCACGGCCGCCGTGAGGGGTGCGCCGGCGACCACGGCCGCCCCGGCGGCGGCCGCGGTGAAGCCGCCGACGGCCGCGAACAGCAGGGGCCGGGCCCGGTCGGCGAAGTCGTCCAGGGCACGGCTCGCGTCGAGCCGGGCCCGGGCCCCGGCGGCGAAGCCGGCGGCGAGCAGGTGCCCGGGCCCCACGGCCAGCGCCAGGCCGACCGCGAGGGCGGTGCCGTACCGGTGCGCCGCCCAGCCCGCGACGGCGGCGGCGAGCAGGTGCGCGAGCCAGGGGAACCGGCTCCCGGCGGCGCGCCCCGGCCACACCAGCGCCGCGACGGTGACGGCCACGGCGGCGGGCCCGGCCCAGGCCTGACCCGCGGCGGCCGCACCGGCGGCGAGGGCTCCGGGCAGCAGCGCACAGCCGAAGCGGCGGTGGGCGGCCGGCCCGGCCGGGACCGGGGCCGGGGTGGGGGCGGGCGCCTCTCCGCGCGGGCTGCGGGCGTACAGCTCCTCGGCGAGGGAGAAGACGTCGCGGTGGCGGAAGCGGGCGGCGGTGCGGTCGGTGATGCCGTGGGCCTCCAGCCCGGCGGCGATCTCCAGGGGGTCCACGGCCCGCTCGCACAGCTCGCGGTGCCGGTGCAGCAGGGCCTTGACGGGATCCCCCGCGACCCGCGGTCGGGCCTGCGGCGTGGCTCCCCGGGGGCTCCCGGCCGGGGCCCCGGGGGCCGACGGGACCTCAGAGGCCGGCGGGGCCCCGGGGGCCGGCGGGGCCGCAGTGTCGGGGTCGACGGTGGTCATACGGCAGCCTCCGCGGTCGGGTCCGGTGCGGGCTTGGCCCAGGTCGGGCTGGTCCAGTGCCCGGGCACCCGCGCCTCCGGGGGCCGGGCGAAGGGGACGCCACCGTCGGACCGTTCGGAGCCCTTGGCCAGCAGCCGCAGATAGATCTCCTGGAAGGCGGTGATGTTCTGCTCGACGGTGAACAGCTCCAGGGCCCGGGCCCGGGCGGCCGCTCCGAGGCGCTCCGCCCGCTCGGCGTCCCCGAGCAGGGACAGGCAGGCCTCGGCGAGCGCGCGCGGGTTGCGCGGCGGGACGACGAGTCCGGTGCCGCCGATGACCTCGCGCACCGCGCCGACGTCGGTGGAGACGGTGGCGCGGCCGCAGAACATCGCCTCGGCCAGGGTCGCGGGGAAGCCCTCGATCACGGAGGACAGCACGACGACCCGTCCGGCGCCGTACGCCTCGGCCGCGGAGGGCGCCTCGGGGCCGCCGATCTCCTCGAAGGCGACCGGGTTCTCGCCGACGGTGACGCTGTCGGCGGCCTCGTCGGGGAACAGCTGCGCGGCGAGGGAGCGGCAGTCGGCGAGGTAGCCGGGGTCCGCGGCCGTGGTGAAGATCCGCAGCCGGGCGCGCGGTTCGCCTCTGCGGACCTCGGCGAAGGCGTGCAGCAGGGCGACGAGGTCCTTGGCGGGCTCCACCCGGCCGACCCAGACGAGGGTGTCGGGGTCCCCGCGGTCGGCGGCCTCCCCTACGGTGGCGAATCGGTCCGCCTCCATCCCCGGGTGGACGGTCCGCAGCCGGTCGCGGGTGGCGCCGCAGCGCTCCTGCCAGCGCCGGGCGTGGGCGTTGCCGGGGGTCAGGAAGTCGGCCCGGGCGTAGATCTCGGAGGCGAGCCGCAGGTGGAAGGCGCCGAGCAGGGCCCGTACGGCGGGTCGGGACTCCTCGCCCCCGCCGGTGCCGAGGTGGGTCAGGTAGTGGGCGCGCAGCTGGACCCCGTACTCGGTGACCAGCAGCGGGACCCCGAAGAAGCGTTTGGCCAGCAGACCGGGGAGCGCCGCCACCCCGCCCGCGGCGGCGTGGCAGACGTCGACCGCGCCGAGGCCCTCGCCCCGGGTGCTCTCCTCGTACCAGTCCAGGGACAGCGGCCGCAGCACGGCCTCCAGTGCGTCGACGAACCGGAGCAGGTCGGTCACCTGCGCCGCCCGTACGGAACGGCTCGCGCCCGGTGCCCGGCAGGCGGCCTCCAGTGCCCGCACCGCGGACTCGGAGCGCAGGGCCGCGTACAGCCCGCCCTGCTCGCGGGCGAGGTCGGCGAGTCCGTACAGTCCGGTGGCGAAGGGTTCCGGGGCCGCGGCGCAGATCCCGTGGACCAGCTCCTTGAAGCAGTCGGCGAAGCGCCGCCGCTCGCGCCGGGAGTAGGTCCGCCCGTCGTCGGCGGGGGCCCAGAGGGCGGCCGTACGGACGTGGGTGACGTGTTCGGGCAGCGGGACCCGGGCGCGTCCCTGCTCGGCGCTGCGGCTCAGCGCGTAGAGCTCGAACTCGTGCTGCGGGAGTCCGCGCACGAGCCGGTCGTACCACGGCCTGGCCTCGCCCGTCGCATACGGATAACCACCTTCGGTGAGCAGTCCGATCCGCACGAGTGGCACCCCCGATCTCCCGTTAAGGCGGTCGCCGTCGGTCAGGCGACCCGCCGCTGGAGAACTCAAGCGGATATGCCGCAGGCGCGACGGACGGTTGTCCGTCGCGCCACCGGAAGGGGTGAAGAGTCGTAACTTTCCCGTACGGTTCGCGTTCGAGCACGCTAGAAGTACAGCCTCGAAGGTCCCGCGGCAGCGGGCCCCGGGGCGTCCGGGACCCCGACCTCCCGGACGCCTCCCGGACACCTCCCAGCGCCGGTACGGCCACCGGCCGCCGACGGGTCAGGGGTGTGCGGGACGGTCGTGGACCTCGTACTCCTGCGGACAGCGGTCGTGGCGGCCCCCGCCCGGTCCCCCGCCGGACGCCGCGGGCATGCCCGTCGTGCCGCCGCAACGCAGCGCGGACAGCAGCCGGGCACCTGGCGCGCGCCCGGCGCACGGCCTCAGCCCTCGGGGAACGCCCAGGGGTTGGGCCTGCACTGGATGCCGTCGATGGTGAGGGACTTGGTCTGCTGCTGCATGACCGGGGCGAGCGCTCCGGGGGTGCGGCAGTTGACGTGGCCGTGCCCGAGCCGGTGACCGACCTCGTGGTTGATGAGCATCTGACGGTAGGTCAGCATCTGGTCCGGACCGTAGCTCTCGGAGCCCTGGGCCCAGCGGAAGGCGTTGATCATCACCCGCTCGGTGCTCGCGGAGTCGCAGGAGACGTTGCCGACGACGGTGTCGAGGCCGGACTTGGCGCACCAGACCCCGGTGGTGCCGGGACTGGCGAGGGTGATCACGAAGTCGGCCTTGCCGCCCGGTACCCGTTCGAAGGTCCTGGTGCCGCCGTGACCCCAGCTGCGGTCGTCGTTGAGGGTGCGGTGGACGGCCTCGGCGAAGAGCTGCGAGTCCAGGCCCAGGCCCTGCTCGACGTCGACGCGGTAGCGCACGATCCTGCCCTTGCCGGGGGCCTTGGCCACGCCCGGCACGGTGTCGAAGGTCCCGGGGCCGGCGAGTTTCGGGTCGAGGGGCAGCTGCGCGGCCATCTGCTGCTCGTAGGTCAGCTCGGGCGCGGGCGCGGCGGCGGGCGGCGCGACGGGTACGGCCGCGCCGCCGTTCGGGGTCGGGCGCCCTTCGGAGCGGGAGGCGGCCGGGTCGCTGCGGTCCTTGTCGGTGGCGGCGGGCCCGCCGGCCCTGGTCTCGTCGGCGTCGCCGTCGATGAAGGACTGGCCCCCGACGACCACCGCGAGGACGGTGGTGACCGCGGCCGCGGCCATACCGGTGTACGCGAGGGCCTTCTTGCCGCGGCCGGAGCCGGACTTCTCGGCGGCGGACTCGGCCGCGGCGGACTCGGCGGAGGCGGACTCGGCGGCGGGCTCGGGCGCGGGTTCGGCGGCCACCGTCCCGGCGTCGGCCGGCCTGCGCGGGCCGGGCACCCGGCGGTGCGAGCCGGTGGAGGTGAGGGCGTCGGCCTCCGGCACCCCGTACGCGGGGACCTGCGCCGGCGGCGTCGGGATGACCTGCGGGAAGCCCACGGCGGGTGTACCGAAGGCCGGGGTGCCGCCGTCCAGGAGCGCGGCCGCGGCCGCGGCCGCGGGAGCCTCCGGGCGGGAACGCGGCACCCCGCGCCAGTCCCCGTACACGGAACCGGAGTCGGAGTCGGGCCGGGCACCCCAGGCGCCGCCCGGTTCGTACTGCTGCGGATGGCCGTCGTCCCGCGCGCCGGAGGCGGGCAGGTGCTGCGCGACGTACCCCTGGTGGGTGACGGTCGGCTCGGGCCACGCGGCGTACGGGGCCCCGTCGCCGAAGACGTCGCCGCCGTGGACGTCGTTGCCGAACGCGTCGTACGCGTACGGCTCCTCGTACCCGGCGGGATCCGGCTGCGCCTGCGGGCGCGCTGCGGCGGGCGCCTGCGCCGGAGCGGACTCCGCAGCGGGCGCCCCGGATTTTCGACTGTGTCGTCCCACGACCCCTCAGCCCCTGCCGTCTTCGGTGTCCCGGTCCGCAGCCCCTGCGCCGGTGTCGCGCAGCAGCTCCGTGAAGGCGGCGGCCACCACCTCGGGGTACTCCATCATCGCCACGTGCCCGGCCTCCGGCAGACACAGCAGCCGCGAACCCCGGAAGGCCGCCGCCGCCCGGTGCGCCATGCGGTACGAGACCAGCTGGTCGCGGCCACCGTAGACCAGCAGGGACGGGGCGAGCACCCGCTGCGCCTGCCGCCACAGGCCGTGCTGGCCGCCGAGGGTGTAGGCGTCGACGATGCCGCGCGAGGTGCGGGTCATCACGTCCCAGAAGTAGGGGAGCGCCATCCGGCGCTCCATCTCCTCCACCGCGTTGCGGAACCCTTCGGGAGTCACCCGGGAGGGGTCTCCGTAACAGAGCTCCGTCACCCCCCGGGTGCGCTGTTCGGCGCTGAGGCCCTGGGTCATGCGGCTGAAGAGCGCGGCCACCCCGGGCAGGGCCAGGAGTGCCGTCGGCACGGCCGACCGCTGCACGCGCAGCTCGGGGAGGGCCGGCGAGACAAGTGTCAGGGTGCGCACGAGGTCGGGGCGGACGGCCGCGACCCGGGTGGAGACGGCTCCGCCGAGGGAGTTGCCGAAGAGGTGCACCGGCCCACGCCCCGCGGCGTCGAGGTGGCGGATGACCGCCCGGGCGAACGCGGTGACGGAGTAGTCGCGGTCGGCGGGCGGCGGGGACCAGCCGAAGCCGGGCAGGTCCACGGCCTCGGCGTCGACGGTGTCCGCCAGCTGCGCCATGAGGGCCGACCAGTTCTGCGAGGAACCGCCCAGCCCGTGCACGAACAGGGCGGGCGGCAGGTCGGCGCGCTGTGGCGGGCGCACCCGGACGGCCAGTTCCAGTCCGGGCAGCACCGCCGTGCGCAGCTCCTCCCCGTCGGCCAACCGGACCGCTCCCTCGGGGAAGGAGGGTGCGACGGTGGACCGTACGCCGGGCAGCTCGGTCGAAGACATGCGGGCAATGTTACGAGAGGATCACGTTCCACTTGTTGTGTTCGCGGTCACAGTCCGATCGCGGATCCGCATAGCGGTGCATCCGCGATCCTCCTAGGCTCGTAAGTGACACAAGGAAGCGAGGGGAGCGGCATGACTGTCGACCCTGCGGAGCCGGACACCTTCCGGGAGCGGTTTCCGGAATCCCTCGATCCTGAGGCCCCCGAGGCGGATGTGGCGGAGCAGCAGGCCGATCTCCGACCGGGCGACGACGATCCCGCCACCGGCCGGGAGGCGGGCCAGGCCGCGGAGGGCGACGCCGCCGAGCAGGCGCGAGTGGTGCAGCTCGACGAGGACGACTACCGCTGACCGGCTGTCGACCGACCGCTGACCAGCGCCTCCGGGCCGTCCGTACCGCGAGAAAACTCGGCTTGGACCCCCCAGAACGGGTTACCGAAAAGTACGATGGCGGCGCGGCGCAGAGCGCCTGTGTTCCGAGAGAAAGTGGGAGGCGGCGTGACAGCCATCGAGCAGACCGAGGCAGCGCGTCCGCGGGGCACGCGACTGCCGCGCCGAGCCCGGCGCAACCAGCTGCTGGGCGCGGCCCAGGAGGTCTTCGTCGCCCAGGGTTACCACGCGGCGGCGATGGACGACATCGCCGAGCGCGCCGGAGTCAGCAAGCCGGTGCTGTACCAGCACTTCCCCGGCAAGCTCGACCTGTACCTGGCGCTGCTGGACCAGCACTGCGAGGCGCTGCTGCTGGCCGTGCGCACGGCGCTCGCGTCGACGACCGACAACAAGCTGCGCGTGGCCGCCACGATGGACGCCTACTTCGCGTACGTGGAGGACGAGGGCGGCGCCTTCCGGCTGGTCTTCGAGTCCGACCTGACGAACGAGCCCGCGGTGCGCGAGCGCGTCGACCGCGTCTCGCTGCAGTGCGCCGAGGCCATCTCCGACGTCATCGCCGAGGACACCGGTCTGTCCAAGGACGAGTCGATGCTGCTGGCCGTGGGTCTGGGCGGGGTCTCGCAGGTCGTGGCCCGCTACTGGCTCTCCAGCGAGAGCCCGGTCGCCCGTGAGACGGCGGTCGGTCTGCTCACCTCGCTCGCCTGGCGCGGCATCGCCGGCTTCCCGCTGCACGGCGCGGAGTCCGGCACGGAGTCCTGAACCGTTCTCGCCGGGCGCCACCCCCGGTGTTCGCTGCCAGCGTGTCCGCTCTGCGCGGTCCGCATCCCCTCTCCGGGCTAATGTGGACCGCGTACGGCGCGGCTGATCGCGCGAACCGGATCGTCGGAGGGACAAAGCCGTGGAGGTCAAGATCGGCGTGCAGCACGCACCCCGGGAGATCGTGCTGGAGAGCGACCTGAGCGCCGAGGAGCTGGAGAGCATCGTCAGCGCCGCGCTGTCCGGCAACGAGCCGCTGCTGAGCCTCACCGACAGCAAGGGCCGCAAGGTCCTGGTGCCGTCCGACCGCCTGTCGTACGTCGACCTGGGTGAGCCGACCGCACGCAAGGTCGGTTTCGGAGCGCTCTGAGAAGCTCTGAGAACTGTCCGAAACGGCCCGGTGGTTGATTCCACCGGGCCGTTTCTCCTTCTTCCGCTTCGGGTAGGACCGCAGTGACCCGGTTTGCCCTGACGTATGGGAGAGACCTGATGCTGCTGATGGAAGTGCTCGGCTCCGCGCTGTTGGGCCTCGCCCTGTCCGCCGCAGCCGTCCGGGCACTCGCGTCCCGGCTCCCCTCGCGGAGGGTGGTAATGGTCAGCGGAGTGCTGGGGGCGCTGTTCGGGGCGTATCTCACCCACTTCGCACTCGGCCCGGGGCACTACACCCTGATGGCTTCCTTCATCGGAGCGGTGCTGGTGTCGGCCGTGGTGCTGTCCCTGCTGCTCCGTCCGGCCCACGCGTCCCGCAGGCGCCCCCACAGGACTCCGTTTTCACTCCCGTCGCGAGGATGACCCCTGAGGGCGGGACAGCCTGAGTCCGCCCCCCCAGGGCCGCGTGCGTCGGCCCCGGCGCGCACACGGCGCGCCGGGGCCGACGACGTACGGGACCGTCCGGTCAGGCGGCGAGTCCGAGCGCCGCCATCCGCTTGGTGTGGGCCTTGGTGATCCGGGTGAACATCTCGCCGACGGCCGCGAGGTCGAAGCCCGCCGCCATCCCGTCGACGCCGCCGACCAGCATGGTGGAGAGTGCGTCGCGCTCGGCGACCACCCGCTGGGCCTGCGAGAGGGCCTCACCCATGAGACGGCGGGCCCACAGGGCGAGCCGGCCGCCGCAGCGCGGGTCGGCCTCGATCGCGGCGCGCACCTTCTCGACGGCGAAGTTGCCGTGGCCGGTGTCGTCGAGCACTCCGAGCACCAGCGCGCGGGTGTCGCTGTCCAGGTGGGAGGCGACCTCGCGGTAGAAATCACTGGCGATGGAGTCGCCGACGTACGCCTTGACCAGGCCCTCCAGCCAGTCCGACGGGGCGGTCTGGCGGTGGAAGTCGTCGACGCCCTGAGCGAAGGGCTGCATGGCGGCGGTGGGCTCGGCCTCGATCTTCGCGAGGCGGTCGCGGAGCCGCTCGAAGTGGTGGAACTCGGCGGAGGCCATCGCGGCGAGCTCGGCCTTGTCGTCCAGGGTGGGCGCGAGCTTCGCGTCCTCCGCGAGGCGCTCGAAGGCCGCGAGCTCCCCGTACGCGAGCGCGCCGAGCAAGTCCACGACGGCGGCCCGGTACTGCGGCGAGGCAGATGCGGTCGCCCAGTCCTGCGAGGCGATCCCCGTGGCCTCGGCGGGGTTGCTGTCGTCGGCGGGCGAGGCGTTTTCTACGGTCGGCATGCTCCGCACAATAGCCCGCCGAATGGCGTCCCAAGTCACCACGTCTACTCACAGCCTGTCCACCTAAACCGACCGCCCCGGTGAATTCACCCGACACACCTGCGCGATTCCGAGGTACAGTGGTAATGCGCCTGCCGAATACTCGGCGGGCCATCCGAATGAGGATGCCCGGTCGGTGGCCCGATCGGCTCCAACCGACCGCCCTCGGTGCGGTGCGTACGCACATGCGTACCGCCTCCCACGAGGGGCCCCCTCAGCGGCAGAGCGCTTGAGCGAAGGCCAGTGGTCCCGCGCAGCTTCGTACGTGGCAGTACTGCAAGCACAGCACGGTAGGACCCCCCTCGCCGCCTCGCGCCGCGTCTCACAGAAGAGGCAGCACCCTGACTACGTTCCGAGACCTCGGGATCTTTCCCGAGACGGCCGAAGCCCTTGAAGCAGTCGGCATTGTGTCCCCCTTCCCGATCCAGGAGATGACCCTCCCCGTCGCCCTTTCCGGCACGGACGTCATCGGCCAGGCCAAGACCGGAACCGGCAAGACGCTCGGTTTTGGGCTTCCGCTGCTGGAGCGGGTCGTCGTCCCCGCGGACGTCGAGGCCGGCCGGGCCACGCCCGACCAGCTGACCGACGCCCCGCAGGCCCTCGTGGTGGTTCCGACCCGCGAGCTGTGCACCCAGGTCACCAACGACCTGCTGACCGCCGGCAAGGTCCGCAACGTCCGCGTCCTGGCCATATACGGTGGCCGCGCCTACGAGCCGCAGGTCGAGGCCCTGAACAAGGGCGTCGACGTGATCGTCGGCACCCCGGGCCGCCTGCTCGACCTGGCCGGCCAGCGCAAGCTCGACCTGTCGCGCGTCCGGGCCCTCGTCCTGGACGAGGCCGACGAGATGCTCGACCTGGGCTTCCTGCCCGACGTCGAGAAGATCATGGCCTACCTGCCCGCCAAGCGTCAGACGATGCTGTTCTCGGCGACCATGCCGGGCGCGGTCATCGGCCTGGCCCGCCGGTACATGACGCAGCCGACGCACATCCGCGCCGTCTCCGAGGACGGCGAGGGCGCGACCGTCGCCAACATCACGCAGCACGTCTTCCGTGCGCACAACATGGACAAGCCGGAGCTGGTCTCCCGCATCCTGCAGGCCGAGGGCCGTGGCCTGGCCATGATCTTCTGCCGTACCAAGCGCACGGCGGCCGACATCGCCGAGCAGCTGGAGCGGCGCGGCTTCGCGTCCGGCGCCGTCCACGGCGACCTGGGCCAGGGCGCCCGTGAGCAGGCCCTGCGCGCGTTCCGCAACGGCAAGGTCGACGTGCTGGTGTGCACCGACGTCGCCGCGCGCGGCATCGACGTCGAGGGTGTGACCCACGTCATCAACTACCAGACGCCGGAGGACGAGAAGACCTTCCTGCACCGCGTGGGCCGTACCGGCCGCGCGGGCAACAAGGGCACCGCCGTCACCCTGGTCGACTGGGACGACATCCCGCGCTGGCAGCTGATCAACAAGGCGCTGGAGCTGGACTTCCACGAGCCGGTCGAGACGTACTCCACGTCGCCGCACCTGTTCGAGCAGCTGAACATTCCGGCCGGCACCAAGGGCGTCCTGCCGCGCGCCGAGCGCACGCGGGCCGGCCTGAAGGCCGAGGAGCTGGAGGACCTGGGCGAGACCGGCGGCCGCGGTGGCCGTGGCGGCCGCTCCGCGCAGGCCGCCCCGGAGCAGGAGCGTCCGGCCCGTACCCGTACGCCGCGCCAGCGCCGCCGTACGCGGGGCGGGGCCGAGGTCGCCGCCGAGCAGGTCGCGGTGTCCCCCGTGGCCGAGGCTCCGCAGGCCCCGGCCGCCGACGAGCCGCGCAGGCCGCGTCGCCGCCGGACCCGCGTGGGCGCGGTACCGGTGCAGTCCGCCCCGGCCGTGGCGGCCGAGGTCCCCGTGGCCGAGGCTCCCGCCGTGGCCGCTCCCGCGGCGGTGACCCCGGTCGAGGAGGAAGCCCCGGCCAAGCCGCGGCGCGCCCGCGTCCGCAAGGCCGTGCAGAGCGCCCCGGAGCCGGACTTCCAGATGGCGCCGCTCGTCGAGCCGGCGCCCGTCCGGCCGCGACGCCCGCGCCGGGTCGTGGAGACGACGCCCGAGCCCGACTTCCAGATGGCTCCGCCGGTCGAGCCGGTCAGGGCGCGGCGCACCCGCAAGGCCGCGCCCGCCCCGGTGACCCCGGTGGCCGAGGCCCCGGCGGTGGCCGTGGCCGAGGAGGCCCCCGTCAAGCCCAAGCGGACCCGTACCCGCAAGGCCGCGGAGGCCGCTCCGGTGGCCGCCGAGGCCGTCGCGGTGGCCGAGGAGGCTCCGGCCAAGCCGAAGCGCACCCGCACCCGCAAGGCCGCGGCCGCTCCGGTCGCCGCCGAGACGGTGGCGGTGGCCGAGGAGGCCCCCGCCAAGCCGAAGCGCACCCGTACGCGCAAGGCCGCGGCCGCGCCCGAGGCGTAGGACCCGGCACGTACGGCGACGGCCCCGGCCCCCTTCGGAAGGGGGTCGGGGCCGTCGGCGTACCCGGGCCACGCCGGAAGCTACGTGCCGGTAACCTCGGGTCATGAGCAAGCCCCCGCGCCTCACGCTGCCGTCCGCCGCCCGTGCGTACCACCTGTCGACCGACCGTGGTTCCTTCGCCGTGCACGAGGCCGGCGAGGCGGTCCGCGGCACCGCCCTGCTGGTCCCCGGCTTCACGGGCAGCAAGGAGGACTTCATCGCGCTGCTGGAGCCGCTGGCCGCCGCCGGCTACCGGGTGGTCGCCGTCGACGGACGCGGTCAGTACCAGACGCCCGGCCCGCGCGAGGAGTCGGCGTACGGTCTTCAGGAGCTGGCCCGCGACGTCCTCGCGCAGGTCCGCGCCCTGGGGCCGGACCGCGTGCACCTGGTCGGCCACTCGTTCGGCGGGCTGGTCTCGCGTGCCGCCGTGCTGCGCGACGCGTCACTCTTCGCCTCGCTCACCCTGCTGAGCAGCGGCCCGGCGGCGATCGCCGAGGAGCAGCAGGCGCGTACGAAGCTGCTGGTCGCCGCGCTGGAGGCGATGGGCGACGACATGCCCGGGATCTGGGAGGCGATGCGGGCGCACGACCCGCAGGACGCGGCCCTGGACTCCCCCGAGCTGACGCACTTCCTGCGCGAGCGGTGGCTGGCCACCGTCCCCGAGCAGCTGATCGTCACGGGCCGGGCGCTGATCTGCGAGCCCGACCGGGTGGACGAGCTGGCCCGGGTCCCGCTCCCGAAGCTGGTGCTGTCCGGGGCCGTGGACTATGCCTGGCCGGTGCCGCTGATGGACGCGATGGCCCGGCGGCTGGGCGCGCGGAGGGTGATCGTCCCGGGGACCGAGCACTCCCCGAACGCCGAGGATCCGGCGACCACGGGCGCCGCGCTGGCGTCGTTCTGGGACTCCACCACCGGCGTGTAGTTAGCCAGTGAAAAAATTTCCTTAGCGTAGGGAATGATTGCGGCTTACACTTCGTTGACCCGGTGCAAGGAGAACACTGACGAAGGGAGAAGCCCCGTGCGCTTCGAGATTCTGCGCCTGGACGACGTCGACGGGACCGCCGTGGACAGCACCGTCGTGGACGCGGCCTCCGTCAACCGGATCGTGCAGCAGGCCGCGTCGATCGGCCAGCGCATCCTGATCCGACCGGCCGGGAGTGCGTCCTCCTGACGCCCCGCGCGAAACGTTCACGCCCCCGCACCGGTGCGGGGGCGTTCGCGTGCGCGGGGTCCCGGGCGGTCAGGCCCCCTGGACGACCTGGAGCACGCCGTTGATGATCTGCTGGACGGCGATCGCCGAGAGCATCATGCCCGCGAGCCGGGTGACGAGGACGACGCCGCCGTCCTTGATGACCCGGATGATCACCAGCGAGTAGCGCATCGTGATCCACAGCACGGCGTGCATGGCGATGATCGCGGCCCAGACGGAGACCTGGGCGGCCGCACCGTCGGCCTTCTGGACGGCCAGGATGACGGAGACGATCGCACCGGGCCCGGCCAGCAGCGGCATGCCGAGCGGCACCAGGGCGACGTTCACGTCCTTGGTCTGCTTGGGCTCGTCGGTCTTGCCCGTGAGCAGGTCGAGCGCGATCAGCAGGAGCAGCAGACCACCGGCGATCATCAGCGCCGGGACGGAGACGTGCAGGTAGTCGAGGATCTGCTGACCGCAGAGACCGAAGACCGCGATCACGCCGAAGGCCACGCAGACGGCCTGCCAGGCCATGCGGCGCTGCACCTTGACGGGACGGCCGGAGGTCAGCGCCAGGAAGATCGGCGTGATACCCGGCGGGTCCATAATCACAAAAAGGGTGAGAAAAAGGGATCCGAAGACGGCGAAGTCGAACACAGTGATGCCTTGCAGGAGAGAGGGGTGTCGCGAAGAAGAAGTGTGGGACGGGTCGAGCGGGCCGCGAAGTGGCCGGTCAGCGCTCGCGTCCGCCGGCGCCGGGCACGGGGAAGGCCCCGGTCGCGCGGCGCGTGATCTCGCCGTAGACCTCGGGGTCGGTCGTGTACTCGCCGAGACGGCAGGTCTTGCGGCTGCCGTGGTAGTCGCTGGAGCCCGTGGTCAGCAGTGCGAGGTCCGCCGCCAGAGCGCGCAGGCGTGCGCGGGTGCCGGCGTCGTGGTCCATGTGGTCCACCTCGATGCCGTCCAGGCCCGCGGCCGCCAGCTCGGCTATCGCGGACTCCGGCACGCACCGGCCGCGCTTGACCGCGGCGGGGTGCGCGAGGACGGTGACGCCGCCGGCCGCCTTGACCAGGCGTACCGCGTCGAAGGGGTCCAGTTCGTGCTTCTCGGCGTACGCGCGGCCGCCGTCGGCGAGCCAGTCCGCAGTGAAGGCGTCCGAGACGGTGGGCACGACGCCCAGTTCGACCAGGGCGGTGGCGATGTGCGGCCGCCCGACCGAACCGTCCCCGGCGATCCGCGCCACCTGCTCCCAGGTGATGTCCACGCCGAGGTCCTGGAGCTTGCCGACCATGGTCCGGGCTCGCGGGACCCGGTCGTCCCGGACGAGTTCCCGCTCGCGGGCGAGCTCGGGCTCCTCGGGGTCGAAGAGGTAGGCGAGCATGTGCACGCCGGTGCCGTCGAGCCGACAGGACAGCTCGGCACCGGTCACCAGCGTGAGTCCCGCGGGCAGGGCCGCAAGGGCCTCGCCGTACCCGCCCACGGTGTCGTGGTCGGTCAGCGCGACCACGTCCAGCCCGGCGCCGGCGGCATGGCGCACCAGCTCCGCGGGGGTGTCCGTACCGTCGGACGCCGTGGAGTGGGCGTGCAGGTCGATGCGCACAGCCGGGCTCCATGGGTCGTACGGGCGGGGGACACCCCAGGATAACCGGGCGGAAGGTCCGCTTTCGCCGGAAGGATGTCCGCGCGGACGCGCCGGAGGACCTACACCGGACCCAGGATGCGCGGGCTCAGCGCCCCGCACGGCAGGAGTTCGACCTCGGCACCCCCCTCGCGCAGGTCGGTCAGGACCAGCTCGTCGTAGAGCAGGAGGCCGGACTGCTGCGGCCAGACGATCGCCCACAACCACAGGCCGCGCGCCTCGCCGGCGAAGACGGCCCGGTCGTCCGGGCCGCCGCCGACGTGCCACAGCGGTGTGGGCCGGCCCGCCGCGACCACCTTGGTGTGCGGCGGCCCGGCCATGTTGATGGACCGGCCGGGGTCGAGGCCGTCGATGCCCGCGTACCGCGCGCCCAGGCCCACGCCCAGCTCCTCCGCGATCAGCAGCAGCTCCCCCATGCCGCCCACCGGTCCGGGTCCCGAGCAGGCGACCACCGTCGCCCTGCCCCCGCTGCGGTCGTCACCGGCGGACGCCACTCCGGTGAACAGCCATCCGAGCGGCAGCGGCCACGGCATCCACACCGGCACCCGCGCCCGGTGCACGACCACGCCCAGACCCTCCACGCTCGGCGGGATGACGGGTTGCAGGGGGTGGACAGCGCCGTGCACCGCGCACTGCCAGGAGTCGGAGAAGAGTCCGGGCGCCCTGACCCGGCCACCGCACTTCGGGCAAGTTGGTTCACCCCTCATAGGTAGCCACGCTCCTCCCCGCCCGGCCGCCCGTCAAGGCATGGTCACCCGTCCGGGCTGTCAGTCCAGTGCGACAGCGCTGCGCAGGGGGTCCCGCAGGTCCGTTCCGCGCGCGAGCCAGCGCTCCTGGAGGGCGGCCGCGCCGTGGACCCGCTTCCAGGCCGCCTCGTTCGCCGTCATCGGCAGCAGCGGCAGGAACCGCACCGCCTCCATCGGCTCGTCGAGCTCCAGGTCCTCCACCAGACCGCCCGGTTCCGCGACGAGGACGGAGCTGAACGGCGCCCCCTCCCACAGCGGCTCACCCACGTCGAGCGAGGCGCCCGGGGCCACGACCAGGCCCTCCACCTGCGGGGAGGCGGCCAGCACCGCGAGTGGCCTGAGCAGTTTGTCGGTGTCCGCCCGTCCCGCCCGTACGGTCAGCACCAGTTCGGCGCGCGGGCCCCGTACGGGGTCGGCGACCACGGCGGTCGGATCGGTCATCGGGTGCGCGGACATTCCGAGGGTCGCGTACCGCACGAGGTCGCCCTCGGCGAAACGGAGTACCTCGATGCGGTCGGTGCCCAGGAAGGTGACGGCGGCGCGGGCGTCGGGTTCACCGAACGCGGTGCGCAGCCGCGCCTCGACGAGAGCCAGAATTTCTGCCATGGAACGAGCATAGAACTCGTATCAGCCGGGTAAAGGGCGGGTCTTGACCATCCGTCGGCTGATAGTGTTGACAGCTGTTCGGGGCCGCACGCAGAAGCGTTGTTTCAAGGCTCCGGAGACAGGACGTCCCCTACGGGGGACCGGCCGGAGGAGGTGGGGCTGCGATGGACCGAAGTCGATCGTGCAGTACCAATCGCTCTTCCGCTTCTCCGGCGGGCGCGTCCCGCCCCCTGTGATCTTCTGATCAGTAGAAGAGCGACGGCAGAACGTTGTCCTCCCGTCCTGTTCCCTCCCGCCCGCCCCGGCCTGCCCGCCTGCGGTGCCGGAGGGTCTCCCACCCGTACGGTCCGCAGCCGTGCGTGCGAAGGAGCCTGCCATGTCGATGCTGCCCTACCTGCGTGCGGCCGTACGCCCGTCCCTGCGCAAGTCCACCCCGGTACAGCCCGGCTACGACGCGACCCGCGACCCGTCGGCGAGCAGCGCGGTGGTCGACTGCGCCGTGTACCGCGACGGCCGCCGGGTGCTGGGGCCCGCGTGCCTGACGCCCCGTGAGGCGATCCGCCGGGTCCGCGAGGACGGCGGCTTCGCCTGGATCGGCCTGCACGAGCCGACGGAGGCCGAGTTCGCGGGGATCGCCGCCACCTTCGGGCTGCACCCCCTGGCCGTGGAGGACGCGGTGCACGCGCACCAGCGGCCGAAGCTGGAGCGCTACGACGACACCCTGTTCACCGTCTTCAAGACCATCCACTACGTGGAGCACGCCGAACTGACCGCCACCAGCGAGGTGGTGGAGTCGGGCGAGGTGATGTGCTTCACCGGCCCCGACTTCGTCATCACCGTCCGCCACGGCGGGCAGGGCTCCCTCAAGGGCCTGCGCCACCGTCTCCAGGACGACCCCGAACTGCTGTCGAAGGGCCCCTCGGCCGTTCTGCACTCCATCGCCGACCACGTCGTCGACGGCTACATCGCGGTCGCGGCGGCGATGCAGGACGACATCGACGAGGTGGAGAGCGATGTCTTCGCAGCCCCCTCCAAGGGCAGTGCGCGCGGCGGCGACGCGGGCCGGATCTACCAGCTCAAGCGCGAGGTGCTGGAGTTCAAGCGGGCGGTGTCGCCGCTGCTGCGGCCGATGGAGCTGCTGAGCGAGCGGCCGATGCGGCTGGTGGACCCCGACATCCAGAAGTACTTCCGGGACGTGGCCGACCACCTCGCGCGGGTGCACGAGCAGGTGGTGGGCTTCGACGAACTCCTGAACTCCATCCTCCAGGCCAACCTCGCGCAGGCGACGGTCGCCCAGAACGAGGACATGCGCAAGATCACCTCCTGGGCGGCCATCATCGCCGTGCCGACGATGATCTGCGGGGTGTACGGGATGAACTTCGACCACATGCCCGAGCTCCGGTGGGAGTACGGCTACCCGATGGTGATGGCGACGATCTTCGGCGCCTGCTTCACCATCCACCGGGCCCTGCGCCGCCACGGCTGGCTGTAGGGGGCGCGGGGGCGGCCCGGAGGCACCCCCTACCCTGTGCCCATGACTCTCAGCACGCTCGACCTGGCCCTCGTCGAGGAGGCCACCAAGAAGTCCGGCCTGATCTGGGTCCGCGGCGCCGGGGCCGACCGCGCCCTGTGGCACGCCTGGGTGGACGGCGCGGCCCACGTACTGGGCGACGGGCCCGGCGAGCAGCCGTTCCCGGGGCTGGTGGACGGCGCGGGCGCCGAGGTGACGGTGCGGAGCAAGGACAAGGGCGGCCGGCTGGTGGCCTGGACGGCGACCGTACGCGAGCTCGCGCCCCGCGGTGAGGAGTGGCAGGCGGCCGTCGCCGAGCTCAAGGGCAAGCGGCTGAACGCGCCCGACTCCGAGGAGATGACCGAGCGGTGGGCGCGGGAGTGCCGGCTGCTGCGGCTGGAGCCGGAGTCGGTACGGGCCGAGCTGCCGGACGGCTCGCTGGCCGCGGCCCCGCTGGGCTCCCCGGCCACGACCCGCCGCCCGGTCCCGGCGGCCCTGCCGAAGCTCCTGCTGAAGCGGAAGAAGGCCGCCCGGGGCTGACGCCCCCGCACGTCCCCTACGGCCTGGTGGGGTCGGCGCCCTGGCCCGAGCCCTGGGAGGGGGCGGGCGTGGGCTCGCCGTCCTCCCCCTTGGTCGTCGGCAACTGGCTGCCGTAGTCGACCGTCTGGTCCTGCGCGGGCGGATCGAGCTGGAACGGTTGGCCCCACTCGGCGAGTTCCACCCGGCCCGCGCCGCCGGCGCGCTCCATGAGCAGCGGGTAGGGGGTCCCCTCCAGCGACACCGAGAGCTTGCCGCCCTTGCCCTCGTCGGCCGTGACCTGGACCGCGCGGGTGTGCCCGACCTTGGTGTAGGAACCCTTGGCGAGCTTGCCCTCCAGGCCCAGCAGCCCGTCCAGCAGGACGTCCATGTCGGTGAAGCCGCGGAACTGCTTGTAGGAGGGGTCGCCCTCGGGCACCTTCACGTACTTGTCGCCGAGCTTGCCGGCCGAGTCGCTCTGGCCCCAGAAGGCCGCGCTGGCCTTCAGGTAGAGCTGCTCCCCCACGCGCAGCAGCTGGAAGGTGTCGTCCTTCGACTTCACCTCGCCGGAGCCGCCGTCCGACTTGAGCCGCATGTCGACGGTGAAGGCCTTGCCGCCGCTCACCAGCGTGCCGGACAGGTGCACGGAGTCGGCTTCGGTCGCGGCCGCCTTCGCCTTCGCCTCGATCTTGTCGGCGGAGAGCTTGCCGACGCCGTTCGTACCCTCGTCCGGGTCGTCCCCGCAAGCCGTACCGGTCACGGCGAGACCCGCGCACAGCACACCGATGGAGGCGGCCCGGCGCAGCCGCGCGGCGGGGAAGTAGGCGCTCACGGGCAGGTGCCTCTCGTCGTTCGTCTGCGGGCAGCAGGCAGCGTACCCGCCCGGGTGCCGCGGGCCACGACCGCTCCCCGTGCTCCGCGGGCCCCGGGCGGACCTCCCCACCAGGACGCTTTCCCGGGGCACGGGCTAGCCTGAGGGGCGGCACGACTCTCGATGGACGCTCTAGGAGGCGCTCGGATGGTTGCAGGCGCCCCGCGGATCTTCGTCTCGCATCTGTCGGGTGTGCCCGTCTTCGATCCCAACGGCGACCAGGTCGGCCGGGTCCGCGACCTCGTCGCGATGCTGCGGGTCGGCGGCCGCCCGCCGCGGCTGCTGGGCCTGGTGGTCGAGGTGGTCAGCCGGCGCCGGATCTTCCTGCCGATGACCCGCGTCACCGGAGTCGAGTCCGGCCAGGTCATCACCACCGGCGTCATCAACATGCGGCGCTTCGAGCAGCGCCCCACCGAGCGGCTGGTCCTGGGCGAGCTGCTGGACCGGCGGGTGACGCTGGTCTCCAGCGGCGAGGAGGTCACCGTCCTGGACGTGGCCATCCAGCAGCTGCCGGCCCGCCGGGACTGGGAGATCGACCGGATCTTCGTGCGCAAGGGCAAGTCGGGTGCGCTGCGTCGGCGCGGCGAGGCCCTGACGGTGGAGTGGTCCGCGGTGACGGGCTTCTCGCTGGAGGAGCACGGGCAGGGCGCCGAGAACCTGGTCGCCACCTTCGAGCAGATGCGCCCGGCCGACGTGGCGAACGTCCTGCACCACCTGACGCCGAAGCGGCGCGCCGAGGTGGCCAACGCCCTCGACGACGACCGGCTCGCGGATGTGCTGGAGGAGCTGCCCGAGGACGAGCAGGTGGAGATCCTCGGCAAGCTGAAGGAGGAGCGTGCCGCCGACGTCCTGGAGGCCATGGACCCCGACGACGCCGCCGACCTGCTCTCGGAACTGCCGGAGGACGACAAGGAGCGGCTGCTGACGCTGATGCGGCCCGACGACGCGGCCGACGTGCGCCGTCTGCTGTCCTACGAGGAGAACACCGCCGGCGGTCTGATGACCACGGAGCCGATCGTGCTGCGCCCGGACGCGACCGTCGCCGACGCGCTGGCCCGCGTACGGCAGGCGGACCTGTCGCCGGCGCTGGCGGCGCAGGTGTACGTGTGCCGGCCGCCGGACGAGACCCCGACGGGCAAATACCTGGGCACGGTGCACTTCCAGCGGCTGCTGCGGGATCCGCCGTTCACCCTGGTCAGCTCGATCGTGGACACCGACCTGCCGCCGCTGCGGCCCGACGCCTCGCTGCCCGCGGTCACCACGCACCTGGCGGCCTACAACATGGTGGCGGTGCCGGTGGTCGACGAGAGCGGGTCGCTGCTGGGCGCGGTGACGGTCGACGACGTACTGGACCACCTGCTGCCGGAGGACTGGCGCGAGACGGAATTCCATGCGGAGGAGGCGCTGCGTGGGCACTGAGCGCGGGCGCGGCGAGCAGTCGCGCGAGCGGCGTCGTGAGCAGATCCGGGAGCGGCGCGAGCAGGCGCGGCTGCACTCGGCGCGCGAGCACGGGCAGACGGCCGAGGCGGCGGAACGTTCCGGCGAGCGTGCGGGGAAGTCCGCGCCGACCGGGGCGAGCGCGCTGACGCGCCCGAGGGTCCGCCTCGACCTGCCGCGGGCGCCGCGGCGGTCCCTGCTGCCCGAATACGACCCGGAGGCCTTCGGACGGCTCTCCGAGCGGGTGGCGCGGTTCCTGGGCACGGGCCGGTTCATCGTCTGGATGACGCTGGTCATCATCCTCTGGGTGCTGTGGAACGTCTTCGCGCCGGACGACCTGCGGTTCGACAAGTACCCGTTCATCTTCCTGACGCTGATGCTGTCGCTTCAGGCCTCCTACGCCGCTCCGCTGATTCTGCTGGCGCAGAACCGGCAGGACGACCGCGACCGGGTCACCCACGAGCAGGACCGCAAGCAGAACGAGCGCTCCATCGCCGACACCGAGTACCTGACGCGGGAGATCGCGGCCCTGCGCATGGGCCTGGGCGAGGTCGCCACGCGTGACTGGATCAGGTCGGAGTTCCAGGACCTGATCAAGGAGATGGACGAGCGGCGTCTGTTCCCGGCGGAACGTGACGAAGGCGACCGCTGACGGGCTTTCCCGAGCCGTGCTACCGAGCCGTACCATCGGGGCATGGCTACCGACACAAGCTCCGCCGCCGTGCCTGAGCAGGACGCGATCCTGGACGCTCTGGCGACGGTGAACGACCCCGAGATCCACCGGCCGATCACCGAGCTCGGCATGGTCAAATCGGTGGAGATCGGCGACGGCGGCGAGGTCGCGGTCACGGTCTACCTGACCGTGTCGGGCTGCCCCATGCGCGAGACGATCACCAAGAACGTCACCGAGGCCGTCGAGAAGGTCGCCGGGGTCACCTCGGTCAGCGTGTCGCTCGACGTGATGAGCGACGAGCAGCGCAAGGAGCTGGCGGCCACGCTGCGCGGCGGCACCGCCGAGCGCGAGGTGCCCTTCGCCAAGCCGGGCTCGCTGACCCGCGTGTACGCGGTCGCCTCCGGCAAGGGCGGCGTCGGCAAGTCCTCGGTCACGGTCAACCTGGCCGCGGCGATGGCGGCGGACGGCCTGAAGGTCGGCGTGGTCGACGCGGACATCTACGGCCACAGCGTGCCGCGCATGCTGGGCGTGGACGGCCGTCCCACCCAGGTCGAGAACATGATCATGCCGCCGTCCGCGAACGGCGTGAAGGTCATCTCCATCGGTATGTTCACCCCGGGCAACGCGCCGGTCGTGTGGCGCGGACCGATGCTGCACCGCGCCCTGCAGCAGTTCCTGGCCGACGTCTTCTGGGGCGACCTGGACGTGCTGCTGCTGGACCTGCCGCCGGGCACGGGCGACATCGCGATCTCCGTGGCCCAGCTCGTGCCGAACGCCGAGATCCTCGTCGTCACCACCCCGCAGCAGGCCGCGGCCGAGGTGGCCGAGCGGGCCGGCTCGATCGCCGTGCAGACCCATCAGAAGATCGTCGGCGTCGTCGAGAACATGTCGGGCCTGCCGTGCCCGCACTGCGACGAGATGGTGGACGTCTTCGGCTCGGGCGGCGGTCAGAAGGTCGCCGACGGGCTGACCAAGACGGTCGGCGCCACGGTGCCGGTGCTCGGCTCGATCCCGATCGACGTCCGGCTGCGCGAGGGCGGCGACGAGGGCCGGCCCGTCGTCCTGTCCGACCCCGACTCGCCGGCCGGTGCGGCCCTGCGCACGATCGCGGGCAAGCTGGGGGGCCGCGCGCGCGGCCTGTCGGGCATGTCCCTGGGCATCACCCCGCGCAACAAGTTCTAGGCCCTCCGGGGTACGGAGGAAGGGCACCGCCGGTCGGCGGTGCCCTTCCTCCGTACTGCGCCCGCGCCCGGGACCGTGATCGGGCGTACGGCTACTCGTACGTGCCGAGGTCCGAGATCGCCGAGAAGCCGAGGCCGTAGGCGCTCATGCCGCGGCCGTAGGCGCCCAGGTGGACACCGCTGCCGGTGGAGCCCGCGAGCACCCAGCCGAACTCGGACTCGCGGTAGTGGAAGGTCGTCGGCTCGCCGTCCACCGGCAGCGACAGCGTGGACCAGTCCTCGCCGTCGAGGTCGTCGGCGAGCTCCCACGCGGCCTCGGTCTGCTGGTCGAGCCAGTCGTCGCGCAGGGCGTGGTCCATCTGTCCGGGCCAGCTGTAGGCCAGCAGCCCGGAGCCGGCCAGCCAGGCCGCCGAGGAGACCGAGGTGGCCTCCAGGACGCCGGTGCCGTCGCCGCTGCGGCGCAGCGGGTTGCTCGCCACGGTGATGACCACCGCGAAGCGCTCCTTCTCGCCGGTGGCGATCTCGCCCCGGGCGGAGGGCTCGTCACCGTGGCCGGTGGAGCCGTGCTCCACCGTGCCGTCGGCGGCGGTGCCCACCTGCATGAGCCAGCGGCGCCCGGTGAAGGCTCCGTCCAGCCCGTACCAGGGGAAATCGGCAGCCAGGAAGCCCTCGGCCGTCCGGCGGGCCGCCGGCACGGGTGCGGCGGCCTCCGGCTGCTGCGACCCGTCCGGGTCGCCGGTATGCGACCCCGTGTGCGGGCTCGTATGCGGTTCCTGCGCTGCGTCCGCGGCGGCGGGTGCCTCGGCGGTCTGCGCCCCTACCAGGCTGCTGCTCGTCGTCTCCATCTGGGCGGCCTCTCGTTCCGTGGGGTCCGGAACGGCCCTCCCCCTCGCTGCGCTGGGGGGACCCCCTCCCTCGGGCGTCCCGCGATCCGGACAGATGGAGGATAGCCATCCGACCCCGGATCACCGGGCAGGCTGGGTCAGGTGGCGTCGGCGTCGAAGCGCACGCGCTGTTCGGCGGCCGGGGCCTCGGGCTTCTTCAGCAGGTCCGGACCGGCGGTGCCGGACGGGGAGGTCGTGGAGGCCGGGGCCGGGTCGGGCTCCGGATTGTTGACGGCGTCCGAGACCTCGTTCAGCTCCTTGCGGAGGTCGAAGCTGCTGCGGATCTCCTGGAGGTCCTCGTTCTCCGAGAGCTGCTTGCGGATGAAGGTCTTCGGATTCAGGTCCTCGAATTCGAAGTCCTTGAAGTCGGGACCGAGTTCGGAGCGGATGTCCTGCTTGGCACTGTCGGAGAACGCGCGGATCTTACGGATGAAGCCCGTGACGTCCTGAATGACCTTGGGCAGCTTGTCCGGACCGAAAACGAGAATGGCCAGAACCACGATCGTGACGAGTTCGAGTGCGCCTATGTCGTTGAACACCTTGCCGCTCCTCGGCTCTCTGTCACTTCGGGCCCGAACACACGGTACCCGGCCCAGCCCGCGGGCCCCTACACGCGTCCCGGGCCGGCCGGGGTTTCATCCCCCGGCCATCCCATGATCATGAACCGTTCGCCGACCCGAGGACAACGTCCAGAGTGCGTTCCCGGCCGTCGCGCAGCACGGTCAGGGTGAGCGGATCGCCCGGGCGGTGGGCCCGGATCTTGATGATCAGCTCGTCGCCCCCGCGGACCCGCTGTCCGTCCACCTTGGTGATCACGTCACCGGGCCTGATCCCGGCGCGCGCGCCCGGTCCGCCGGCGGTCACGGACGGTTTTCCGTCCTCCCCCTTGTCCCCCACCCGGGCTCCGTCGCCGGTGTAGTCCATGTCGAGGGTGACCCCGATGACGGGGTGCGTGGCGCGGCCCGTGGCGATGAGCTCCTCGGCGACGCGCTTGCCCTGGTTGATGGGGATGGCGAAGCCCAGGCCGATGGAGCCGCCCTGCCGACTGGGATCGTCCTTGTCGGCGCCGCGGATCGCGCTGTTGATGCCGACCACGTGCGCCCTGGCGTCCAGGAGGGGACCGCCGGAGTTCCCGGGGTTGATGGGGGCGTCGGTCTGCAGCGCGTCGACGTAACTGATGTCGCTGCCGTCGCCCTTGTCGCCGCCCGCGGTGACGGGCCTGCCGGTGGCGCTGATGATGCCGGCGGTGACCGTGTTGGAGAGGTCGAAGGGCGCGCCGATGGCCACGACCGGGTCGCCGACCCTCACGTTCTCGGAGTTACCCAGGCTGAGCGGCCGCAGCCCGCGCACCCCGCTGACCTTGACCACGGCCAGGTCGTAGCCGGAGTCGCGGCCGACCAGCTCGGCGGTGACGCTCTCGCCGGTGCTGAAGGTGACCGCTATCGCCTTGGCGTCGGCGACCACGTGGTTGTTGGTCAGGATGTGCCCCTGGGGGTCCAGCACGAATCCGGTGCCCGTGCCGCTGCTCTTGGCGCCCCGCACGTGCAGGGTGACCACCCCGGGCAGTGCGGTCGCCGCGATCCCGGCCACGCTGTCGGGCGACCGGCCGCCGTCCGCGACGGCCGCCTGCGGCAGTTCCAGGCGGGTGCTGCTCTGCCGCTCGGCGAGCACGCCCACGTAGCCGCCGATCCCGCCGGCGAACAGGGCCGTGGCCGCGGCGAGGGCCGCCACCTGCCACAGCCGGAACCCGGTGCGGTCCCGGCCCCGGTCCACGACCTGGAGGGGCTGCACCCCCCAGGGGTCGTAACGGACCGCATCGGCCGGCACCGCGGGGGCGGGGACCGCCTGCCCGGCGGCCCCGCTCCCCTCGTCCCCGCCCTCGCCGGCCTCGGGCCGCGGGACCGGAACCCCGTCACGACGGCTGTCGGCCGTGCCCTGGGGCCGGCTCCACCACTGCGGAGCCGGGTCGGTCTGCTGGCTGTCGGACATGGGAACTCCCCGCGTACCTGTGCGCATGTCCGGCCGATTCAACCAGGTCCGGGGTCAGCGCAGCAGGGAGACCGGACGCGCCGAGCCCGACGGGGAGGGCTGCAGCGGCGCCGGCGGGCTCGCCACGGCCGTCAGGAGGGACGGTACGGCGGCGGGTGTGGGCAGCCAGTCGCGCGCCGCCGCATCGGACACGGGCAGGGCGGGGCCGGGTCTGGAGGCGGGCGCCGGGGAATCGCCCCGGACGTTCGGCTCCGTGCCCTCCAGCGGCAGCGTGCCGCCCAGCGCGAGGGCGGCCAGCGACACCGCTCCGGCGGCGACGAAGGCGAACCGGCGGCGCGGACGGCCCACCTCGTGGATGCGGAAGCCCTCCTGCTGCGGCCGGGCGGCGGCCACGGGCAGCCCGTACGCGAAGGCGTCGAAGGGGTCGGGCTCGGCGGCTCCCGGTCCCGGTGGCCCCAGGGGACCCACCGGACCGTCGGGACCGCCCCCGGGGAGGCCCTGCAGACGGGCGAGCAGGCCCGCGGACACCGGAGGGGGCACGCTCTCCACGAACATGGTCTTCAGGCGGCGCTGGGCGTCGGCCTCGGCCTTGCACTTGGCACAGGTCGCCAGGTGTGCCAGGACGCGCTCGCGCGCGTCGTGCTTCAGCTCCCCGTCGACCAGGGCGGCGAGCCGGTCACCCAGGTGCTGTTCGGCAGGGGAAGGACTGGCTGCGGTCACTCGGCTCCGCCCTCTCTCCCTGCGTCCGGCGCGCCCGTCGCCACACCCGCCAGGGCGCGCTGCTCTGCCCGGGCCGCGGGGGACCGGTGCTTGAGCGCCTTGCGCAGGTGCGAACGGCCCCGGTGGATACGGCTGCGCACGGTGCCGAGCTTCACGCCCAGCGTCGCGGCGATCTCCTCGTAGGACAGGCCCTCGATGTCGCACAGCACCACGGCCGCGCGGAACTCGGGGGCGAGGGTGTCCAGCGCCTGCTGGACGTCCGCGTCGAAGTGCGTGTCGTGGAGGACCTGCTGGGGGGACGGCTCACGGCTCGGCAGCCGCTCGGCGGCGTCGTCGGCGAGCGCGTCGAAGCGGATCCGCTGCTTGCGGCGCACCATGTCCAGGAACAGGTTCGTGGTGATGCGGTGCAGCCAGCCCTCGAACGTGCCCGGCGTGTAGGTGGACAGCGAGCGGAAGACGCGGACGAAGACCTCCTGGGTCAGGTCCTCGGCGTCGTGCTGGTTGCCCGTCAGGCGGTAGGCGAGGCGGTAGACCCGCGCGCTGTGCGTGCTGACGATCTCCTCCCACGAGGGAGGGGTCCACGCCTGCGATCCCGCGTCTGCGGCAAAGGTCGCGGTGGTTGCGGTGTCTGCGGTGTGGAAGCGGTCAGCAGTGTAGGTCACGGATTTCGGCTCACCCGCCGACCGGAAGAGGCGTCTGAACACGCCTCGACGATCCACAGGCGCAGCCGCACCTCCCCTGTCGGCTCTGGTGGTGTCCAGTGGAGTCCCTACCATAGCCACCCCCTCTGTCAGCTCCGGATAAGGGTTTTTGCAGTATCTTTACGCAAGTCTTAGGCCCCGGGGCGGTCCCCGCCGCCGATCTGCCCGGCGCCGTCCTTCTCGTCCCGCCTCCACCCCTCACAACGCCCGGTCCCATCTGCGGGTTCCCGACGTCAACGGATACAGTCACCGTTGCGCCAACTATGGGGACAGGAGAGGGTCATTACCGGCAACCGGCAGACGAGCTGGGCGTTCGCCGACGCGTTTGTCGCCGAGGACGACGCTCTGCGATGGGCCCGCGACCGGTCCAGGGAAGCGGGCCTGCGCTCCGTCTCCCCCGGGACCGGCGCCGCGCTGCGCCTGCTGGCCGCGACCGCGGACGCCAAGGCGGTCGCCGAGATCGGCACCGGGACCGGCGTCTCCGGCATCCACCTCCTGCACGGGATGCGCCCGGACGGGGTACTGACCACGGTCGACCCCGAAGCCGACCGGCAGGCCTTCGCCCGCCAGGCCTTCCGCGCCGCCGGCTTCGCGGGCAACCGCGCCCGCTTCATCCCCGGCCGCGCCCTCGACGTCCTGCCCCGCCTCGCCGACGGCGGGTACGACCTCGTCTTCTGCGACGGGGACCCGACCGAGTCCCTCGACTACCTCGCCGAATCGTTGCGCCTGCTGCGCCCCGGGGGGCTGGTGTGCTTCGAGGGGGTCTTCTCCGACGGCCGTACGGTCGACTCCGCGGCCCAGCCCGTGGAGGTGCTCCGCGTCCGCGAGCTGCTGCGCAGCGTCCGGGAGAGCCCGGCGCTGGAGGCCGCGCTGCTCCCGGTGGGCGACGGGCTGCTGTGCGCCGTGCGCCGCTGACCCCGTAGCGGCCCAGGGGTGCCCGGGCGGGGCCGGGTCAGCCCAGCAGCGCGAAGGCGAGGGCCGCCGTACCGCCGAGCGCGGTGCCGGCGATCAGCTGGGCCGGTGTGTGGGCCCGCAGCTCCAGCCGGGACCAGCCGACGGCGGCGGCCACCGCGGCCGCCGGGAGCGCCACCGGGCCGAAGACGAGCAGCAGGATCATCACGGTGCCGCCGGCCACCGACATGTGGATGGATATCTGCCAGACCACCGTCACCAGCAGGGACGAGACCAGGCCGACCAGCATCGCGACGACGAGCGCGAAGACCTGCGCCGGGGCACCCAGGACGCGCAGGAGGGCGACCCCGGCGAGGACGGAGACCAGGCTCAGGGCCATCGGGACGACCCGCTGGCGCCGGACCCGTATGTGCTGGTCGGTCAGGGCGCCCCGGCGCACCCCGACGGCGATGACGCCGATCGGGACGACACCGCAGAACAGGGCGGCGAGCAGGCCCCAGCCGAGCCCCGTCCACGACCCGGTGCTGTGCCCTCCGACGACCAGGAGCAGGGCGACCACCAGGTTCGCCGGTGCCAGTACGTCGGACAGGACGCGGGCCGCCTTCTGGCGGGGAGTGCAGTCGGCGAAGGCCGGCGGCGCGGGCGGGGAGAAGGTCACGTGCGGCTCCGCCGGAAAGACGGGGACCAGGGGTCCTCGGAAACGACACGACGCTGCCCCGGCCGCTGATCGCGGTCGGGGCAGCGCGGGAATGCGAAAGCAGAAGGTGGAAGTGCTGTCAGCGGGTCAGCCGACGACCTTCTTCAGGGCGTCACCCAGGGCGTCCGCCTCATCGGGGGTCAGCTCGACGACAAGCCGACCGCCGCCCTCGAGCGGTACGCGCATGACGATGCCCCGCCCCTCCTTGGTGACCTCGAGCGGGCCGTCGCCCGTCCGCGGCTTCATGGCCGCCATGCTCGTTCCCCTTCCTGAAACCAGCTCATCGTCAGCCGACGGCCCCGTTCAGGCGCCTAGTACCCGGCATCGAACACATTGCTTCCCAGCCATTATCCCGCATGTCAGGACCCGATGACCAACATCACCCGGGAACGCTTGGGCAACGCGCTCGGCCAAAACCACTCATTTCGGGGATCCGCCTGCGATACTTCGCCGCCGCACCCGGGGAAACGGCTTCGGGTTCGTTTGACGCACATCACATGTGCGCTCCGGGTCCGGTCCGCCATGCTGACCCTTGCACCGGCCGGTACCGGCCGGTAGCCAAGCCCGCGACGAAGGGGGACCCCCGCCATGGCCGACAGTGTGCTCTACGAAGTGACCGACGGACTCGCGACCATCACGATCAACCGTCCCGACGCGATGAACGCGATGAACACCGAGGCCAAGGTCGCCCTGCGCGACGCGGCGCAGGCGGCGGCCGAGGACACCGCGGTCCGTGCGGTGCTGCTGACCGCCGCCGGCGACCGGGCCTTCTGCGTCGGCCAGGACCTCAAGGAACACATCGGGAACCTCGCCTCGGACCGCGAGACCGGCTCCTCGCTGACCATGAACACGGTCAAGGAGCACTACAACCCGATCGTGCGGACGCTCACCGAGATGCCGAAGCCCGTGGTAGCCGGCGTCAACGGCGTCGCGGCCGGGGCCGGCTTCGGTTTCGCGCTGGCGGCCGACTTCCGGGTCGTCGCCGACACGGCCTCCTTCAACACCTCGTTCGCCGGCGTGGCCCTCACCGCCGACTCCGGGGTCTCCTGGACGCTGCCCCGCCTGATCGGCGCCTCCCGCGCCTGCGACCTGCTGCTCTTCCCGCGTTCGATCAAGGCGCAGGAGGCGTACGAGCTCGGCATCGTCAACCGCCTGGTGTCCTCGGACTCCCTGCACGCCGAGGCCGAGGCCGTGGCCCGCACACTGGCGGCCGGCCCGACGGTCGCCTACGCGGCCCTGAAGGAGTCCCTGGCGTACGGGGCCGGCCACACCCTCGCGGACTCCCTGGTCCACGAGGACGTCCTGCAGACCCGTGCGGGGGCCTCCGAGGACCACGCCATCGCCGTCCAGGCCTTCCTGTCGAAGCAGCCCCCGAAGTACCTCGGCCGCTGAGCCGCGCGGACGTGCGTGGCCCGGTTCAGGCCGGGTCGCGCAGCGCGCAGGCGGCCAGATGGTCGTTGACCAGCCCGCAGGCCTGCATCAGGGCATAGGCGGTGGTCGGGCCGACGAAGCGGATACCGGCCTTCTTGAGGGCCTTGGCGAGCGCGGTGGACTGCGTGGTCACCGCCGGGACCTCGGTGACCGTGAGCGGGGCGGGGCCGGGCTCCTCGGGGGCGTGGGACCAGATCAGGGCGTCCAGCTCGCCGGCCTCCCAGCCCGCGAGGACCTTCGCGTTGGCCAGGGTCGCCTCGATCTTGGCCCGGTTGCGGATGATCCCCTCGTCGGCCAGCAGCCGCTCCGCGTCGGCGGCACCGAACTCCGCGACCGCGGCGATGGAGAAGTCGGAGAAGGCCTTGCGGAAGCCCTCGCGGCGGCGCAGGATCGTCAGCCAGGACAGCCCCGACTGGAAGGCCTCCAGGCACAGCCGCTCGTACAGGGCGTCGTCGCCGTGGACCGGACGGCCCCATTCGGAGTCGTGGTAGGCGATGTACTCGCCGGTGGCACCCGTGGACAGCGCCCACGGGCAGCGCAGCAGCCCGTCGGGGCCCGCGACCGCTCCGCTCACCGTTCGCCGCCCTTGCTGAGGTCGACCCGGTCGGCCGGGCCGGACACGTCCGCGGCGGCCGTCAGCTGCGCGATCCGCGCGTCCCGCTCGGCGAGCTCCGCGGCGAGCCGCTCCAGTACGTCGTCCACCTCGGCCATCCGGTAGCCACGCGGCGCGACCGGCAGCCGCAGCGCGTCGATGTCCGCCCGCACCACGGGCCGGCTCTCCGGCAGCCCGTCCGCCACCCGGTCCGGCTCCGCCTCCGGCAGGACGGCCTCCGAGCCGCCGCCGATCACCGCGAGAGTGACCGCTGCCACGACCACGACCAGCGCGATCATCAAGAAGAAGAACACGATCAACTCCCCTGAGAGACTCCGGCCACCAGGTTAAGGTCGCAGGCGAGGCGCGAGGGCCGCCGAAGGAGGAAAGAGCAGGATGCTGCGACTGGGCAGGCGCGAGTTCGACACCCACGAGCCGGTGATCATGGCCATCGTGAACCGGACTCCGGACTCCTTCTACGACCAGGGCGCGACGTTCCGCGACGAGCCGGCGCTGGACCGGGTGGAGCAGGCGGTCGCCGAGGGTGCGGCGATCATCGACATCGGCGGGGTGAAGGCGGGCCCGGGCGAGCACGTGGACGCGGCCGAGGAGGCGCGGCGCACGGTCGGGTTCGTGGCCGAGGTCCGCCGCCGCCACCCGGACGTGGTGATCAGCGTGGACACCTGGCGGCACGAGGTCGGCGAGGCCGTGTGCGAGGTGGGGGCGGACCTGCTGAACGACGCGTGGGGCGGGGTGGACCCGAAGCTGGCCGAGGTCGCGGCGCGCTACGACGTCGGCCTGGTCTGCACGCACGCCGGCGAGGTCGAGCCGCGCACCCGGCCGCACCGGATCGCGTACGAGGACGTGATGGCGGACATCCTGCGGGTCACGGTAGGGCTCGCCGAACGCGCCGCCGCCCTCGGCGTCCGCCGGGACGCGATCATGATCGACCCGGGCCACGACTTCGGGAAGAACACCCGCCACTCGCTGGAGGCGACCCGGCGGCTGGAGGAGATGACCGCGACGGGCTGGCCGGTCCTGGTCTCCCTGTCCAACAAGGACTTCGTCGGCGAGACCCTCGACAAGCCGGTCAAGGAGCGACTGCTGGGCACCCTGGCCACCACGGCCGTCTCGGCCTGGCTGGGCGCCCAGGTCTACCGCGTCCACGAGGTCGCCGAGACCCGGCAGATCCTGGACATGGTCCGTTCCATCCAGGGCCACCGCCCCCCGGCGGTCGCCCGCCGCGGCCTCGCCTGACACCCCGGCGGCCGGAGGCCGGCGCAGCCGCCCGAAGCCGGTGAGGCGCCCCGGCGCCGCACCGCGCGAGAGCGGCGTCGAGAAGGAGACATGGTCCGTTCCATCCAGGGCCACCGCCCCCCGGCGGTCGCCCGCCGCGGCCTCGCCTGACACCCCGGCGGCCGGAGGCCGGCGCAGCCGCC
>NZ_JBIVFO010000017.1:29485-37227 GCF_044748225.1 Streptomyces sp. NPDC090021 | reverse complement strand
CGCCCCGGCGCCGCACCGCGCGAGAGCGGCGTCGAGAAGGAGACATGGTCCGTTCCATCCAGGGCCACCGCCCCCCGGCGGTCGCCCGCCGCGGCCTGGCCTGACACCCCGGCGGCCGGAGGCCGCGGGCCGGCCACGGTCGGCCCGCGGTGGGGGTCCTACTTGCCGACTTCCTTCGTCACCAGGGCGATCGCCTCGTCCACGTCGTCGGTGACGTGGAAGAGGTAGAGGTCCTTCTCCGAGGCCTTGCCCTGGGCGATCACCGTGCCCCGCAGCCAGTCGACCAGCCCGCTCCAGTACTCCGTGCCGAACAGCACGATGGGGAAGCGGGTGATCTTCTGGGTCTGCACCAGGGTCAGCGCCTCGAACAGTTCGTCCAGCGTGCCGAGGCCGCCGGGCAGCACGACGAAGCCCTGGCTGTACTTCACGAACATCGTCTTGCGGACGAAGAAGTACCGGAAGTTCAGGCCGAGATCGACGTGCTGGTTGAGCCCCTGCTCGAAGGGGAGCTCGATGCCGAGGCCGACCGAGACCCCGTTCGCCTCGCGCGCCCCCTTGTTGGCCGCCTCCATCGCTCCCGGACCACCGCCGGTGATCACCGCGAACCCGGCGTCGACCAGCGCGCCGCCGATCCGGACGCCCGCCTCGTACTCGGGCGAGCCCGCCGGGGTCCGGGCCGAGCCGAACACGCTGATCGCGGGCGGCAGCTCGGCCAGCGTGCCGAAGCCCTCGATGAACTCCGACTGGATGCGCAGGACCCGCCAGGGATCGGTGTGCACCCACTCGGAGGGCCCGGCGGTGTCCAGCAGCCGCTGGTCCGTCGTACTGCCCGCCTGCACCTGGCCGCGCCGCCTCAGCACCGGCCCGAGCTGCTGCTCCTCGGGCCGACGACGAGCGTTGCCTTCGGGGTTGCCCATGATGTGCTCCCTCCTGCTGATCGTTGGATCAGGGTAGGCGCACGAAGGTGACGGGAAGCGGAATTCAGGAGGTCAGCCAGGCGCGGAGTCGTTCCTCGCAGTGCAGGATGGCCTTGGTCTCCACGCGCTCGTCCACCTTGTGGGCCAGCAGGGCGTCGCCCGGACCGTAGTTCACCGCCGGCACGCCCAGTGCGCTGAAGCGGGAGACGTCGGTCCAGCCGAACTTCGGCATGGCACGGCCGCCGACCGCCTCCATGAACGCGGCCGCGGCGGGGTGGGAGAGGCCGGGGAGGGCACCGCCGGAGAAGTCGTCGATCACGAACTCGTCGACGCCGCAGTCCGCGAAGACCTCCCGGACGTGGACGATCGCGTCGTCCATGCTGCGGTCCGGGGCGAAGCGGAAGTTGACCGTCACGGTGCAGGCGTCGGGGATGACGTTGTTGGCGACGCCGCCCTCGATGCGGACCGCGTTGAGGCCCTCGTGGTACTCCAGGCCGTCGATGACGGGCTTGCGGGCCTCGTACGCCGCGAGCCGGGCCAGGATCGGGCTCGCCGCGTGGATGGCGTTGGATCCCATCCAGCTGCGGGCGGAGTGGGCACGCTCGCCGGACGTGCGCAGCAGCACCCGCAGGGTGCCCTGGCAGCCGCCCTCGACCTCGGCGTTCGAGGGCTCCAGCAGGACGGCGAAATCACCCGTGAGCCAGTCGGGGTGGGCCTCTGCGACCTTGCCGAGGCCGTTGAGGTCGGCGGCGACCTCCTCCTGGTCGTAGAAGACGAAGGTGAGGTCCCGGTTCGGCTCGGGCACCGTCGCGGCGATGCGCAGCTGCACGGCGACGCCGGACTTCATGTCGGTGGTGCCGCAGCCCCACAGGACGCCGTTCTCGTCGAGGCGCGACGGGACGTTGTCGGCGATCGGCACGGTGTCGAGGTGGCCGGCGAGCACGACGCGCTCGGCCCGGCCGAGGTTCGTGCGGGCGACGACGTTGTTGCCGAAGCGGTCCACGGTGAGGTGGGGCAGGCCGCGCAGCGCTTCTTCCACGAGGTCGGCGAGTACCTTCTCGTCGCCGCTCACGGAAGGGATGTCGACGAGCCGGGCGGTCAGCTCGGCGGCGTCCAGGGTGAGGTTCAGCTCGGATTCGGACATGGAACCGACCCTAACGCCCCGGGGTGTGGCGAAGCGTTCCTCGTCCGGCCGGTGGACGCGCCGTACGCCTCAAGTACGGTGGGCCGCGTGTCCGAGATCCGTGAACCCCGTCCTCGCCGCCGCAGGCCGCTGCGTGTGGTCGTCGGCCTGCTCGTTCTCCTTTCGGTGATCGGGTACTTCGCCGTGCAGCGCGCCTCGGTCGGCGGTGGCGCGCCCTTCTGCGTCGCCAGTGCGGGCACGTCCGGTCGCGACGGCGACTCCGAGAAGTACGAGATGTCTCCGGAGCAGGCGGCGAACGCGGCGACGATAGCCGCCGTCGGCATCGCCAGGGGTCTGCCCGACCGGGCCGTCACCATCGCCCTGGCGACCGCCATGCAGGAGTCCGCCCTGCGCAACCTCGATCACGGCGACCGGGACTCGCTGGGCCTCTTCCAGCAGCGGCCGTCGATGGGCTGGGGCACGCCGGAGCAGATCACGGACCCGGTCTACTCGGCCGCGATCTTCTACGACCATCTCGTCGACGTGCCCGGGTACTCGCGGCTGCCGCTGACCGTGGCCGCGCAGAAGGTGCAGCGCAGCGGTTACCCGCAGGCCTACGCCAAGCACGAGCCGGACGCGACCGTGCTGACCGCGGCCTTCGCCGGCGGCGGCGTTCTGGACTGCGGCGGGCCGGCGCCCACGGGGCCGGGCGACCCGGAGAAGGTGCGGGAGGGCCTGGTGCGGATCTTCGGCAAGGACGGGACGCACACCTTCGGGCCGCAGGGCGGCCCGGGCGGTCAGGCCGGCCGCAACGGCGGCGGCGGCCGGGTGGTCCCGGAGCCCGAGGTCACGATGGTGGAGAAGAAGGAGGCGGGCAAGGAGGCCGGCGAGGCCGCGACGCGCCGCAGCCGGGCGATGGCCCACTGGGCGGTGGCCAACTCCCGCGAGTTGGGGATCGCCAGGGTGTCGTACGACCTGCGCGGCTGGGTCGCGGGCGAGGACCGGGGCCGGTGGCAGGACAAGAACGGCGCGGGTGCGAAGAACGGCGACGCCGATCCCTACGGCGCGGCCCCCGGCGAGGTCCGGATCTTCCTGGCCCGCTGAGCCGCGCGGGCACCGGGCTGCGCCCGGAGGCGTTTCGGGAGTACGCGGGGGCGCCCGGCCGCGCGTACGAGTGATCACCCCTGCGGGGGTGATCACCACCGCGCCCGCCGGCCCCGCGAACGCACGGAACCCCTGGTCGGCACCATCCGGTGCGCTTGTCGCGGAAGCCGATTAAACGATGCGTTACCGATCCTTTACCCGGCGGTGCCGCAACTCCACCCGCCCCGCGAGCGGTTAGTCAGGCCGTACTCAGCCGCTACCGCTTAGGAGCATCATGTCCCTCCCCCTGACCCGTCGGATCGCCCGTGCCGCGCTGCTCGTCGCAGCCGGGGCAGCTCCCGTGGTCGGTGCGGCCGGCGCGGCCAACGCCGCCGGTCTGGAGTCCGTGCCGCAGCTGGGCGCACTCACCGCCACGGACGCCCCCGCGGCGACCGCCGAGACGGCCACCGGAACGGCCACCGACGCCCTCGGCAACGCGGGGGCCGCCACCCAGTCCCTGCCGGCCCCCGCGTCCGACCTGGCCGGCCAGGCGGGCGGCCTGCTCGGCGGCCTGCCCACGACCCAGGAGCTGCCGGTCTCCTCCCTGCCCCTGCCCGGCGGCCTGCCGCTGGGCGGCTGACGCCCGCGAAACGCCGAGGGGGCCGGGAGTGCGGACACTCCCGGCCCCCTCGGGCATGTCACCGGTCAGCCGAGGCGCTTGACCGCCGCCTCCACGCGCTCGTCGGTGGCGGTGAAGGCGACGCGTACGAAGCGTGCGCCCGCCTCGCCGTAGAAGTCGCCGGGCGCGACCAGGATGCCCAGGTCCGCGAGGTGGGCCACGGTGTCCCAGCAGGGCTCGTCCCGGGTCACCCACAGGTACAGGCTGGCCTCGCTGTGCTCGACCCGGAAGCCGTGGGCCTCCAGGGCCGTCCGGAGCGCCGCACGGCGGGCCGCGTAGCGCTCGCGCTGCTCGGCCACGTGCAGGTCGTCGCCGAGCGCCGCCACGGTGGCCGCCTGGACCGGCGCGGGGGTCATCATGCCGCCGTGCTTGCGGATCTCCAGCAGCTCGCCGAGCACGTCCGCGTCGCCCGCGACGAAGGCCGCCCGGTAGCCCGCCAGGTTGGAGCGCTTGGAGAGGGAGTGGACCGCCACGATCCCCTCGTAGGAGCCGCCGCACACGTCGTCGTGGAGCACGGACACGGGCTCGGCCTCCCAGCCCAGCTCCAGGTAGCACTCGTCGCTGAAGAGCAGGATCCCGTGCTCCCTCGCCCAGGCCACGATCCGCACGAGTTCGGCCTTGCCGAGGACCTTGCCGGTCGGGTTCGACGGGGAGTTGAGCCACAGCAGCTTCACACCGGCCGGGTCGAGCTCGGTGGGGTCGTCGTAGACCACCGCCTCGGCGCCGCACAGCCGCGCGCCGACCTCGTACGTCGGGTAGGCGAGCCGGGGGTAGGCGACCTTGTCGCCGGCGCCGAGACCGAGCTGGGTCGGCAGCCAGGCCACCAGCTCCTTCGAGCCGACGACCGGCAGGACATTGCGGTGCTCGGCGGCGCTCGCGCCGAGCCGGCCGCGCAGCCAGCCCGTGATGGCGTCGCGCAGCTCCTTCGTGCCCCACACCGTCGGGTAGCCCGGGGAGTCGGCCGCGTCGATCAGTGCCTGCCGGATCAGCTGCGGGACCGGGTCCACCGGCGTGCCGACGGACAGGTCCACGATGCCGTCCGGATGGGCCGCCGCCGTCTTCTTGTACGGCTCCAGCTTGTCCCAGGGGAAGGCGGGAAGACGGTCGGATACTGCGGCCACGGTGGTCTCTGCTCTCTCTGAGTACGGGTGGGGCGGGTCGGAAAACACCGCGGTCCCGTGCGGCGGGAAGGCCGTACGGGACCGGGGGTTGCTTCTGCCGTGAAAGGTCAGTGCTCGCCGTTGATGCCGGCGGGCAGCCCCGCGACGAAGGGGTGGTCGCGCTCGATCAGGCCCAGCTTGGAGGCACCACCGGGCGAGCCGAGCTCGTCGAAGAACTCGACGTTCGCCTTGTAGTAGTCCTTCCACTCCTCCGGAGTGTCGTCCTCGTAGAAGATGGCCTCGACCGGGCAGACCGGCTCACACGCACCACAGTCGACGCACTCGTCCGGGTGGATGTACAGGGACCGCTGGCCCTCGTAGATGCAGTCGACGGGGCACTCTTCGATGCATGCCTTGTCCTTGACGTCGACACAAGGCTCCGCGATGACGTAGGTCACGCTCTCGTTCCTCCTCGGTAGGGCTTTCCATATCGCGCGGGAGCGCGGCGTCGTCGATGCCCGCACCTAGTATCTCCGTTCCCGGGCACGATCCGAACAGGAGGGGCGGACAGAGCTGTGGAAATCACTGCCGGAGGACTGCTGGAGGTCCGAATCACCCCGGCTGACGTGGGTAAACGTGTCTCTGTACGACGGGTGGAGACCGGACTGAGCGGATCACCCGAGTTCACGGACACGGTCGGTGTTCTCACATCCTGGGACCAGGGTGTGCTACTGATCACACAGAAGAACGGCCAGTCCGTCCGGATAGCGGAATCCTCGCTGGTGGCGGGCAAGGTCGTACCCGCGGCGCCGGCCAGGCGGCGGGGTCCGGCGGCCTCCTTCGAGGAGCTGGCGAGGGTCTGCGCACGGTCCTGGCAGCCGCTGGAGAGCGAGCCGCTGGGCGGGTGGACCCTGCGCGCGTCCGCCGGGTTCACCCGGCGGGCCAACTCCGTCCTGCCGGCCGGCGACCCGGGGATGCCGCTGGACGATGCAC
This sequence comes from Streptomyces sp. NPDC090021, assembly GCF_044748225.1. Classification (NCBI taxonomy): domain Bacteria; kingdom Bacillati; phylum Actinomycetota; class Actinomycetes; order Kitasatosporales; family Streptomycetaceae; genus Streptomyces; species Streptomyces sp. NPDC090021. The sequence continues at coordinate 31,332 of NZ_JBIVFO010000017.1, read as the reverse complement.
TCGCGCGAGTGACCTCCTGGTATGCGGAACGAGGACTTCCGGCCTATGTGCAGGCCGCCACCGGAGCCGCCGGAACGCAGGAGCTGCTCTGCGCGGAGCTGGAGCGCCGCGGCTGGACGTCCGAGGCGTCGGCGGAGGTACGGATCGGGGCGCTGGCCCCGGTGGGCGACGTGGACGCGCCCGCGAGCGGGTCCGTACGGCTGACCCGTGTCCCGGACGAGGAGTGGCTCGGGCGCTACGGGAGGGTCTCCGACCCGGACGTGGCCCGGCGGGTCCTGGTGGAGGGACCGTCGGTCTGGTTCGCCTCCCTGCCCGGCGGGCGGGCGATCGGACGGTGCGTGGTGGACGGCCGGTGGGCCGGCTTCGCCGCGGTGACGGTCGACCCGGAGCACCGCCGGGAAGGTCTCGCGACGGCGGTGATGGCCGCCCTGGCGCGGCGCGCCCTGGAGGAGGGCGCCTCGGCGGCGTGGCTGCAGGTCGAGACGGACAACGCGGGGGCACGGGCCCTGTACGACGGGCTGGGCTTCGCGGCGCACCACTCCTACCACCATTTCCGGGCGGCCCGGTGAGCACGCCGGCCCGGCGGGAGCAGTTCGCGGAGCAGGCCCGGTCCCAGCGGCCGGACCTGGCGCTGATGTGCCTGCTGCTGGCGGCGGAGGCGGACCCGGAGCTGGACGAACGCGCCATGGACCGGGCGCAGATCGAGCTGGACCGGCTGGCCGGGATGCTGCCGTACGGCCTGCGGGGCGGGCGGGCGTGGGCCTCGGCCGTGACGGAACTGCTGGGCGGACGCCTCGGGTTCCACGGCACCCCGGCGGACTACGAGCGGCTGTCGTCCTCGCTGCTGCACGAGGTGCTGCGGCGCCGGCGCGGCCTGCCGATCCTGCTGTCGGTGGTGTGGCTGGAGGTCGCCCGGCGGGCGGGCGCGCCGGTGTACGGGCTGGGGCTGCCGGGGCACTTCGTGGTGGGCTTCGGCGACCCCGAGGAGGGCGTGGTCGTGGACCCGTTCGCCGGGGGCGCCTCGCTGGGAGCGGGGCCGGCGGAGCTGGCGTCGGGGCCGCGTACGCCCGCCAGGACGCTGGACATCGTGCTGCGGATCCTGACCAACATCCGGGCGTGGGCCTCGACCCGTCCGGAGCAGTCGGGCGTGGCCCTGTGGGCGCTGGAGCTGTCGCTGCTGCTGCCGTCGCATCCGGCGTCGCTGCGGTACGAGCGGGCGCGCCTGCTGGTGGAGCGGGGCTCCTTCCGGGAGGGCGCGGCCGAGCTGGACGCGTACGCCGAAGTGGTCGCCGCGGTGGACGACGACGCGGCGGCCCGCATCCGGGCCGAGGCCGTCTCGGCGCGCGCCCTGCTGAACTGACGCCTCCTGGGGCTGGCGCTCTCGCGGGGGTACGGGGTGCGGGGGTGCGGGGTGCGGGGGACGCGGGGGTCACGCCGGTACCGGGCACACGCCGGGGCGTCTCCTCGGGCGCCGAACGGTACTCGGGGCCGGAAGGGGGCGCGGTGGTGCGTTCGGCGCCCTGCGGGGATCGCCCCGGCATGCACCCGGCCCCGACGTGACCGGGCGTGGTGCGCTCGCCGACGCAGGCTTCGGGGCGCATCAGGTCGGCCGAACAGGACTTCCGGCGGGACCAGGTGCGTGCCGGGGCGCTCCCCGCAGGGCGCCGACACACAGATCGCCTCGACGTGACCGGGCGTGGTGCGCTCGCGGGCGCAGGCTTCGGGGCGCACCGGGTCGGCCGAACGGGAGTTCCGGCGGGACCAGGTGCGTGCCGGGGCGCTCCCCGCAGGGCGCCGACACACAGATCGCCTCGACGTGACCGGGCGTGGTGCGCTCGCGGGCGCCG
>NZ_JBIVFO010000017.1:29082-29388 GCF_044748225.1 Streptomyces sp. NPDC090021 | reverse complement strand
CAGGCTTCGGGGCGCACCGGGTCGGCCGAACAGGACTTCCGGCGGGGCCGGGTGCGTGTGTCGGGGCGCTCCCCACAGGGCGCCGACACACAGATCGCCCCGACGTGACCGGGCGTGGTGCGCTCGCGGGCGCAGGCTTCGGGGCGCATCAGGTCGGCCGAACGGGAGTTCCGGCGGGACCAGGTGCGTGCCGGGGCGCTCCCCGCAGGTCGCCGACACACAGATCGCCTCGACGTGACCGGGCGTGGTGCGCTCGCGGGCGCAGGCTTCGGGGCGCACCGGGTCGGCCGAACAGGACTTCCGGCG
>NZ_JBIVFO010000017.1:0-28984 GCF_044748225.1 Streptomyces sp. NPDC090021 | reverse complement strand
CGGGGCCGGGTGCGTGTGTCGGGGCGCTCCCCGCAGGGCGCCGAACGCACCACTGCCGCGCGTTCCGGCCCCCGGCACCGCCGGAACGGGCCGACCGGCCGCGGCGGGCATGACGGTTACCCCCGCCCGGAGACGACCCGGGCAGGGGCTTCGTGGTGCCGTGCGTCAGCTCGGGTCGGTCTCGATGACCACGGTCCGCTCGGCCGGGGTCCTGCCACGCAGGGCCTTGCCGAGCGCGCCGGCGACGTCCTGCGGGGTGACCGCCGTCTTCGCACCGGTGCCGCGGGTGATCAAGACGCCGTCGAAGGTGTTCCCGTAGGTCTCCTTGAGCGCCTCCAGGTCGAACTTCTCGGTGAGGCGACCGTCCACGGCCTGCATGCTGAGGATCTTGGGCAGCGACAGCTTGCCGAACGCGATGGACTTGGCACCCGCCTTGACGGTGGCGTTGGCGGACATCGCGGGCTCGGCGAACTCCTTCATCGCACGGTCCAGTTCGGCCTGGCCCACGACCGGTTCCCTGGTGGCGGTCGGCAGCTCCACGACGGCCGCCTTGCCGGTGCCGACCTGGTCGCGGAAGGCCTTCGTGACGAGGTCTACGGAGCTGTCCACGTCCAGGCCGGTGCCCGCCTTGCCGGGGACGGCGACGGCCTTGCCGCCCTCGAACGTGATCGTGCCCTCGGTGACGGAGCCCGCGGTGCCCGCGAGTTCCTGCAGTGCGACCTGGAGCTTCTCCTCGTCGACGGGCATCACAGCCTCGGCGACCCGCTCGTTGCCGAGGAGCGAGCCGATGACCGTGATGGGGTTGTAGTCGCTGCCGGCCGCGTTGCGGACCGTGGTCTGGGCGTCCAGGGTCAGGCCGGCCTTGTCGGGCTTCAGCTCGACCGGCTTGCCGCCGACGCTCAGCTGGATCGGGGCCGCGGCCCGGGTGCCGAAGGCCGTCTGCAGCTTCGCGGCGGCCTCCTCGCGGCTGCCGCTGATGTCGACGCCGAGGACGGTGGTGCCCTTGGGGACGTCGGAGTGGTTCAGGAGCAGCCCGGCGCCGTAGGCCACACCGATGAGCGCCACGATGCCGCCGCCGACCAGAACCAGCTTGGAGCGGCCCTTCTTGGCGGGCTTGGCGGGCTGGGCGGAGGCCTTGGCCCCGGCCTGCCTGTCCGCGGGCGGCGTGGGAAGGGGGCCGGCCGGCGCGGGCGCCGGTACCGGGTCGGGCAGCGGGCCGTCCAGGTCGGGCCCGGGCCAGCTCGCGCCCGCCGGACCGCCCGTGGTGGGGCCGGAGCCGAAGCCGGGGCCGCCGGTGGGCCCGGCGGGAGCGTCGGCGTGGCTGTCGTAGACGGGGAACGCCTCGGTGGTCGGGCCGCCGTCGCCGGGGCCGGCGCCGTACGCCGGGAAGCCCTGGGGCGCTCCGACGCCGGGGCCACCGGGCATCGGGGCCGCCGGGGCGGGCGGCTGCGGCTGGGCGTAGCCCGTGCCGTAGTCGGCGACGGGCGGCGGCGGGGTGCGCGGCGGCGCGTACGCGGCGTCCTGCGCCGGCGGGGCGTACCCGGCGCCCGGCGCGGGCGGGGCCTGGACGTGCGGCGGGTACGCGGCGGCGGGCGGCGGCGGGGTCTGTGTCGCGCCGGGCACCCGCTTGGCGAGCGGCGGCGCCGGGGCGGCCGGCGGCATCTGCGCGGCGGCGGGCGCCGCGGGCGCGGGCGCAGCGGCGGGCGGCTTGCGCGGTGCGAACCAGTTGCTGGCGGCCGGCTCCTCAGCCTGCGCCTGCGTCGGGGCCGGGTCCGGCGCGGCCTCGACACGGGTCGGCCGGGGCCCCGGACGCTGCGCGAGCGGGGGCCTGTCCTGCTGCCCGGGTCCCTGCTCCGGCTCCGGCGGGGTCTGCGGCCCGTCGGAGGAGGAACCGGAGTTGGTGCCCATCGACTTGCGCACGACCACCGGCGGGATCGGCCGCGAGCCCGGGATGTTGATCCGGATCCGGGTCGTCAGGGTGGTCTCGGTCTTGGGCCCGTCGGATTCGGGCGTGGACGGATTCGAGGTCACAGGGTTCTCCTCCGGGGCGGTCGCCGCGCCAGGCCCGGGTGGCACAGTCGTGGACGGGTACTGGCCGGTTCCGTACGGCGGCGTACCCGAGGGGTAGGCGGCTCCAGCGGGCCCCTGGGGCCCGGAGGACGAACTGTCGGTTTCACGACTCAAGGCAGGTTCTCCCGGTTGGCTCCGCCGCCCGTCATACCGTGCGCGGGCAGCTCGGCGGCCCGTCCACCATACTGGCCGCCGCCCGCACGCAACTGACTGCCAAGGATCAGGGGTTCCTCACGAGGCCCGCCGAACCACCCCGAAGCGCCGTACGGGCCCCGCCCGCACAGCTCGGCCGCACTCCCTACGAGGTCCGACACCACGTCACTTGACGGAGCGTGCGGCCGAAACCGGCCGATCCACCGGAAGGCTGATCGTGGCACACATCACAGCCAGCACCGTCCCACCCAAAAGGTAGGCGTACATGCCGATTCCGGACGAACTGAGCAGGAAGTCCCCCTCGGGACGCGGGACACCGAGCACCACGTAGGCGAGGAACCAGCCGACGGCCCCGCCGCCCACCCCGAGACCGGTGCCGAGGGCGAGCCGGCCGCCGAGGAACAGTCCGAGGAGGGCCAGCAGCGCGAGCAGCAGCCCGCCGGGGAACCACAGGTCCACGACCAGCCAGCCGGCCAGGCCGGTCAGTACGCCCAGCACCAGCAGGCCCAGGCAGCCGGCGATCCGGCCGGCCGTCGGCGCGCCGGTCACGCCTCCACCCCCGCGAAGAGGTCGTGTTCGCGCTCGCCCGCCGCCGCGCCCGGGCGGCCCTCGACCAGTTCGTAGTACTCGCGCGCGAACAGCGGCTGCGCCAGGTCGTTGGAGAGCGCGAAGAAGGGTCCGTCCACGGCGATCTGGGTGGCGTGGGCCCGCATGGCGGCCGTCTTGGCCGCCACCAGGGCCTCGTCGGCGTCGATCTCGGCGGTGATCCGCTCGTCGTCGACGACGCCGGGGACGTCGCGCGGTGAGGCCAGTCCGGGGAAGGGCACCTCGGTCCGGGCGGCGCCCAGCCGGGCGAAGCCCTCCTCGACCACCGAGAGGGGCACGCGGTTCCAGTAGATCTTCCCGATCGTGTGCGGGTCGCCCAGGTCGCGCCGGTAGGCGGTCTCCGCGGCCAGTTCGGCGGCGCGCATGGCGACCCGGTGGGCCTGGATGTGGTCCGGGTGGCCGTAGCCGCCGTCGGGGTCGTAGGTGACGAGCACCTGCGGGCGCAGCTCGCGGATCACCTCCACGAGGTACGCGGCGGCCTCGTCCACGTCGGCGGACCAGAAGGCCTCCGGGCGGCGGTTCTGCGGGGCGCCCATCATCCCGGAGTCGCGGAAGCGGCCGGGACCGCCGAGGAACCGGTGGTCGTGAACGCCCAGTTCGGCCATGGCGGCGGCGAGTTCGCCGATCCGGTGCGTGCCGAGGGTGTCGTCGTGGTCGGCCGTCAGGTGGGCGAGCGCGGGCGGGATGACCTCGCCCTCCTCGCCCAGGGTGCAGGTCACCAGCGCGACGTGGGCACCCTGGGCCGCGTACTTGGCCATGGTGACGCCGTTGTTGATCGACTCGTCGTCGGGGTGCGCGTGCACGAAGAGCAGACGACGGGCGGGAAGACCGTTCATGGGCCTAGCGTAGGGGGTGTCCCGCGTCGGTCCCGGCCTGCCCGCCCCGCCCGGCGGGCCCCGGCGGCGGCGACCGGGACGCCGCGTAGGGCGTGTTTCGAAAGTCCCGCCTGCCCCACGACGCCTGGTACGCACGCTCGCCGCGTTGTCGGGATCTTCCACGTACGCCCAGTACGAGGACGACCCTCCGCCTTGCGATCGCACGCACCAGACGCCGCGGGGCCCGCCCTCCGGGCGGACGGCGCTACTTTCGAAACACGCCCTAGAACTTGATGCCGCTGATCATGCTCGCCACGTTCGAGGTGAGCTGGCTGAGCGTCGGGGCGATGGTGGAACTCGCCAGGTAGAAGCCGAGGAGCACACAGACCACCGCGTGTCCCGCCTTCAGGCCCGCCCGGCGGACCAGCAGGAAGACGATGATCGCCAGCAGCACCACGGCAGAGATCGAGAGTGCCACGGCGTTTCACCTCCACGTCGAGCGGACATCGGTACGCGTATTCGTGCTCGGCGAGAGTCATACCCACCGTGCGCTACGGATCATAACTATCCGTGCCAGCGCATCGATCGAAATCCGGCAGCACAAGGGGCGCATGCCGCGCACGGGCGGGGTCACACGCAGGCCGGCCGGGGGGCGTTTACGCCCCCCGGCCGGCTGTCGGCACCCGCACGGCCGCACGGCACCCAGGCTGCCTGCCCCAGATCTCGGGGCAGAAACGGTCAAGTTGCCCGCAGGTAAACCGAGTTGGGATTCGATGCCCACCCCTGCAGTCGGCACACCAGGGGTGGCCGGAAATGATCGGTCGGCGTGGGGATCGTCTCAGCCGGTGTCCTTCCCGACCGTCCGCCCGCCCTCCTCCGGCGGCACCTGCGGGACCACCCGCTTCTCCGCCGCGAAGTGACACGCCGAGGGATGCGCCGCCGGACCGGAGGCGAACGCCTCCGGGACCGCGAGCAGCGGGACCTCCGTCGTGCAGCGCTCCTGGGCCTTCCAGCAGCGGGTGCGGAAGCGGCAGCCCGACGGCGGGTTGGCCGGGGACGGGACGTCGCCGGAGAGGATGATCCGCTCGCGGTGGGCGCGCGCCTGCGGGTCGGGCACCGGCACGGCCGAAAGCAGCGCCTGCGTGTACGGATGGGTCGGGTGCTCGTAGATCTCGGCGTCGGTGCCGATCTCGACGATCCGGCCGAGGTACATGACGCCGACGCGGTCGGAGATGTGCCGCACGATCGAGAGGTCGTGCGCGATGAAGACGTAGGACAGGCCGAACTCGTCCTGCAGCTTCTCCAGCAGGTTGACGACCTGCGCCTGGACGGAGACGTCCAGCGCGGAGACCGGCTCGTCGGCGACGATGATCTCGGGCTGGAGGGCCAGGCCGCGGGCGATGCCGATGCGCTGGCGCTGGCCCCCGGAGAACTGGTGCGGATAGCGGTTGATGTACTCCGGGTTCAGGCCCACGACGTCCAGGAGCTCCTGGACCTTGCGGCGCCGGTCGCCCTTCGGGGCCACCTCGGGGTGGATCTCGTACGGCTCCCCGATGATGTCGCCGACCGTCATGCGCGGGTTCAGCGAGGTGTACGGGTCCTGGAACACCATCTGGATGTTGCGGCGGACGGCCTTCAGCGCGCGCCCCGACAGCCGGCTGATGTCCTCGCCCTTGTACGCGATGGAACCCGCTGTCGGCCGTTCCAGGTTGACCAGCATCCTGGCCACGGTGGACTTGCCGCAGCCGGACTCGCCGACGATGCCCAGGGTCTCGCCGGCGCGCAGCCCGAAGGAGACCCCGTCGACGGCCTTGACCGCACCGACCTGCTTCCTGAACAGGATGCCCTGGGTCAGCGGGTAGTGCTTGACCAGGTCCTTCACCTCAAGAAGGGACTCAGCCACGGAGGCACTCCTTCCAGAAGTGACAGGCGCTGGCCCGCGCCACGGGCGACTCCGTCACCGGGTACAGGGGCGGGACGTCGCTGCGGCAGACCTCCTGCGCCATCGGGCAGCGCGGGTTGAAGGCGCAGCCGGGCGGGATGCGGAGCAGGTTGGGCGGCAGGCCCTTGATCGCGTACAGCTCCTGGCCCTTCTGGTCCAGGCGCGGGATCGAGTCCAGCAGGCCGCGCGTGTACGGGTGCGCGGGCGCCTTGTAGATCTCGTGGACCGGAGCGGTCTCGACGATCCGGCCCGCGTACATGACCGCGATCTTGTCCGCGACGTCGGCGACCACGCCGAGGTCGTGGGTGATCAGGATCAGACCCATGTTCATCTCGCGCTGGAGTTCCGCGAGCAGGTCCATGACCTGGGCCTGGACGGTCACGTCGAGAGCCGTCGTGGGCTCGTCGGCGATGATCAGGTCCGGCTCCAGGGCCAGCGCCATGGCGATCATGATGCGCTGGCGCATACCGCCGGAGAACTGGTGCGGGTAGTCCCCCACCCGCTGCTTCGCCGCCGGGATCCGCACCCGGTCCATCAGCTCGACGGCCTTGGCCCGGGCGTCCTTGCGCGACATCCCGCGGTGGACCTCGTACATCTCGCCGAGCTGCTTGCCGACGGTCAGCACCGGGTTCAGGGAGGACAGCGCGTCCTGGAAGATCATCGCCATGTCGGCGCCGCGGATCCTGCGCCGCTCGTCCTCCTTCATCTTCAGCAGGTCACGGCCCTTGAAGAGGATCTCGCCGCCGGCGATCCGGCCCGGCGGCACGTCCAGGATCCCCATCACGGCCTGGGCGGTCACCGACTTGCCGGAGCCGGACTCGCCGAGCACGGCCAGGGTCTCGCCCTCGTCCACCGAGTAGTCGACCCCGTTGACCGCCTTCGCGACGCCGTCGCGCGTCTTGAATTCCACGTGCAGGTCGCGGACTTCGAGCAGCATGTGCGGGGCTCCTCAGCGCAGCTTGGGGTCGAGGGCGTCGCGTACCGCGTCGCCGAGCATGATGAAGGCGAGCACCGTGATGCTCAGCGCGCCGGCCGGCCAGAGCAGCATGTGCGGGGCGTTGCGGATCTGCGAGGCGGCGTTGGAGATGTCGATGCCCCAGGAGACCGTGGGCGGGCGCAGGCCGACGCCGAGGAAGGACAAGGTCGCCTCCAGGGCGATGTACGTGCCGAGCGCGATCGTGGCGACGACGATGACGGGGGCGACGGCGTTGGGCGCCACGTGCCGCAGCAGCATCCGGGCGTTGCCGGCGCCCAGGGCCCTGGCGGCCTGGACGTAGTCGTTCTGTTTGGCGGTGATCACCGAGCCGCGGGCGATGCGGGCGATCTGCGGCCAGCCCAGCAGCACGATGAACCCGACCACGGGCCAGACGGTGGTGCTGGTGACGACCGACAGGAAGACCAGGCCGCCGAGGACGACGGGGATGCCGAAGAAGATGTCGGCGACCCGGGAGAGCAGGGAGTCGCCCCAGCCGCCGAAGAAGCCGGCGAGGCCGCCGAGGGCTGAGCCGAGCAGGGCGGCACCGAGGGTGGCGCAGACGCCCACGGTGATGGAGGCGCGGGCCCCGTAGACGGTGCGGGTGTAGACGTCGCAGCCCTGGGTGTCGTAGCCGAAGGGGTGGCCGGGGGCGGAGCCCTGCTGGGACTTGGAGAGGTCGCACTGCAGGGGGTCGCCGCTCGCGATGAGCTGCGGCCAGATCGAGATGAGGACGAGGAAGAGGATCAGGGCCGCGGAGACGATGAAGACGGGGTTGCGCCGCAGCTGGTGCCAGGCGTCGGACCACAGGGAACGGGCCCGCTCCCGGGGGCCGGAGGCGCCCGGTCCGGCGGTCTTCTCGATGCCCTCGACGCTCTCGGCCTCGTCCAGTGCCAGATCCATGGGTCCCCCTTGGCCCGTGGGTGAGACCGCCTCCTTCGGGCGGGGGCCCACCGGGTCGTAGCCGGCGGGTTCGGGGCGCTCGGGATCAGGCATAACGGATCCTCGGGTCCAGGACCGCGTAGAGCAGGTCGACGAGCAGGTTCGCCAGCAGGAAGACGATGACGAGGATGGTCACGAAGCCGACGACCGTGGGCGAGTTGTTGCGCAGGATGCCCTGGTAGAGCTGGTAGCCGACACCGTGGATGTTGAAGATCCGCTCGGTGACGATGGCGCCGCCCATCAGGGCGCCGATGTCGGTCCCGATGAAGGTGACCACCGGGATCAGGGAGTTGCGCAGCAGGTGGCGGGTGACGACCCTGCTGCGCGGCAGGCCCTTGGCGGTGGCGGTGCGGACGTAGTCGGCCTTGACGTTCTCGGCGATGGAGGTGCGGGACAGGCGCGTGACGTAGGCGAGGGAGACCAGCGCGAGGACGATGCCGGGCAGGATCAGCTCGTTCAGCGGTGCGTCCGCGGAGACGGTGGGCTTGACCCAGCCCCATTTGACGCCGAAGAGGTACTGCAGGAGGTAGCCCGTCACGAAGGTGGGCACGGAGATGACCACGAGGGTCATCACCAGCACCGTGGTGTCGACGGTCCGGCCGCGGCGCAGGCCGCTGATCACGCCGAGGGTGATGCCGATGACGATCTCGAAGAAGATCGCGACCAGGGTCAGGCGCAGGGTGACGGGGAAGGCGCTGGCCATCAGCTCGGTGACGGACTGTCCGTTGAAGGCGGTGCCGAAGTCGCCCTGGAAGATCTGCCCCATGTAGTGGAGGTACTGCTTCCACAGGGGCTGGTCGAGGTAGAGGTCCTTGCGGATGCGGGCGGCGGTGGCGGGGTCGGGGGCCTTGTCACCGAAGAGGGCCGCGACCGGGTCACCGAGCGCGTACACCATGAAGAAGATCAGGAACGTGCTGCCGATGAACACCGGGATCATCTGGAGCAGCCGCCGGATCACATAACGTCCCATGGAGTGCTCCATGCTGTGGGCGGGCGCGGCGGGCGGCCCCCCGCCGGGTGGGGGGCCGCCCCGCGGGGGGCCGGGATCCGGGTGGGGGTCAGATCACCTTGATCCGGTCGTAGACCGGGACGCTGAACTGGTTGAGGGCCACGTCCTCCAGGCGTTCGGAGTAGCCGGCGCTGCCGTTCTGGTACCAGAGCGGGATGGACGGCATCTGCTCGGCGAGGATCTTCTCCGACTCCTGGAAGCCGGCGATCGCCTTGGCCGGGTCGCTCTCCCGGTTCGCCTGGTCGACGAGGTCGTCGAACTGCTTGTTGCTGAACTTCCCGTAGTTGGAGGAGGCGCCGGTGTAGTAGAGCGGCTGCAGGAAGTTCTGGATCAGCGGGTAGTCGGCCTGCCAGCCGGAGCGGAAGGGGCCGGTCAGCTTGTAACTGCTCTGCTGGTTGCGGAAGTCGGCGAAGGTGCCGACCGGGTTGACCGTGCAGACCGGTCCCTCCCCCAGCGCGTTGTTGACGCTGTTGCAGACGGCGTCCATCCAGTCGCGGTGCGAGCCGGTGTCCACGTTGGAGGTCAGCGTGACCTTGCCGCCGGGCAGCCCGCCGCCCTCCTGGATCAGCTTCTTCGCCTCGGCCGGGTCGTAGACGCAGGCGTCGCCGCAGACCGTGGCGGAGAAGCCGCCCTTCTCACCGAGCGCGGGCGAGGTCCAGTCCTTGGCGGGCGTCCGGGTCTCCCGGAAGATCTGCTTGGTGATCTCGTCGCGGTTGATGGCCCGCGAGATGCCCTGGCGGACCTTCTCCATGCCCGGCTCGCTCCACTGCGGGTCGTACAGCGGGAAGGTGAGGGTCTGGATGATCAGGGCCGGCTGGTTGATGTACCGGTCGCCGAGGTCGTTCTTGACGTTCTTCAGCTGCTGCGCCGGGACGTCGTCGACGAGATCGAGGTTGCCGGAGATCAGGTCGGTGTAGGCGGTGTTGTTGTCGGTGTAGACCTTCAGGTCCACGCCGCCGTTCTGCGCCTTGTCCTCACCGGGGTACGCGTCCCACTTGCGCAGCTTCATCGCGGTGCCCTTGCTGTACGAGTCCACCGTGTACGGGCCGTTGCCGACGGGCTTGTCCAGCCAGCCGCTGTGGTCGGTGAAGAAGGACTTCGGCAGCGGGGAGAACGCCTGGTAGCCCAGGGTCTCCGGCCAGGTGGAGAACGTGTCCTTGAGGGCGACGGTGAAGGTCTTGGGATCCTTGACCACGAGTCCGGACATCGTCTTCGCCCTGGGTTCCCCGGACGCCGGGTGCACATCGTCGTAGCCGACGATGTCGGAGAAGAACGGCGCGTTGTTCTGCTTGTTGCGCACGTCCGCGCCGTAGTTCCAGGCGTCCACGAAGGACTGCGCGGTGACCGGCTCGTCGTTGCTGAACTTCCAGCCGTCCTTGAGTGTGATGGTGAAGTTCCGGCTGTCGGTCGTCTCGATGGACTCGGCGAGCATGTTCTTGGCCTCGCCGGTCTCGGGGTCGTAGCGCTTGAGGCCGCGGAAGAGCATGTCGAGGACCTTGCCGCCCTGCACCTCGTTGGTGTTGGCGGGCTCCAGCGGGTTCTGCGGGTCGCCCCACGAGGAGCTGATGATGCCCGCCTCGCCGCCTCCGCCGCTGTCGCTGCCGCCGCCGCAGGCCGTCGCCGCGAGGGTGACGGCCACCGCACATGCGGCCCACTGGGCGTGGGTGGCTCCGCGCATGGAGTGCCTCCTGTGACTCCTTCCCCCGGACGGATCCGGGGGACTTCTCACTCGGCTCCATGGAGCCTCGTGACGGCCAAGCCCTGACCGCTGCCCACAGGCAGGGTCACAGCGTATCGCCCAATGTCACCCCATATGTGGGCTTGCGCACTACAGGCTGGACCGATTGCACCCGCGCGTTGCGCCCCTGTCACCCCTGGGGGTGCACGGCCGGCGGCGGGGGCGGCCCGGCGCACGCAAAAGGGCCGGTCCCCGGCGCCGTGGGGCGCCGGGGACCGGCCGTCGGGCAGAGCGCGCACGTCAGACGGCCAGGATGGCCTTCTCCTCCGCGAAGTGGCACGCGGATTCGTGCGCGGCCAGGGTGTCCTGGCCCTTGAAGCGCTCCGGGATCGCCAGCAGCGGCTCCTCGGTGGAGCACTTGTCCTGGACCTTCCAGCAGCGGGTGCGGAAGCGGCAGCCCGACGGCGGGTTGGCCGGGGACGGGACGTCGCCGGTGAGGATGATGCGCTCGCGGGACTCGCGGACCTCGGGGTCCGGGACCGGGACCGCCGACAGCAGCGCCTGGGTGTAGGGGTGCGTCGGGTGGTCGTAGATCTGCGCGTCGGTGCCGATCTCGGCCATCTTGCCGAGGTACATGACGCCGACCCGGTCGGAGATGTGCCGGACGATCGAGAGGTCGTGCGCGATGAAGATGTAGGACAGGTTGAACTCGTCCTGCAGCTTCTCCATCAGGTTGATGACCTGCGCCTGCACCGACACGTCGAGCGCGGAGACCGGCTCGTCGCAGATGATGATCTCCGGGTTGAGCGCGAGGCCGCGGGCGATGCCGATGCGCTGGCGCTGGCCGCCGGAGAACTGGTGCGGGTAGCGGTTGATGTACTCCGGGTTCAGGCCCACAACGTCCAGGAGCTCCTGGACCTTGCGGCGCCGGTCGCCCTTCGGGGCCACCTCGGGGTGGATCTCGAAGGTCTCCCCGATGATGTCGCCGACCGTCATGCGCGGGTTCAGCGAGGTGTACGGGTCCTGGAACACCATCTGGATGTTGCGGCGGACGGCCTTCAGCGCACGCCCCGACAGCTTGGTGATGTCCTGGCCCTTGTAGAAGACCTCGCCGGCGGTGGCGCGCTCCAGGTTCATCAGGAGCTTGGCGACCGTGGACTTGCCACAGCCGGACTCGCCGACGATGCCGAGGGTCTCGCCCTGGTACAGGTCGAAGGACACTCCGTCGACGGCCTTGACCGCACCGACCTGCTTCTTGAACAGGATGCCCTGGGTCAGCGGGAAGTGCTTGACCAGGTTGCGGACCTGGAGGATCGGCTCGCGCTCGGTGGTGTTCTTGCTGAGCTCAGCCATGGATCTGGTCCTTCCAGAAGTGGCACGCGCTCCCGCGGCCGGGCAGTTCGGTGCCGTCCAGCTCGGTGACCGGGTGCAGGACCGGGATCTCCGTACGGCAGATGTCCTGCGCCTTGGGGCACCGGGGGCTGAAGGCACAGCCCGTCGGGATGCGGAGCAGGTTGGGCGGCAGGCCCTTGATCGCGTACAGCTCCTGGCCCTTCTGGTCCAGGCGCGGGATCGAGTCCAGCAGGCCACGGGTGTACGGGTGCGAGGGGCGCTTGTAGATCTCGTGGACCGGAGCGGTCTCGACGATCCGGCCCGCGTACATGACCGCGATCTTGTCCGCGACGTCGGCGACCACGCCGAGGTCGTGGGTGATCAGGATCAGACCCATGTTCATCTCGCGCTGGAGCTCCGCGAGCAGGTCCATGACCTGGGCCTGGACGGTCACGTCGAGAGCCGTCGTGGGCTCGTCGGCGATGATCAGGTCCGGCTCCAGGGCCAGCGCCATGGCGATCATGATGCGCTGGCGCATACCGCCGGAGAACTGGTGCGGGTAGTCGCCCACGCGCGCCTTGGCCGCGGGGATCTTCACGCGGTCCATGAGCTCGATGGCCTTGGCCTTCGAGTCCTTCTTGGACATGCCGCGGTGGACGCGGAACATCTCGCCGAGCTGGTCGCCCACCGAGTAGACCGGGTTCAGGGAGGACAGCGCGTCCTGGAAGATCATCGCCATCTTGTCGCCGCGGAGCTTGCGGCGCTCCTCGTCGGACATCTTGAGGATGTCCCGGCCGTGGAAGCGCACCTCGCCGCCGGCGACCCGTCCGGGCGGGCTGTCCAGGATGCCCATGATCGCCTGGGCGGTCACGGACTTACCGGAGCCGGACTCGCCGAGCACGGCGAGGGTCTCGCCGGCGCTGACGCTGTAGCTCACGCCGTTGACGGCCTTGGCGACCCCGTCACGGGTCTTGAACTCGACCTGGAGGTTGTCCACCTCCAGCAGCGGCACGGCGGACCCGCCGCCCGTCTCCGCAACGCTGAGAATCTCCGACGTCGTCACGCCGCCACCTTCGTCCTGCTTGCTGATGTTGTCTCGGAGCATCGGGCGGCCCTACCGCAGCTTCGGGTCGAGCGCGTCGCGCAGGCCGTCGCCGACGAAGGCGAAGCCGAGCACGGTGACGACGACGAAGAGGCTCGGGTAGAGCCACAGGTAGTCGTGGACGCCGATGAAGGGCTGACCGGCCGCCAGCATGTTGCCCCACTCCGGGACGTCGACCGGGACACCGGCGCCGAGGAAGGAGAGGGCGGCGACGCCGATGATGGTGGTACCGACGTTGAAGGTCGCGTAGACCAGGACGGGGGTCAGCGAGTTGGGCAGGATGTGCGTGCGGACGATCCGGCCGCCGCTGGCGCCGAGCGCCTTGGCCGCGTGGACGTAGTCCATCTCGCGCACCGACAGGATCGAGCTGCGCAGCAGTCGGGACACGGTCGCCCACGAGAAGACCGCGAGCGAGATGATCACCGGGGTGATGCCGCGGCCGGTGACCAGGATGATGACGACGGCGCCGATCATCAGCGGGAACGCGAGGAAGACGTCCGCGATGCGCATGACGAGGGTGTCGGCGAAGCCGGCGAAGTAGCCGGCGATGGCGCCGAGGGCGACACCTATCAGCACGGCGAAGAAGATCGAGGCGAGGCCGACGAACATGGCCACGCGGGTACCGGCGATGAGACGCGAGAACATGTCGCGGCCCAGGGCGTCGGTGCCCATCCAGTGCGTGGCGTTGGGCGACGCCAGGGTGTTCTCCAGGTCCTGCGCGCCTGGGTCGAACGGCGTGAACAGGTCGCCGAAGACCGCGGTGATGAACAGCAGGGCGATGATCACAAGACCGACGACGGCCAGCTTGTTCTGGACGAAGCGGTGGCGGATCTCGCCCCACTGGGTGAGCTGCTTGGGGGTTGCTTCGGGGGCGGCCGGCACGGGGCTCTCGTCCCCGATCGCCGGGCTCTTGACGAGCTCAGACATGAGGAAATCCTCCTTGGGGGGCGGTCAGCTGAGGCGGATACGCGGGTCGAGGGCCGCGTACAGCAGGTCCACGATGAGGCTGAGGACGACGAAGATGGCGACGCTGTAGGTCACCACGCCGATCACGATCGGGTTGTTCTGCTGCTGGATCGCCTGAACCAGTGCCAGACCGACACCGTCCCAGTTGAAGATCGCCTCGGTGATGAGCGCGCCACCGAGAAGTGCGCCGAACGAGATGCCCAGGTAGGTGACGACCGGGATGGACGAGTTGCGGAGCACGTGCTTGAAGAGCACGCGACGGCGCGGAAGTCCCTTGGCCACGGCGGTCTTCACGTAGTCCGCGCGCAGCACCTCCAGCATCGTGCCGCGGGTGAGGCGGGCGACGAACGCGATGTCGGTGATGGCGAGGGTGACCGCGGGGAGGACCATGCCTTCGAGCTTGTCTCCGCCGAGTTGCGGGAACCACTGGAGTTCGACCGCGAACCACTTCATGAGCAGCATGCCGATCACGAAGGTCGGGAATCCGACCATCATGGTCGTAAAGAGTGTCGTGGCCATGTCCAAGATGCTGTATCTGTACAGGGCGGCGATGATGCCGACGCCCATACCGAACACCGTCACGAGAGCGATGGCCAGCAGGGCCAGCTTCGCGGTGTTCGCCAGCTTGGGGCCGAGGATCTCGGACACCTCGCGGCGCTGGATGAAGTCCTCGCCGAGGTCTCCGGTCGCGACCTTCGACACGTAGTTCACGTACTGCTCGGGCAGCGACTTGTCGAGCCCGTACCGCGCCTTGAGCTCCGCGACCACCGCTGGGTCACGAGCCTTGTCGCTGCCTGCGATCGAGCCCACGGGGTCACCGGGGAGAACGAAAAGACAAGCGAACAGAACCATGGTCGCGCCGATGAGGACTACGACCATCTGCCCGAGGCGACGGGCGACGTACCTTCCCATGTTTGTGCCTCTCTACCTGGCCGCTTCTGGGAGCAGCGGCCTCCGGCCCATGGAAACGGGCCGGCTCTCGGCCGGCGGGGATTGCCCGCGGATGTGAGGGGTGCCGAAGTGAAAACGGCCTGCCGAGCGGGGCCGCGGCCCACCGGTCACCCGGGGGCCGCGGCACGTTCGCTCCTGACGGATATACCGTCCGAACCGATTACTTCTTGAGCGAGATCTTCTCGAGGATCGGGTCCTCGTTGAAGTTGATGTCGTCCAGACCGTTGAACTTGTCGGTCGCCATCAGGCGGAACTGGGAACGGTTGAAGGTCGGGATGAGGGCCATGTCGTCCATGGCGATCTTCTCGGCCTGCTTGTACAGCGCGATACGCGCGGCCTCGTCCTTGGTGGCGCGGGCCGTGTCGACCAGCTTGTCGAACTCGGGGTTGTTGTAACGGGCGCGGTTGTCACCGACCACGTTGCCCTCGGCGTCCTTGTTCATCGAGGTCGAGTGCAGCAGCGGGAACAGGAAGTTCTCCGGGGTCGGGTAGTCCGCACCCCACGCGAAGCGGTAGAGGCCGGTGGCCTGGCTGCCCTGCTGCTCCTTGAGCAGACCCGGGAAGTCCTTGCCGTCCAGCTTGACCTTCAGGCCGAGGACGTCCTCAAGCTGACGCGCGACGGCCTGGACCCACTCTTCGTGGCCCGCACCGGTGTTGAAGGAGAACTTGATCTCGGTACCCGGCTTCAGGCCGCCCTTCTCGGCGTGCTCCTTGGCCTTGGCGACGTCCTGCTTGACGCAGGAGGTGCACAGGTCCTTCTGGTACGCCTTCGGGAACGCCGGCGGCACGATGGTCGTCGACGGGGTCTGGAAGCCCTGGAAGACACCCTTGGCGATGGCCTGGCGGTCGATCGCGTAGGAGATCGCCAGACGGGCGTCCTTGTTGTTGGTCGGGCCGTTGTCACCGATCGGCAGAACCCAGTTCATGCCGTTGGTGTCCTTGGCGAACCACTTGTTCTGCGGCTTGAACTTGGCCTCGGCCGTCTTCAGCATCGGCGTCGGGATGTGCGCGTAGTCGAAGGTGCCGGCCTGGAAGCCGTCGTACTCGAGCTGGTGCGCGGTCTTGTCGTTGAGAAGGGTGACCTGGACCTTGTCCAGCTTCGCCTTCGTCAGGCCGTAGTCGTCGTTGCGGACGAGGTTGATGGCCTTGTTGTGCTCCCAGGTGCCGTCCATCTTGAACGGACCGTTGCCGATGGGGGCCTCGCCGAACGCCTTGTCCTCTTCGCCGACCTTGGCGACCTTCGGGACCGGGCTGTAGGCGGTGTGCGCCGTCTTCAGCACGAACTCGCAGTCGGCCTTGGACAGGTCGACCTTGATGGTGTGCGGGTCCGGGGTGGTGACACCGGAGAAGGTCTTGGCGGAGCCGTCCTGCAGCTCGGCGTAGCCCTTGATGCCGGCGAAGTGGTACGCCACGTCGGACGCGGCGGCCTTGTGCGCGGAACGCGCCCAACCGCGGGCGAATGCCTCGGCGTCGACGACCTCACCGTTGGAGAACTTGGTGTCCGGCTTGACCTTGAAGGTCCAGGAGGTGCAGCCCTCGTCCGCGGTCGCCGACTCGGCGAGCATCGGCTCGGCCAGACCGTCGGGCGTGTTCCCGTACAGGCCGGTGAACAGGGCGTTGGAGAGCAGGATGCCCGTGGACTCGTGGGCGCGCCCCGGGTCGATGGTGTCCGGCTCGGTGCTGCCCAGGCGGAACGTGCCGCCGCCGGCGGTGTTCCCCTTGTCCTTGCTGTCGCTACCGCCGCCACAGGCGGTAGCGGTCAGGGCGACGAGAACCGCGCCCACGACCCACTTGGCGCTCTTGGCACCGCGCATGGGTTTCCTCCTCATGAGTCCACTGATCGACTTGAGGGGCATGAAAACCTCGCCGACACCCCTGACGGCGAGTGGTTTCCTGCCCGTAGTGTGCTCGTGAGTCGGCGCGATCCCCACATCGCGTGACCCATTGACCCGAGCTCAATGGAGCCATCCTCAGGGACTGCTAGTCCGTAAACCACACTTAAGTGGTCTCGTTTTCACAACATCGATCCGCGGCAGAAACCCGAAATCCGGACAAACGGATAGGAGACAGACACGTGCGAAACGGACGGTTGGCTCATCATCCGGAGTGTCACGGTCGGTATGCGGACAGGTGAACGCAAAAATCCGTTTGACAGACGCGAACAGCCCCTTCCCGCACGGAGTCCGTGACGGAGAGGGGCTGCTGTTTTCCCGCACCCGGCGGCCGTCGGGGGCCGCCGCGGCCGTCGGCACCGGGCGGACCCGGGGCCGACGACCCGAACGCGGTTACTACTTGGCGGACTTGGCGCGCGACGCGGTGCGCGAGCGCTCCTTCTGGTCCAGGACGACCTTGCGGATGCGGACGGCCTCCGGGGTCACCTCGACGCACTCGTCGTCGCGGCAGAACTCCAGGGACTGCTCCAGGGAGAGCTTGCGCGGCGGGACGATCGCCTCGAACGAGTCGGCCGACGAGGACCGCATGTTCGTGAGCTTCTTCTCCTTGGTGATGTTCACGTCCATGTCGTCGGCGCGCGAGTTCTCGCCGACGATCATGCCCTCGTACACCTCGGTGCCGGGGTCGGTGAACAGGACGCCGCGCTCCTGCAGGTTGGTCATCGCGAACGCGGTGACCGCACCGGCGCGGTCGGCGACGAGGGAGCCGTTGTTACGGGTGACCAGCTGGCCGAACCACGGCTCGTGACCCTCGTGGATGGAGTGGCCGATGCCGGTGCCGCGGGTCTGCGTCAGGAACTCCGTACGGAAGCCGATGAGGCCACGGGACGGAACGACGAACTCCATGCGGACCCAGCCGGAGCCGTGGTTCGACATGTTGTCCATGCGGCCCTTGCGGACACCCATGAGCTGCGTGACGGCGCCCATGTGCTCCTCGGGCACGTCGATCGTCATGCGCTCGACCGGCTCGTGCACCTTGCCGTCGATCTCGCGGGTGACGACCTGCGGCTTGCCGATGGTCAGCTCGAAGCCCTCGCGGCGCATCTGCTCGACGAGGATCGCCAGCGCGAGCTCACCACGGCCCTGGACCTCCCAGGCGTCCGGGCGCTCGGTGTCGAGCACGCGCAGCGAGACGTTACCGATCAGCTCGCGGTCCAGGCGGTCCTTGACCTGGCGGGCGGTGACCTTGCGGTCCTTGACCGCGGACTTGGCGTCCGCGCCCTTGCCGGTGCCGCCGCGGCCGACCAGCGGGGAGGTGTTGGTGCCGATGACCATGGAGATGGCAGGCTCGTCCACCGTGATCAGCGGAAGGGCGATCGGGTTCTCCGGGTCGGCCAGGGTCTCACCGATCATGATGTCGGGGATACCGGCGACGGCGCAGATGTCACCGGGACCGGCGACCTCGGCCGGCTTGCGGGTCAGCGCCTCGGTCATCATCAGCTCGGTGATGCGGACGTTGGAGATCGTGCCGTCACGCTTGATCCACGCGACCGTCTGGCCCTTGCGCAGCTCGCCCTGCTCGACGCGCAGCAGCGCGATGCGGCCGAGGAAGTTGTCGGCGTCGAGGTTGGTGACGTGCGCCTGGAGGGGGGCCTCCTCCTCGTACGTCGGGGCCGGGACGTGCTCCAGGATGGTGGAGAAGAACGGCTCCAGGTTCTCGCTGTCGGCGGGGACGGTGCCGTCCTCCGGCTTGGTCAGCGAGGCGATGCCGTCACGGCCGCAGGCGTAGACGATCGGGAACTCGATCTGGTCCTCGTCGGCGTCCAGGTCCAGGAAGAGGTCGTAGGTCTCGTTGACGACCTCGTCGATCCGGGAGTCCGGGCGGTCCGTCTTGTTGATGCAGAGGATGACGGGCATCCGGGCCTGCAGCGCCTTGCGGAGCACGAAGCGGGTCTGCGGCAGCGGACCCTCGGAGGCGTCCACCAGAAGGACGACGGCGTCGACCATCGACAGTCCACGCTCGACCTCGCCACCGAAGTCGGCGTGGCCGGGGGTGTCGATGATGTTGATCGTGATCGGGGCCCCGCCGTCCTTGGGGTGGTACTTCACCGCCGTGTTCTTGGCGAGGATCGTGATGCCCTTCTCACGCTCCAGGTCGTTCGAGTCCATCATGCGGTCGTCGAGCTGCTGGTGGGCGGCGAAGGCACCGGCCTGCTTGAGCATGGCGTCGACGATGGTCGTCTTGCCATGGTCGACGTGGGCGACGATGGCGACGTTACGGATGTCGTGGCGCGTGGGCACTTCGGCGCTTCTCCCGGGATCGTGGATGGCGTCACGTACGGCCTGGCACGCGCGCCTCGACCGGGCGAAAACCTGCCACGGCCTTACCCCATGGTACGTCGAATGGCGGGAACCGCCTGCCGGGGGGTCTGTCAAGAGGCCGGAGGAATGATCGCGGCCGAGCGCGTGGTGGGGTGCCCGGGCCGCCGTTCCTGCGGGAAATCATGCGGGTCAACGGGTATCCACGACCTTGCCCGCCGGATGTCCGGCGGGCAAGGGACTTGAGTCACATCTGAGGTTGTGACCCGCGGGTCAACCTGACAGGCACCGCTTTGTCACCACATCTTCGCCAGGGCTACTTCTTCTTTCCCTTGGCGGTCGGCGGCTTCTTCCAGCCGATGTCCTGGTAGCGGGGTGCCCCGAGGCCGAAGGCTCCGGCATTGACCAGGCCGGGCTTGACGGCCACCAGCTCCGGGCGCTGGAAGAGCGGGATGGATCCGGCCGCGGCCCAGATCCGGGCGTCGGCCTTGCGCACCAGCTCACGGGACTGCGCCTCGTCCAGCTCCCCGAGCGCCTGATCGAACAGCTGGTCGATGTGGTCCGTTCCGACCCGCGTGTAGTTCTGCTCCACCATGAGCGAGCCGTCCGCCGCCGGCTCGGGCTTGGCGAAGATCGGCCGGGCGTCGGTGGCGGGGAAGGCCGTCGCCGGCCACGAGTACAGCGCCAGGTCGTACTGGCCCGAGGCGATGTGGTCCTTGAAGAAGCTGGCGTCGGCCACCTTGGTCGTCTCGGTGTTCACCCCGAGCTTGCGGAGCATCTGGGAGATCCGCTCGCCGACGGTGCGCAGGGACTCCGAGCCGGGTCCGGCCGGGAGGACGAACCTCAGGGTGAGCGCCTTGCCGTCCTTGGCGAGCATGTTCCCCGAGGTACGGGCGGCCGGCTTGGCCGGGGCGGGGGCCGGGGAGCCCTGGTCGGCGTCGGCCGCGTCGCCGTCCCGGGCCGCGCTGCGCTTGGCGTCGTCGACGGGGCGAAGCCTGGCCGCCTGGGCCAGCAGAAGGGCCTGCTGCCGGGCCCCGAACGGGGCGGGGGCCAGCACCGGGGAGACCCGGTCCCGCCCGTCGCCCGCCGAGGAGACGGCGGCGCCGGCCCCGGCGGCCCCGGCGTCGGCCGGGCCCGGGTGGTCGCCGTTGGCCCCGTCGTCCTGGCCGACGATGTAGAGGCCGTCGTTCCCGGTGCCCGGGCCCGCGGGGGTCTTGCCGTCGTCCTGCGGCGCGCTCTCCGGCCCGGCCTTGGCGCCGGCCGGCTCGC
Organism: Streptomyces sp. NPDC090021; assembly: GCF_044748225.1. Classification (NCBI taxonomy): domain Bacteria; kingdom Bacillati; phylum Actinomycetota; class Actinomycetes; order Kitasatosporales; family Streptomycetaceae; genus Streptomyces; species Streptomyces sp. NPDC090021. The sequence continues at coordinate 8,966 of NZ_JBIVFO010000017.1, read as the reverse complement.
TGAGCCTGCCGCCCCGGCGCCAGCCGGCGTCGGCGAGGAGGGCCTGGGCCGCCTTCGTGTCCTGGCCGCCGAGGGCGCCGCTGTTGTCGGCGTACGCCTGCTGCCCGGCCAGGGCCACGTGGCTGCCGACCGGCTTCGCCGGCAGGCCGAGCGGCTTCAGCACCAGGTCGGCCAGTGCCTGGCGGTCCAGGGCGCGGGCCACCGCCCGGCGCACCCGCTCGTCCGCCAGCGGGCCGGACGCCCCGTTCATCGCCAGCTGCGTGTAGGCCGGCTCCAGGGACTTGCGGACCGTGAAACCGCGCAGCGCCTTCTGCTCGTCCGCGTACCGTTTGACCGACTCGGTGTGCTTGGTGCGGTTCTCCTTCTCCTCCTCCGCCTTCTCCTCGTCCGTGCCGTAGGCGGTCGCCCAGGACAGCGTGGCCTGCGCCGGGGTCAGCGCGGCGCCCGGTCCGTGCGCCGGGGCCCCGCCCGCGCCGGTACCGGCCGCGCCGCCCTTGCCGGAGGCCCCCTTGCCGGAGGCGTCCCGGCGGGCCAGTGCGATGCGGTCCGCCCCTGACCGGTCGATCTCCGCCAGGTCCAGCTTCCCGGCGGCCAGCGCCGCGGGGCGCTCGGCCCGCGGCACCGCCGTCAGGACCAGCGTGTCCAGCTTGGCCTGCTGCCCCCACCAGCGCGGATTGCGGGTCAGGGCGGCGGTGCCGGTCTTCTTGTCGATCGCCCCGAGGCCGAAGGGCCCGGCAGTGACCTTCAGGGTGCCGCGGGCGCCCTCGTTGAAGGCGTCCGGGGTACCGGTGACCTGCTTGGGGTAGAGCGGGGAGAACAGCGAGCGCCAGTCCGCGTACGGCTTGCCGAAGGTGACCCGTACCTCCAGGTCGGTCTTGCCCTTCTCGATCTTCTCGATGCGCTCGTAGCCGGCGTTGCGCGCCGTCCAGTACGCCGAGTCCTTGCCGTTCAGGGCCCGCCACTGGGCCACGAAGTCGGGCGCGCCGATCTCCCGCCCGTCGCTCCACACGGCCTGCTGGTTCAGCTTGTACAGGACGACCTGCTTGGGCTCCCGCTCGATGACCTCGGCCTTCTCCAGGTAGTCGGGATTGGCCACCGGTCGCCCCTTGGCGTCCAGCACGAACAGGTGCGGCAGCACGGCCCCCGCGATCCTGTTGGTGGTGGCGTCCGCGTCGGCCTGGAAGGCGTTGAGGGTGTCCGGGAGGGCGTCCACCGCCCACCGCAGCACACCCCCGTCCGCGACCTTGTCTCGTTTGGTCGTCGCGATGTCCTGCCCTGCGGCGGCCGGGCCGCCCTCGTCGTCACCCGCGCCGCAGCCCGTGAGCAGCGGCAGTGCGAGGACTCCCGAGGTCAGGAGCGCCAAGGACCTGCGCCTTCTCTGGGACATGGGTGGTACCTCCGGGGCGGGGCGTGGGGGAAGCATGATCACGTTCGGCGGTATATGGGCTGATCACACCGGTTGCCGGAATCCACTGAAATCGACTCCGCTGCGCACCCTCCGCAGCCGCCTCCCGCCACGCCGCGAACCCCACCCGTGCGGACCAATCCGGCGTGCGCGGCAAGAGGGCGTTCCCCCGGCGGAGGGACGAGAATGGGGGCAGGGAGGGGCGCACAGTTCGCGCCTGCGCGCCCGCAATCGCTGCACGTCCCTTCACAACCGGGGACGCGAAGCGCGACACTCGCAGGCGCACATGAGCGTTGCCACCGCACCCTGGCGGAAATGAGGGCAAATCATGTCCCTGAACGACGATCTGACCGCTGTACGACGCAACCTGGACGAGCTGACGCGGAAGGTCGAGCGGCTGGAGCAGCAGGCCGCGGCCGCACGCCGGCGGCCCGCGTCGGCGGCGCCGGACCAGTCCCGGATGGTTCCGGTCCCGGACACCCCCTACGACAGCACGCTGTGGACGGACTCCGACGACGAGGGCCTGGGCGCCCGCGACCGCCGCGCGCCCTGACACCGCGCCCGCGCGTGCCGCACGCCGTCCGCGTGCCGCACGCCGTCCCCGTCCCCCACGCCGTCCGTCCCGCACCCCCGTCCGGCCCGGCCGCCCCGCGGCCGGGCCCTGCGGGAGCGCCCCCTCACCACTCCTACCGGAGTCCCCTTTGGCCACAGGCACGGAACGACCCCAGCAGCGGCCCGGCGGCGTCCACGACGCCTCGCGGGCCGCGATCACGGCCCGGCACCTGCGGACCGACCGATGGTGGCTGGCCCCCGCCGGCACCGCGGCCGGGCTGCTCGCCTTCATCGTCTACTCGACCTGGCGCGCCTTCGCGAACGCCGACTACTACGCCGCCCCCTACGTCTCCCCCTTCTACTCCCCGTGCCTCGCGGAGAACTGCGTGGAGATGCGCGGCGGCCCCAACTGGGACCTCTTCGGCAGCTGGTGGGGCCTGTCCCCCGCCCTGCTGATCCTGGTCTTCCCGCTCGGCTTCCGCCTGACCTGCTACTACTACCGCAAGGCCTACTACCGGGGCTTCTGGGCCTCGCCGCCCGCCTGCGCCGTCGCCGAACCGCACGCGAGGTACACCGGCGAGACCCGCTTCCCGCTCATCCTCCAGAACGCCCACCGGTACTTCTTCTACGCAGCCGTCCCCGTCGCGGGCATCCTCACCTACGACACCGTGCTGACCTTCCGCGACGAGGAGTACGCGTGGGGCCACATGGGCCTGGGAACCCTGCTGTTCCTGGTCAACATCACCCTGATCTGGGCCTACACGCTGTCCTGCCACTCCTGCCGCCACATCATGGGCGGCCGCCTCAAGCATTTCTCGAAGCACCCGGTGCGCTACCGCCTCTGGGGCTGGATCAGCCGCCTCAACTCCCGCCACATGCAACTGGCCTGGGCCTCGCTGATCAGCGTGGCCCTGTGCGACTTCTACGTGTACCTGCTGGCCAGCGGCGCCTTCACCGACCCGAGGATCTTTTGAGATGGCTCAAGTGGAACGGCAGCAGTGGGACGTGGTCGTCGTCGGCGCCGGCGGCGCGGGGCTGCGGGCCGCGATCGAGGCCCGCGAGCGGGGCGCCCGTACGGCCGTGATCTGCAAGTCCCTGTTCGGCAAGGCCCATACGGTGATGGCGGAGGGCGGGATCGCCGCCTCCATGGGCAACGTCAACGAGGGCGACAACTGGCAGGTGCACTTCCGCGACACCATGCGCGGAGGGAAGTTCCTCAATCAGTGGCGGATGGCGGAACTCCACGCCAAGGAGGCCCCGGACCGGGTCTGGGAGCTGGAGACCTGGGGTGCGCTCTTCGACCGCACCCCCGACGGGAAGATCTCCCAGCGCAACTTCGGCGGACACGAGTACCCCCGCCTCGCGCACGTCGGCGACCGCACCGGCCTGGAACTGATCCGCACCCTCCAGCAGAAGATCGTCGCGCTGCAGCAGGAGGACTTCAAGGAGCACGGGGACCACGAGGCCCGGCTCAAGGTCTTCCAGGAGTGCACGGTCACGCGGGTCCTCAAGGACGGACCGAAGGTCTCGGGGGTCTTCTGCTACGAACGCGAGACCGGCCGCTTCTTCGTGCTGGAGGCCCCGGCCGTGGTCCTGGCCACGGGCGGCATCGGCAAGTCGTTCAAGACCACCTCCAACTCCTGGGAGTACACCGGCGACGGCCACGCGCTGGCCCTCCTCGCGGGTGCGCCCCTGCTCAACATGGAGTTCGTGCAGTTCCACCCGACCGGTATGGTCTGGCCGCCGTCGGTGAAGGGGATCCTCGTCACCGAGTCCGTGCGCGGCGACGGCGGGGTACTGCGGAACTCCGAGGGCAGGCGGTTCATGTTCGACTACGTCCCGGACGTCTTCAAGGAGAAGTACGCGGAGTCGGAGGAGGAGGGCGACCGCTGGTACGAGGACCCCGACCGCAACCGCCGCCCGCCCGAGCTGCTGCCCCGGGACGAGGTGGCGCGGGCCATCAACTCCGAGGTGAAGGCCGGCCGCGGCTCCCCGCACGGCGGGGTCTTCCTCGACGTGTCCACCCGGATGCCCGCCGAGCGGATCAGGCGGCGGCTCCCGTCCATGTACCACCAGTTCAAGGAGCTGGCGGACGTGGACATCACCGCGGAGCCGATGGAGGTCGGTCCGACCTGCCACTACGTGATGGGCGGGATCGCGGTCGACTCCGAGACCGCGGCCACCGTCGGGGTGCCCGGACTGTTCGCGGCGGGCGAGGTCGCCGGCGGGATGCACGGCTCGAACCGGCTCGGCGGGAACTCCCTGTCCGACCTGCTGGTCTTCGGCCGGCGGGCCGGGCTGCACGCCGCCGAGTACGCGGCCGCACCCTCGGGGCGCCCGGCCGTCTCCCAGGCCGGGATCGACGCGGCGGCCACGGAGGCGCTGGCCCCGTTCCATGCCACCGACGGCGCGGAGAACCCGTACACCCTGCACCAGGAGCTCCAGACGACCATGAACGACCTCGTCGGCATCATCCGCCGGGAGGGCGAGATGGCCGAGGCCCTGGAGCGGCTCGCGGCCCTGCGCGTACGGGCCTGTCGGGCCGGCGTCGAGGGGCACCGGCAGTTCAACCCGGGCTGGCACCTCGCCCTGGACCTGCGCAACATGCTGCTGGTCAGCGAGTGCGTGGCCCGCGCGGCGCTGGAGCGCACCGAGAGCCGGGGCGGGCACACCCGCGAGGACTGCCCGGCGATGGAGCGGACCTGGCGCCCGGTGAACCTGCTGTGCCGGCCCGTGGACCCCGTACCGGCGGACCCGGCGGCCGACCGGATCGAGCTGGTCCGGACCCGCACCGACCCCATCCGCCCCGACCTGCTCGCGCTGTTCGACAAGGAAGAGCTGGTCAAGTACCTCGCCGAAGAGGAGCTTCACGAATGAGCACGTACGACGCGAGCTTCCGGATCTGGCGGGGCGACGCGGAAGGCGGGGCGCTCGGGGACTTCACCGTCGAGGTGCACGACGGCGAGGTGGTCCTGGACATCGTCCACCGGCTCCAGGCCACCCAGGCCCCGGACCTGGCAGTGCGCTGGAACTGCAAGGCGGGCAAGTGCGGCTCGTGCAGCGCGGAGGTCAACGGGCGGCCACGGCTGATGTGCATGACGCGCATGTCGACCTTCGAACGGACCGAGACGGTCACGATCACCCCGCTGCGCGCCTTCCCGATCGTCCGGGACCTGGTCACGGACGTGTCCTTCAACTACCGCAAGGCCCGGGAGGTCCCGGCTTTCGTGCCGCCGGAGGGGGTGGCCCCGGGCGAGTACCGGATGCAGCAGATCGACGTGGAGCGCTCGCAGGAGTTCCGCAAGTGCATCGAGTGCTTCCTGTGCCAGGACACCTGTCATGTGGTGCGTGACCACGAGGAGAACAAGCCGGCCTTCGCCGGTCCGCGCTTCCTGATGCGGGTGGCGGAGCTGGACATGCACCCCCTGGACGCGGCCTCGGAGGCGGGTCTGGACCGCAAGCGGGCCGCGCAGGAGGAGCACGGGCTCGGCTACTGCAACATCACCAAGTGCTGTACGGAGGTCTGTCCCGAGGGCATCAGGATCACCGACAACGCGCTGATCCCGCTGAAGGAGCGGGCGGTGGACCGCAAGTACGACCCGCTGGTGTGGCTGGGCAGCCGGATCGGCCGCCGGAAGGGCTGAGGACCGGCAGCCGGAGGCCGGGGCCCCGCAGGAGGGGGCCCCGGCTCACCGCCCGGTCAGCGGCCGGAGTGGTCGACGACGTTGCCGTTGGAGCAGTTGTTCGCGTGGTCGCCGACCCAGTCGCCCATGACGGGGACCACGGCCACCTCCTGGAGGCAGACGGCGGCGGCGGTGAAGTTCCAGTTGTCGGCCGCGTTCACCCCGCCCCCGAAGTTGGAGTCGTTGTCGGCGTGGGCGGGGGCGGCGAGGCCGAGGGCGGCCACGGTGAGCGCGGCCGCAGTCATGATCTTCTTCATGGCCTGCCAACGACCACCTCCCCGGCCGGGTCACTGCCCCTTGCTCCGGATGCGGCCGCGGTGAAGCACTCATACCCTCCCAAATGTGATCCCGCCGAGAGCAGCGCCGCGCAGCAGAGCACTCGCACGGGCCGGGCTCGCCCTGGCCGCCGGACTGCTGGCGCTCGGCGGCTGGGGTGTCGCACAGGCTCCGGTGGCACGGGCCGAGGATCCCGTCGCCCTGTCGCAGCAGGGGCAGATCACCGATCTCGTCGGTGCGCTGGGCGACCGGCAGCCCGCCGTCTCCGCCGCCCTCGACGATCTGTACACCGATCGGAGGATCCAGCTCTTCGTGGTGTACGTGCAGGACTTCTCCGGGCGCTCCGCCCAGAGCTGGGCGGACGCCACCGCCCAGCGCAACGGCCTCGGGCGGGACGACGTCCTGCTGGCCGTGGCCACCGGGGCCCGTCAGTACGCCTATTCGGCCGATGTCGATTCCGGTTTCACCGAGCGGCAGCTGGCGGAGGTGGCGCGGACCGCGATCGAGCCGCCCCTGCGGCAGAACGACTGGGCGGGCGCGGCGATCGGCGCGGCGAACGGCTACAACGCGGTCCTCGGCGGGCAGCCCGTGCCGGCGCCGACCATCACGCCCGGTCCGGTCGACCCCGGCGGCGGGAGCGGCGGGAGCGGCGCGGGGGACTATGTGCTCCCGGTGGTCGCGGTCGGCGCGGCCGGGGCGCTCGGCGTGTACGCGTACACCCGGCGCAGGCGCCGGGACGACGCGGCCGGCGGCCGGGGCACGACGACCGGGCCGGGCTGGCCCGAGGGGGCGCCGGACCGCCTGCCGCTGCCGGAGCTGGACGGCCGGGCGAAGTCCCTGCTGGTGGAGACGGACGACGCGGTCCGCACCAGCACCGAGGAACTCGGTTTCGCCAGCGCGCAGTTCGGTGAGGAGGCGGCGGCCCCTTTCACCGCGGCGGTGGAGTACGCCAAGGGCGAGCTGACGCACGCCTTCCGGCTGCGCCAGCAGCTCGACGACGCCTATCCGGAGGACGACGCAACCCGGCGGCGGATGCTGGACGAGATCGTCGCCCGCTGCACGGAGGCGAGCCGGCGGCTGGACGCCCAGGCGGCGGACTTCGACCGGCTGCGGGACCTGGAGAGGAACGCCCCGCAGGCGCTGGCGGCCGTGGAGGAGCGCTATCTGGAGCTCACCGGGCGCAGCACCACCGCCGAGGCGACCCTGACCGCGCTGACCCGGCGGTACGCGGATTCCGCTTCGGCGCCGGTCGCCTCCAACCCCGAGCAGGCCAAGGACCGCCTGCTGTTCGCGGCGACCCGCCTGGGGCTGGCCCATGCGGCCGTCGACGCCGGTGAGAACGGCACGGCGGCCGTCCACGTACGGTCCGCCGAGGGGGCGGTGGACCAGGCGTCGACCCTGATGGACTCGGTGGAGCGGCGGGCGCAGGAGCTGGCGGAGGCCGCCGGGAAGCTGCCGGGCGCGCTGACCGAGACGGAGACCGACCTCGCGGACGCCCGCGGGCTGCTGACCGGTACGGCGGAGGGCACTTCCACGGCGGACCTGCGCGGGCGCATCGGCCGGGCGGAGGCCGTACTGGCCGACGTGCGGCGGGAGGAGGCGGCCGGCCGCTACGACCCGATCGACGCCCTGCGCCGGGTGGAGGAGGCCGACGCGGCCCTGGACGAGGCGCTGGCCGGGGCCCGGGAACGGGAGTCGGGCCGGCAGCGGGCCGCGGCCCTGCTGGACCAGGCCATGCTGGCGGCGCGCAGTGCGATCGGTGCGGCGACGGACTACATCACCACGACCCGGGGCGCGGTGGGCAGCCAGGCGCGTACGCGGCTGGCGGAGGCGGGCCGGCATCTGGAGCGGGCGGGGGCGCTGGCCGCGGGCGACCCGTCGGAGGCGCTGGCAGAGGCCCAGCAGGCGGACGCGCTCGCACGGCAGGCGCAGCAGCTGGCGGAGCAGGACGTACGGGGGTACCGGGACCCGTACGCGGGCCGGGGCGGCGGCCAGGGCGGCGCCGTGCTGGGCGGGATCATCCTCGGCGAGATCCTGCGGGGCGGCCGGGGCGGCCGGGGCGGCGGCTTCGGCGGGGGCGGTGGGGGGTTCGGTGGCTTCGGGGGCGGCGGTGGCGGCGGCCCGGGCTCCTTCGGGGGCGGCGGCACCCGGGGCCGCATGGGCGGTGGCGGCCGCTTCTGAACGCCCGCGGCGCGGGTCCCGTACCGGACAAAGTCCATCCCTCACCAGGAGAGAACCGTCATGAGCAAGCAGACCATCCTCGGCCGGGTCACCCAGCTCGCCAAGGCCAACATCAACGCGCTGCTGGACCAGGCGGAGGACCCGCAGAAGATGCTGGACCAGCTGATCCGGGACTACGGCAACAACATCTCGGAGGCGGACCAGGCGGTCGCGACGACGATCGGCAACCTGCGGTTGCTGGAGGCGGACCACAAGGAGGACGTGGACGCGGCCGCCGAGTGGGGTTCCAAGGCCCTGGCGGCGAGCCGGAAGGCGGACGAGCTGAGGGCGTCGGGCGCGACGGCGGAGGCCGACCGGTTCGACAACCTGGCGAAGGTGGCGCTGGGCCGGCAGCTGCAGTCGGAGAAGGAGGCGAAGACGGCCGAGCCGACGATCGCCGCGCAGACGGCGGTCGTCGACAAGCTCACGTCGGGCCTGGACACGATGCGGAACAAGCTGACCGAGCTCCAGGCGAAGCGGGACGAGCTGGTGGCGCGGGCGCGGACCGCCGAGGCGCAGAACACCATGCTGGACGCGGTGAAGAACATCGACGTGATGGACCCGACGAGCGATCTCCACCGCTTCGAGGAGAAGGTGCGGCGCGAGGAGGCGATGGCACTGGGCAAGCAGGAGCTGGCCGCGTCCTCGCTGGACGCGCAGTTCGAGTCCCTGGAGGACCTCGGCAGGGCCTCGGAGATCGAGGCCCGCCTGGCCGCCCTCAAGCAGGGCCGGGCCGCCTAGGGCCTGTATTGAGTTGCCCCGTGGAGCAAGGAGCGGCGTTCGGTGCGTGCCCTCGGCGTGCGGGACGAATATCCTCGTAGCGGAGCTAC